>JBHHYI010000008.1:0-51429 GCA_046757525.1 bacterium | reverse complement strand
CGCCCTCGCAATCGCGACGATTGCGTTACATACAACAGAGCGTTTCCTAAAAGCATATCGGCATATTGGAAAGGGACTAAAGTACTCATCGTTTGCAGTTTCCTGGCTCCCAAAAAGTGCTGAAGACCGGTTAATAACAAAAAAGGGGTCTTCATATTTGAAAACCCCTTAATTGATCGACTTCGGTAGAGATTAACGGAATAGCGAAAGCACAATCTGCGGAGCCGCGTTTGCTTGGGTTAAAGACGCCGAGGCCGTTTGCTGCAATATTTGCAGTTTCAGGGACTCGAGCTGCTCTTTGGCGAAATCGGCATCCAGAATCCGACTTCGCGAGGCATCGGTGTTGGTGATGGCTGTGGACAAAGTGGATTCTTTGGTTGCCAGTCGTGCCTGATAAGAGCCAATCGAAGCAATGCTGTTTTTTACCGTGGTAATGGCCGAATTTACCCGACTGAGCGCGGTGGAAGCGTTCGCCGCAGAGTCCACCTGGATGCTTGCGTCGGCAACGCCCAGCGCAGCGGAGTCGTGGTTAGCGGAAGTTACGGTTACGGTCAGGGTGTCGGTTGTTTCAGCCCCGGTTTGAAAGCTTTTCGTCACGCCACTCAAGAGGGAAATCCCGTTGAAGGTGGTTTCACTGACGATGTCATCAATTTCATCGCCCAGGGCATCCAGTTCATCCTCGATGGCATTCCGCTCTGAAGTGCCAAGGGTGTCGCTGGCGGCCTGGGTTGTTTTCTCTTTCATCGTCTCCAAGATATCGAGTATGTTGTTCAAGCCGCCTTCTGCAATGGACAACAAAGACTTGGCATCCCCAACATTGTTCAATGCTGTCGCAAGACCTTTGGACCTCGCCTGCAAGTTTCTGCCAATTACAAAGCCCGCTGCGTCGTCCTCAGCACTGTTGATTCGCTTGCCAGTCGCCAAACGCAACTGGCGAATGCCAAGCTGGTTGTTGATCTTGTTGAGCGAATTCAACGATTGCAAGGCCTGGATGTTAGTGCCGATTCGACTAAGATCACCAAATGCTCCCATAATAGTTCTCCTTAATGTTCTTTGATATTGTAGTGGTACTCACTTGACATTTGAGAAAGCACCTCCCTTGCTCTCCGGTCTTTACCGGTTAATTAGAATTGCGGAATGTACTCTTGGTCTAACCGCCGAATAGAGACAACACTACCTGCGGGGCAGCATTTGCCTGCGTCAACGAAGCCGAAGCCGTTTGTTGCAATATCTGCAGTTTCAGCGACTCGAGCTGCTCTTTGGCAAAGTCAGCATCAACGATCCGACTACGCGAGGCCTCCGTGTTGGTTATAGCCGTCGACAAAGTTGATTCTTTGGTCGTCAGTCGCGACTGATAGGAGCCGATTGAAGCGATGCTGTTCTTCACGGTGGTAATGGCGGTGTTGATTTTGCTCAAGGCATCGGAGGCAAAAGAGGACGAGCTCACGGTGATGTTGGCGTCGTCCACGGTTAAGGCACCCGCCGTGTGACTTTGACTGGTAACAGAAATCACCAGAGTGTCGGTAGTCTCTGCACCGGTCTGGATGGTCTTGTTGACGGAGGTCAGCAAGCTCGCACCGTTGAAAGTGGTTTCGGTCACGATATCATCGATTTCCGCCGCTAACGCGTCCAATTCGTCTTCGATGGCATTTCGTTCACTACTGCCAAGGGTATCGCTGGCTGCCTGGGTTGCCTTCTCCTTCATGGTCTCCAAAATATCCAGGATGTTGTTCAAGCCACCTTCTGCAATGGACAATAAAGACTTGGCATCCCCAACATTGTTCAATGCCGTCGCAAGACCCTTCGACCTCGCTTGCAAGTTTCGGCCGATGACAAAGCCAGCCGCATCATCCTCAGCACTGTTGATTCGCTTGCCAGTAGCCAAACGCAACTGGCGAACGCCAAGCTGATTGTTGATCTTGTTGAGCGAATTCAGGGATTGCAAGGCCTGGATGTTAGTGCCGATCCGGTTAAGATCACCAAATGCTCCCATAATAATTCTCCTTGTTGTATGATGACTGTTTACATACGGTCTGTGGATGCGCACGAGACGTTAGGAATTAAGGGATTTTCCGTTTGCCTGAAATTTGTTGCAAATTTTCGTGGCTCTGTTTGTATTATCGACACGGTGGGCGCTCCCTTGCCACCGACCCTTCATGCCACCTAACCGGACGACCTCCTGGAAAGAAAATTCGCTACGAACCGCGCTTGGGAAGATTGGTCAAAATGAATTCGGGGTAGGATACTTTGTTGGAAAGGCTGGTAATGTGTTTAAAGTGCACCTCTGGCGTCTCTGGTCAATGCATTAGCCCAAGAGGTGGAAGAAACGCGGCCGGGTTCAGAGAACCAGGCCGCATGAGCAACTCAAGCCATCCTGGTTTGTGGCTTCCTGGTCACGCTTTCCCAGAAGCTCAGTCCGGCTACTACCACGCCCACGATGATCAGATTCGCCGGGTGCATGAGTGCGGTACCAACGATCCCACAGACGATCATCCAGAGACCAAGAATGCCAGAGATTAAGCTTTGCCACACCTTGATCATCCAGAAACCCAGGATCGCTACCACCACGCCGGTGATGATGTAGTTCCACGGTGCGTTTAACCCTGCACCAACGATGCCGGATAGGATAAGCCACAACCCGATGATGCCATTGACCCATCCTTGCCACATCTTTAGTCACCTCCTTTAGTAAGCTTGAGAATGAACCTCTTAACGCTGCTCTGAAGTCCGGGATGTAGTGCCTTTGGTTTCTTTTCGGCGTGTTGAATTTGACGACCGGACGGCTGCCTGCAACACGTCGACTAACACCTTAGCGTCCAGTGGACGTAAGCCGAGATAGAAGATTCCTTCCTGGTACATTTGCGCACCAACACTTTTGTCCAGATGGTCGCCAACGAGGATGAGGGGAAGCTTGGGCCGCAAACGTCTAATCAAGCGTACCCAGGTCAAACTATCGGAATCGACTCCGCCATAGTCAAAAATGCTAACACGGTAGTCATTTTCTTGCAGGTGCAGCAAGAACTCCGCGGCTCTTCCATCAACAGTCAGCTTCAAACCAATGGCGTTGCCCGCATCCCGAAGCACAGAGATTGTTTTGGGGTCCTTACTTTTGATGATGCCCAGATGGGTGTCCATGATGACCTCTGCCCTTTTTGCTGCATTACCTTGCAAATCACATTCCACCATTGCGAAATGTTTGGACGATGCCAACAATTTTTCTTGAGTTAACTCTCTTAACAACAGTGCATTGTCGCATCAGGCTTCCGACAGTTTCCTGTGCAAGGACATCTCCGGCGCAACAATGAGACATTCAAGGCTCAATAATTCCTTCCGTGTCGCCTTATCAATTTGTTTTTTGGTGACTTATTTCCGTTGTGGCAAAGAGGCCACAGTGAGACATCGATTTCTCGTTAAGAGTATGAGGTGTCAGGATAGGACCTGGTTGTGAACAAGCCACGCACCACTACTGGGGTCTGCGCCAGGCATCGGCCGACAGTCCGTGGCGCGCCAACAGGCGGTGCAAGCTGCGGCGCGTCATGCCGGCTTCCGCAGCCATGTGGGTGACGTGACCATGGTGTTTCTTCAGAAGGGAAAGGAGATAGGTGCGCTCGACTTCCTCGACCGCCTGGTTTTTGGCTTCTACCAGTGAAAGCCCTGTGCCGGGCCACGGTTTGTCCCTGTCATGCCGCATTAGTGGTGGCAACGCCGACAGGTTGATTTCCTCTGTCTTGGTCAGCGCCACCGCCCGTTCGACCGTATTCTCCAGTTCTCGTACGTTTCCGGGCCAGTCGTAATTCTCCAAGCAATGTAAGACCTCTTCATGGAACCCCACGATCTTCTTGGGCGTCGCTTTTAGAAGGCGCTGTAGAAAATGCTCCGCCAGCAATCGGATGTCCTCTCGCCGTTGGCGCAAAGGCGGCAAATGAATGCTGACAACATTGAGCCGGTAGAAGAAGTCCTCCCGCAGCCGGCCCAGTTTCACCGCTGACTCCAGGTCTTGGTTGGAGGCGGCAATGAAACGCACGTCCACGCCGATGAGTTCATCGCCAGATAGCCTTCTGATCTGACCATCCTGAAGCACACGCAAGAGTTTTACCTGGAGCGCTTCTGAAAGCTCACAAACTTCGTCCAGAAAA
The DNA here is from genome assembly GCA_046757525.1 of bacterium. Taxonomy (GTDB): domain Bacteria; phylum Zhuqueibacterota; class Zhuqueibacteria; order Oceanimicrobiales; family Oceanimicrobiaceae; genus JBHHYI01. The sequence goes on along the minus strand of JBHHYI010000008.1, from coordinate 47,293 downwards.
AAAGTGCCGCTATTGGCCAGCTCCAGCAGGCCGGCCCGGCGACCGGTTGCTCCGGTAAAAGCACCCTTTTCGTAGCCAAAGATCTCGCTTTCGAAAAGAGGTTCGGGCAAGGCGCCGCAGTTGACCGGCATGAAGGGTCTGGCAGAGCGCCTACTATGGGCATGGATGCTGCGAGCAACCAACTCTTTGCCGGTTCCGCTGTCCCCCGTGATCACGACATTTGCATCCGTAGGGGCCACGCTGGAAATCATGTCGAACACCTTTTGCATGGCCGCACTGCGACCTATGATTCGGTCAAAACTGTATTTGTCTTCTAACTGTTGCAGCAGGTGTTTGCGTTCCCGGAACAACTCACGCTGCCGAAGTCCCTTGCCCAGTGCGATTTTAAGATGCTCAATTTCAAACGGTTTTTCAATGAAGTCAAAGGCGCCGGAGCGCATAGCCGCAACTGCCCGATCTATGGAACCGTAAGCAGTAAGAATGATCACCGGTGTAAAAGGCACCAATTGGTGGACTTGTTCGAGAAACTCGAGGCCGTCCATGTCGGGCATAAACAGATCACAAAGAATCAGATCGAATTCCTGCGTCTCTAAGCATCGAATGGCCTGAACTGCACTGCCAATTGGAACCGGACGATGACCAAGCCCTTTTAGAATATCGACACAACCGGTCAACATTCTCTCTTCGTCATCAATTATCAAGATCTCCGCCATCTCAGGCCCCTTTGCGCATGGCAGTTGTTTGGGATAAACACACTGAAGGCGGTGCCTTGCCTGACTTCGCTGGCCACAGTGATCCTGCCGCCATGACGTACGACGATAGCGCAGTTTCTGAAAAAGAATTTCATGATTAGGTAAAGCCCCTCTAATCCTTAGAGTGTGTTCAATCTGCGTGCCAAATAAATCCAACCACGCCTCAACTCGGCAACCCAGACTCCAGCAGCCCGGTTTGTTTCGCGAAGCGTCGTGCCCCCCGAGGAATTGAGATGTTGCCCGCGTTGTCACTTCGGAATTACGGTCTGCTTTTATTGAAGTTAAGACTCCTAACCTGCTTTTCATGCACAAGAGGATGGCAGTTGTGAAAGGCACAAAAGCGCGTTCGATGGGGCACCCTGGTCTGACTGTGCACGAATTGAGCTTTTATGTTGTGGACCCAGCCTGGCTTCTTTTCCTATTTTTGAGAAAAGATAGGCGATTTTTCTTGATTATGGGAATGGCAAATGTGGATTGGGATCGGGGCAGCTTAAGAGAAGCGAAGTGGTGCGGGAGATGCAAAAGGTTGGCCAGGTAGCTACGCACCCTTTGGCGGCGTGCTACTTCGCAAGAAATCTAACGTAGGCTACGATATCTTCGATTTGCTGCCTGCTCAACGTGTTCTCGTAGGAAGGCATCAGAATGGAGCGCTTCACACCGCGCCCTCCCTGGCTAATGACCTCGAAGAGCCAGGCGTCGGTTATGCCGGAAAAGTACCCCTCCTGAGTAAAATCTTTTGGACGCGGATTCAAATTGTAGGCATTAAATCCGTCCCCTTCGCCCTTACTGCCATGACAGATGGCACAATACTTGTCGTACAGGCGTTTGCCTTTACGTTCGGCGTAAGTCAAGTCCAACAACGGAGTAACCTCCTTGGTTTGAACTTCTTCTTGCGCCACGGTCACAGTGTCCACCGGTGCATTCTTGCCCGAAACCAATGCCTCCTTTCCACCACAGGATAAAGCGAGGGTTAAAGAAGTAAATAGTGCTAAATTCCAGAGCTTTGGCATGGTTTTTCATTCTCCCTTCAAACTCATTAAGTAAGCGGTGACCGCACGGGCCTCGTCGTCGGACATGCCGGAAGTGGGATCGATGGTATCGGCTTTGTACTCTTGGGGATTCTTGATCCAGCGATAAACCCAGCCTGCCGTGAGTCGATCTCCGGTGCGGTCCAGCAACGGTCCCACGTACCCCCCCTTACCTTGCACCTGATGGCAGGCTTGACAACCATATTTTTCGAAAAACAGGTCACGACCTCTGTCGACCAACCGGGCGTCGTTTAAGGGAATCGCCACCGAGTCAATTTCATCATCACGCAGCGCCAGGTTGAAATAGTCCACCACAGTTGTGATGTCCTTCTCGGGCATGAACAGATTAGGCATGCGTTCGGTAAGAATGGGACGCATGGAGTAGGGTATCCTAAAATATTGCTTCAGCCAGTCCCTCTGGGTTTGACTCCCTTCTTTCGTCAGGTCCGTCGCCAGGCGAAATCCGCGACCATTGATGACATGGCAGGAAAAGCAAGAATACTTGTCAACAATACGCCCAAAGTCGCCCTGCGGGTCGAAGGGGCTTTGAGGCTCTGGTTGAACCGTGAACTGCGATGGCAACTTTTCCTGGGTAACAGCCAGCAACGCGGTGGTAATGGCCTGTAATTGTTCTTCACTGAAATTGAACTGCGGCATTCTCGCCGTCTGCACAAACTGGCGCGGATTGGCCAATTTGTTATAAATGTAATTAGGCAGAGTACGGGGAATGTCCGTACTGCCGAACTCCAATTGGTACAGATGCCGGTCTCCAATGTCGGAGAGATCCGGACCCATGTTTTCCACCTTTGGAATGCCGGTTAGCTGGTGGCAACCGCCGCAATTGTACTGGTTGAACAGCTTGAGTCCCTTTTCATAAAAGTTCGCTTCCGGGATGTGTTCGGTGGTGTCCTCCGGGGCATCCCAGTCCACGAATTCGCTCTTCATGTAGGCCGTGACCCTCTGGGCTTCTTCTCGTGTAAACCCGTACTGAGGCATCTTCACTTCGGGCTGAAATCCTTTTGGGTCCAGTAGATAAGCAACCAACCAGGCTGGCCGGGCCTTGCTTGCTATTTTCGCTAAATCCGGTGCCAGCGGCCCACCTTTGCCTTCCACCAAGTGGCAACTAATGCAACGTGCTTGCCTGAACTTAGCTTTTCCGGCATCAACCCAATCGTCGGGAGGATATTCTTGCTGCAACTCAGCCGGTACCGTGCTGAGCTTTTTCCCGTTGGGGTAGCTTTTGAAGGTCATAAGAAAATCAGCCAGAAGATTTGCCTCTTCGTCACTGAGTTTAAAGTCGGGCATCCTGGTTTCCGGTCGAAAAGCCTTGGGATCTTTTAGCCAGCGCACCAACCAGCTTCGATTCGTTTTGTCACCGATGCCGTCCAGGCGGGGAGCGTATTCTTTGGTTACCTCTCCAATTCTGTGGCAGCCCGCGCAATTATATTTTTTGATCAGCGTTCGACCCAAAGTCAGCACGGGTGCTCGGGGCACAACTTCTTCTTTGTGGCATTTTCCGCAAGAGGCTTCCAGGTATTCTCGCGGCAACAACGGTTCCTCCCAATAAGGCCGCCCGTCGTGGGCCTTTTCTTTGCTCGTTGCAAGCCCTTGCCCGTCGTGACAAATCGTACACCCGAACTCATTCAAATCGTGGTAGACGCGCGGATGCGGCGTGTACGGCTGCTTAGCTCCAACCAAATCCCTTTCCTCAACGCCCAGGTGGCAGGAGGTACAGCGGTCTACCCGATCCAATTTCTTATTCCAAATCTGCTTAATGCCAATGGGCACGGGTTTCTTCCGTTTGGGTTGGGCCAACAACAGTTTGTTGTATTCTTTCTGATAGTGCCGCCACTGCCTGAAGTAGTCTTTGGCAGGTGAGATTGCCAGCACCACTAAGAAAACCAGACTCGCAATTCCGTACCATTTGTTTAATTCGCCTGTCTCCATCGTCATTCCATTTGCGTTTAATAGATTCCTTGCCAGGGCCAGGTCCATTCCCAGCCCGGACCGCGAAATAAGGTTCCAATGATTGTCAAGATAGTGGCGACCAGAACGAACCAGGTCATGATCCACTCTGCCAGGGAAAGACGGCCTAACCTGCCTATAAAACCCGTTTCTTTCCCAGTGACATAGGGCAAGATCATGAAGGCATAGAGGACAGCCGTCGGAATGATGATCGCAAAAGCCTCGAAAAACGACAGCACCACAATCATGACCAGGGTGATGGCAGTCAGCCAGGTCAGGGTAGTCCGTTGATTCTCGCGCCAAAGCCCCTCGCGCTTGAGGTTGATCTCAAAGTAAGGAATCACGATGAGGGCAATGACCACAAGAGTGGGAATCAGCACCCCTGCCACCAGTGGTGGAAACAGGTGCAACATTTCCTGGAGACCGAGAAAATACCAGGGCGCCTTCGCCGGATTGGGCGTATGTTGAGGATTGGCCAGCTCTTCCAACGGCGCATTAAGTAAAAGAGAAATGATCGCTAAAACAATTAACAGAATCTCAAAACCGATGAGCAGCCGCAGCAGGAGATCCGGGTAACTCATCACCAAGTCTTCTTCCGTCTCCTTAACCAGGGCGCTGGTGTCCTTTTTTATGAATGCTACCCGCTTTGGCACTTTTGCAGGCTCAACGATTTCTTCGAGTTTAAAATCCGGGTTTTGATTCATGGTTTATCGACCTTCTTTTTTGTGCACTTCCGTCTCGCTTTTGGCCAAAGGTGTGATTCCGCCGTCTTTTCGCACCCGCCAGAAATGGATGCCAATTAGAATCGTCATAAACAAAGGTAAGACCAGAACATGGAGAACGTAGAATCGCAGCAAGGCGTTTTCGGAAACAATGTTTCCTCCCAGAAGTAGAAACCTGAACTTTTTTCCGATCAAAGGCGCGTAGCCCAGCATGTTCGTACCTACCGATATGCCCCACAAGGCCAACTGATCCCATGGCAGCAAGTAGCCGGTGTAACTAAGCAACAAGGTTAGTAGAAACAACACCACGCCAACGACCCAGTTAAACTGTTTGGGAGGCCGGTAAGCTCCAGCGTAGAAAACCCGCAAGAGATGGAGAAAAACCACTGCGACCATGCCGTGGGCTGCCCAACGGTGCATATTGCGAATGAAGCGGCCACTGGACACGACAAACTCCAAATCCTTCATGTCTTGGTAAGCCTGCGGGATCGAGGGGTGGTAATAGAGCATCAAGTAAATTCCCGTGACCACGAGGATGACAAACAAGGCAAAAGCGGTAACCCCCAGGAAATATGTTGCTTTGAAAGCCAGGGAAGTTCGCTTGACCTTAACCGGAAAAATGTGTAAGAATAGATTGTTGAATATCAAATACGACCGGTCCAGGTTGGACCTTGGGACACCGGTTCTGAAAATCGATTTCCAGGCCTTGGATTGAACGAATAAGTTCTTAATGTGGTTTGCCATGACATTCACACCTTCAAGATGTAATCTTCGCTAACGATTTCGTTTTTGTCGACAATCAACTCCCCTCGATCGTCCAGCTTGATGCGAAAGTGCGGCAAGGCTCTTGGTGCAGGTCCGCGAATCACATCCCCGTGTCGCGAGAAGCGGCTGCCGTGACAGGGACAAGCAATACGGTTCTCATCGCCTTTCCAGAAGGTCAGGCAACCCAAGTGGGTGCACACCGCAGTCAGGCAATAAAAGAAACCCTGCGCATCCCGCACGACGAAAACCTTCCTTTCTGCATTTAAAGTCACCGTACCTGGCGTGTAATCTTCTGGCTTGCCAACTCTAAACCTCAACGGTGGCTCGAACAACACATTTGGGGAAAGATAATCCCAGGTCACGCCCGCCGCCCCCAATCCGCTGACAACCAGCGCACCGGTACCCAGAGTGTTTAAGAATTCTCGTCGCGTGACCCGTTTGCTCGGGCCCGACTTGTCGTCCTTTTTGTTCTTACTCATAAGCCACTCTTTCCTCAATTTCAAATCCTTGCATTGAAATGCACTGGACGGGACAACGTTTCGCACAAAGCCCGCAGCGAATGCAAATGGTTTCATCCTTCAACATGACGGCGCCTTCGAAGGCTTCACCGCTGCTCGTTTGGCCGCGGCCTAACAAGAAATCTTCTGACTGTTCTAACGCGCGCATGGCTTCTGGGTCGGAAACCAGGCGCCGCAAAGAGACCAGCTCGATGCAGTTCTCGGGACAAATGTCGGCACAACCCCCACAGAGAATGCATTCGGAACCCGTGGCCTCCCGTCCCTCAAACACCGTGTTAATCCAGCAGCGCAAACAGCGTTTGGCTTCCAGGACCGCCTCTGCTTCAGAATATCCTAATTCTACCTGTGCCACGCCAACCCTTCGGTCGATTGGCAGAGTCGGGATTGGAACGCGATCTACTTTTTCAAACTCGGGTTGTTGTTCGTACTCAAAGGAGTCGTACTTCGTGATCGAGACTCTTTTCTCCTCCTGTTTTCTTCCAGTAAGATATTCGTCGATGGAGCGGGCAGCACGTCTGCCGTCTGCGACGGCATCGATGGCGATCCGTGGGCCGAAGCTGACATCACCTCCTGCATAGATGCCCGGTGCGGTGGTCGCTAATGTGCCTCGTTCGACTTTTATGGTGTTGCGTGGCGTCACCTCGACGCCGTCTTCCGGTCGCAAGAACGACAGATCGGAAGTCTGACCGGTGGCCATGATGATGGAATCTGCCTCTATGACTTCTTCAGTTCCCGGGGCAAATTTCGGATTGAAGCGGCCGTTCTCATCAAACACCGAGACACATCTGACCGTCTCCAGTCCCGTGACCTGGCCGTTTGCGCCCAGTATTCGGTTAGGCCCTAAAGAGTTGTGAATGTGAATGCGTTCCTCCAGGGCCTCGTCAATTTCTTCCTCGGAAGCCGGCATCTCTTCGCGCGACTCCAAGACCACCATGTGCACTTCTTTGGCTCCAAACCGCACAGCAGACCGGGCCACGTCCAACGCCGCGGTGATGTCAGAAGCCACCTCTTCGATTCGCTCCTGCCGTGCTGCTGTGCGCGCCACGTCGATGGCTACGTTGCCTCCGCCGATGACCACGATCTTTTCACCCAAATCGGCTTTGTAGCCCATGTTGATGTTCAGGAGAAAATCCACAGCCCGCAGAACGCCGTCGAGCCCGACCCCTTCTATTTGCAGGTCGCGACTCTTGTGTGCACCGATTGCCAGAAAAATGGCTTCGTAGCCATTGTCTTTCAAGTCCTGCAAGGTAAAGTCGCGGCCCAGCGCTTTCCCCAGTTTGAGCTCCACACCGAGGCTGAGAATGGCATTGATTTCCATGCGTACCAGCTCCCGCGGCAATCGATACTCTGGCACACCCAGCGTCAGCATGCCACCCGGGATAGCTTGCTTTTCGAACACGGTGACCTTGTATCCCAGAAGCGCAAGATCGTGAGCACAGGACATGCCGCCCGGTCCCGCGCCGATGACTGCCACCCACTTGTTCTTTGGCTTGATTCTGGGTCCCAGCGCTTCATAAATCCTGGTGATGTCGATCATGCTCTCGACGCCATAGCGTTCGCAGACAAAGCGTTTCAACGCGCGAATAGAGATGGGCTTGTCCAACTCACCCCGGCGGCAGGCGGTTTCACATGGCGCCGCGCAAATCCTTCCGCAAATGGAGGCAAAGGGATTGGGCGCCCTGGCAACCCGGTAAGCCTCCTCAAACCGTCCTTGAGCAATCAGATTCACATATCGTCCAGCCTCCGTGTGCACTGGACAGGCCCAGTAGCAGGGGAAGTTCTTCTTGAGCCACTCGGCGTTGACGGGTTGTGTCGTCATTACTCGCTACCTTGCTTGTACACAAAATCAACCCTCGTATACGTGTTATCGAAGATTTCAATGTCTTTGGTCTTGGTGCCGAAGTATTCGTGCCACACAGCCAATTCATAGGTACCCACCGGGACGTCCTTGAGCTCAAAACGACCGTCCTGGTCCACTTTTGCGAAGTACGGGTGTTCGGCAAGGACTATGTAGGCAGTCATCCAGGTGTGGCCGGCATCACACATGAATTTAACAATTCCTTTCTCAGGCAAATCCCGGAAAATCTTTTTTACGAACTTCAGCATAGCCGCATTGAATAAAGTCCTGCCTCCGCCGGGTAGACTGCTTGGATAGAGCACGAATTGGGTATCATAAGGAAAAAGATAAGCGTGCACGTTATGCCAGAGCTTATCCTCGTTGACAATCTTCAGGGTAGAACGTCCTGGTACTACTTGAACATGTGGGTAGTAGGCACACCCCTTTTGCTCCAGCACAGGCGGCCCGGCCACCGGGCTGAAGGGCTTCCCTCTCGTGATGTCAGCAATGTAAACAACGGCATTTCTCAGCGCACCGTCGCCGCTGATGTCGATGGCTTTGAGCTTGCGTGGTTGGGAACCGCAGACGTTCGGATCCTTCGTTATTTCGATCTCTGGCAGCTCCATTGCAGGTCCGGTATAACGCACCTTGCCCCGAATGTGGCCTTTATGCAGCAGCTCAATGGAACGATAGCCCTTCTTTGACACCTGGGCAAATGTACTTTGCCCAAAGAGGAAAAAGAAGCAGAAGATCGCCAACCCTAAGGAGATGACCATTCTCTTGATCATTTCATGTCTCCTTCTTTTTAATTAATGGGAAAATGAGAAGCTGACCTTCCTGAAAGGGCTAAATCATCTTTCCCTTGATCCACACCAGCTATTTCCCTAATCACATACGCCAAAGCAGAATTCTGCAGCGGAAGGTCAGCTTTTGGGCTTTATCTTTTCATGGAGAAGTCGACCGTAATCTCCCCTTCTTTCGGGACTTCGATTTCCTGAGGTTTGCCCTTGAGTTTCTGGTGCCACACTTTCAAGGTGTATTTTCCGGTGGGTACGTTTTCTATGGTAAAGACCCCGTCTTTGTCGGTTTTGAAGAAGTAAGGATTTTGTAGCACCACGACCCAGGCTTCCATTTCCGGATGCACGTTGCACAGCATAACTGCCACACAGCCCGGTTTTTTGTAAGTATAGGAACGGACTTCTCCTTTCGGCCAGGTACCCAGATTAAACTTTTCAGCGCATTTATCCGGCGTAAACACATTGTGCAGGACGTCGTCATCATTCTTGTAGTCCACAGTGGTACCCGCCAAAACAGGCAGCACGTGCGGAATAAATGTCAGGTTTTTCTGGTCCATGACTGGATGTTCTTTCGGTGGCTTGAACTCGCCTGGCGCTTTGTCGATATAGACCACCACGTCTCTGGCATCACGAGCCCCTCTCACCTTGATCTTGCCTTTGATGGTGCCGGCTACAGCGCTGTTGCCGCACCAAATGAGGACCGAGGCTAAGACGATGTACCAGGTTGATTTAGATTTTAGTGCTTTCATGAGTTAACTCCTTTTGCACAGACTTTCATGGGTTTAGATTCCAAATTGAACTTGTATGTCAAACAAGTCGTTGTTTTTGTTGACATCATCTAAAGGACGAAAATACTCGAAGGTTAAGCGAACATTGGCGCGGAGGACCACAGTGACGGCCGGAATCAGAAACGACTCTGCGTCCAGGGTGTCGTCAACGTCTTTGTCCGTATATTCAAATCTAACCAGCCCGATAAGCCACGGATAGATGACGTAGTTGCTTTGAGCGTACCACACCACTGAATTCCGGTTGGGTGTATTCGGCAGTTCCGAGTGCATGTACATGAAGGTACTATTCAATATAAAACGATTGTACCACCAATCCACGGTACCGCCACCCACAGTAAAATTTTCTTTGACGCCGGCAGCATCTGAGGCAGTGCCGTGGTAAACATAACCACCAAGCGTAAAATTGTTGTCCTCATAAAATGCCGAGCTTTGACTTGCTCCGCCTTCGGTGCCGCCAATTTGGCCCAGGCCGCCAATCTTGTATTTAAAGATGGCGTAAACGTCTTTGCTGCTGTTAGCATCGCTGATGCCCTGTCCGTTGTCAATCCCGACTTGAAAGCGGTAGCCGCCGCGTCCATTGGGACCGTTGTTGGTACCCCAGAGTTCAAGTCCGGTATGTTGATCCCGAAAACGCCATCGGCTGCGGCTGCGGAAACTGGCGACATTGTAGTGATTTCGTGTGAGGCGATGATGTTCTGGCGTCGGGTCTGGTTTCACCGTGCCTGCCTGAATGTGCCACTTGGGATTGAAATCCCATTGAAAGGTGAAAGGAAAAGCAAATTCTGGCTCGTTGTCTTCATTTTCGATTTCAATTTCCCCAATGAAGGAAGCGTGTTCCCCTAACGTGCCGCCGTAAAGCACCTCCACTTCATGGGGAAATTCAAACTCCGATTTAACCGCACCATCGGGTTTGTAGTTAATCCGCCCCACCGGCTGAATGGCGATTGGCAAGAAACCTGGGATGTCGGAAGGCCAAATGGCATCGGGCCATACCTTCTTGTAGCTTTCAGATCCCATGCTTACCGGTTCTTCCTTGCGGTAGTTTTCATCGCCGCCCGGGTAACGGTAGCCATTGTTTTTGAAGGCCTTGCCAAACCCGTTGAGCTTCGGGTAGGCGTAATGGCAGGTGGCGCAACTGGTTTTATACTTGCGCGCAAACACCGGAATGGCCCGAGCCTCCTTAACTGAAATAATTGTGATCACGAAAACAAACGCCAGACCAGTGCTCCATAGAATGGACTTCTTCATGGCAATTTCTCCTCATTTGTTTGTTGTAAATTAAAAGGATTTCTTGTCTCTGTGCTGTGCCAGGAGACAAACAACGTGCCATGAAAAATCGAAATCGCATCTGTGGTACTAACCTTTGTTTTTAATAGGATTAGAATCATTCACCGCCAAACTGTATGGCTCGAACAGTCCTGAAATGTCACCGCATCGGTGACAGGGTGCCACCCGTTAGGTGGCACGAGTTTGCGCGTTGACGGAACAACAGGTATAACGGTCATCATTTTAGCGGAACTCGCTGGAATCGATGTCGTACTTCTTCATCAACCGCTGGAAGCTCTGGCGCTGTATTTGTGCTTCTTTTGCTGCGGCGGTGACATTGCCTCTGTGGCAACGCAATCGTTCTACCAGAAACTTCTTTTCGAATGCCTCAACCACGGCTTTTCTGGCTTCGTGCAAAATGGGGCTGGTAACGGGAATGTCCAGGACCTGGTCATTTGGTTGAGTCCTGAGCTGCGGCGGCAACGACTCAGGCAGAAGCACTTCGCCTTTTTCAAGGGCAACGCTGTGCTCGATGGCATTCTCCAGCTCCCTCACATTACCCGGGAAAGGATAGCGATTCAGCAAGGCCATCGCTTCCTGGGAGATCCCTTTTAGATCTTTGTGCAGTCGCCGGTTGTACTTAACCAGAAAATGATTGGCCAAAACAGGAATATCCGCGCGACGAACCCGCAACGGCGGCAGTTCGATGTTGATGACGTTCAATCTGAAAAACAGGTCTTCCCTGAAACAGCCCAATCGGATCTCCCTCTCTAAATCTCTGTTGGTAGAAGCGATAAATCGGGCTTTCACTTCAATGGGTTCATTGCCCCCGAGCCGTTCGAAAACGCGTTCCTGCAAGACTCGTAGCAATTTTTGTTGCAGTTTTGGCGACATATCGCCGATTTCATCCAGATAGATCGTTCCCTGCTTGGCGACTTCGAATTTACCCAACTTGCGTTTGTCGGCGCCGGTGAAAGCCCCCTTCTCATGGCCAAACAGTTCACTTTCCAACAAGGTTTCCGGCAAAACCGTACAATTGATGGCCACAAAGGGTTCACGGGAAAAGGTGCCGCTGTTGTGAATGGCCCTGGCAACCAATTCTTTGCCTGTGCCACTCTCCCCAACGATCAGGACATTGGTGGCGTTAGGCGTAGTGGTGACGGACCCAATCTTCTTGTAAACTTCTTGCATTTGTGGGTCGTTACCAATGAGCTCAAATTCCCGCACGGGACGATGAAGCTGTGCCTTCAGGTCTTCAACTTCTTTTCGGAGCCTGACCATCTCCAAAACTCGGCGGGCCACCACGCGTACCTTGTCCACGTCCAGCGGTTTGGTGAGATATTCGTAGGCCCCCAGTTGCACAGCCTTGACCGCCGTTTGCATGGTACCATATCCGGTGATGACCACCACCGGGATGTTCAATCCCTTCTCCCTCATTTCCTGCAAAACCTCGAGTCCCGATTTCACGGGCATGGTGATGTCTAAGAAAACCAGCGTCGGTTTCTCAGTGGCCACTTTGTCCAGGGCCTCGTTACCGTCGCCTGCTAACAGGACCACAAAACCGTCTTGCTCGAAGGTCTTGCGGAAGGCGAAGCGAATATTCTTATCATCGTCAGCGATCAAGATTTTTGTCTTGCTCATTTTCTTCACGCTGGAATAAAGATCGAAAACTGACTGCCTTTGCCCACCTGACTCGCAACCTTCACCAGCCCACCGTGAGCATTTACCACTCTCTTCACAAAAGAGAGTCCCAGGCCAGTTCCTTTAGGTTTAGTGGTGTAAAAAGGATTGAAGATTCGTTGCATCTCTTCATCGGACATCCCGATTCCTGAATCCATGATATCGACTTTAATGGTGCGCTGGCCCTTCCTCAGCACTACTTCCTGAACGCCCACGCCTACTTTTTCGTCTTCAGCGATCCGGACTTCACCCAGATCACGTAGGTTTTGGGATAATGTGGTCAATCGGGAACGAATGTGAATCTTGCCAGTGGTTTCGATGGCTTGCGAAGCGTTCAGAATCAAGTTAACCACAGCTTCTTTCAAATGATGGTGGTCCAACTCAACTTCTGGCAAATCCGGCGTTAGATCCACCTCCAACTCAATGCCCTGGCGCAGAATTTGGTGCCGCGTGAATTCAATGCTTTCCTTGAGGATGGTAATGATGTTACCCGGGCGTTTCTCCAGCGGTGACGGACGTGCCAGTTGCAGAAGGTCCTTGACCACGTTTTCCATGCGACCAATGGAGTCCAGGGCCACGTTTAAAGAGTCAGTGTCCGAAGGCATTAGCCGGTCTGCCTCCCGCAACAACTGCAGGATCATGCGCACAGAAGTCAAGGAGTTGCGCATCTCGTGAGCGATCACCGCTGCAATTTCACCCGTTGCAGCCAGCCTTTCTGAACGAATTAATTGCTGCTGAAGCCTCTTACGCTTGGTAACATCGGTCAGAATTTCTAAGATGGTCTCCACCTTGCCATCCTTTTTCAACGGTATGGCTATCTGTTCCAAATATTGCTCTTCGCCCTCCGGGCCAAGGCGCTGCAGTAAATAAGACTCTGGCCTGCCTGATTGAAAGACGCATCGGCTGGGACAGTCGTCTTCGTTCTCGTGGCAGCGGGTGGCTTCAAAGCAAAAATGACCGAGGATGTCCCGCAGTGGTTTGCCGATGATGGATTCGATGGCCGCGCTGGCTGAAATGACCCTGAGGTCTTTGTCCACCAGCATGAAACCGCTGGGCACGTTGTCCAGGATGACTTGTAGTTTGTTCTTCTCCTTTTCCAATTCACGGGTGCGTTGCCGGACTACCTGTTCCAAATGCTGCTGGTGCTGGGCAATCTCTGTTTCCCGCTGCTCCAACGACTCAGCCATAACGTTGAATTGCCGAGCCAGTTCCCCGATTTCATCGTAGGTTTCCACGTCGACCCGGGAATGATAGTCCCCGCGGGCAATGACCTCTGCTTCTCGTCGAAGCTTCTGGATAGGTCCGGTGAATTGCTGAGTGCCGAGGTAAGCGAACAGCAGCGAAATCAACAAAAAAATTCCCAACAACCCGTAGAAAAGCTTCTTAAATGTGTTTGCAGGAGCGAATATTTCCTTTTTCGAGACACTCTTCAGGATGGTGTAATCGTTTTCCAGTCCCCGGTAATCGGGAAATAGAGGAGCATGTGCGACCAGTTCATCGCCGACTTCTTGTATGGACGGGGATGACGACCCCAGCAACCGCACCGCGACCTCTTCCCCATAATCTGCCTCGAGATTCGAAACGTCTTTGGACGCCAAAAGCCGATTCCAGGCCTTCTTTTTTTCTGAATGGTACAGGTAATAGCCTTCGGAGTTTACCAGCATGACAATGCCAGTGGGCGTGTGTGGGGTCTTTTGCTCCATGATTCTAAAAAACGCCTGGGCGTAGATCTGAAACACCAGAAGACCGGAAAACTTCCCCGAGTAGACCGGGTAAAGGCAGCTAATACCGGGAAGAAGTGCTTTGGAACCCCTGCCAATCAGTTCAACCGGAATAAAAGTGAATGCGTTGGGCGGCATTTTGTTTGCAAGGTACAGGTAAAAACTCGTCCCTGAAACGTTCAACTGGTTCGGATTCAAGGGGTGATACTCCTGCCCATCGTGCTCGATCACAAAAAGCTCGTTGCCATCGGCACCGATGTACTTAATTTGGTAGAAGATTCCCTTGCGTCGGGCGAAGCTCAAGAGCTCCGGCAACAAGGCTGCCTGGGCTTTGGCCACTCTGGCGTCGTCTCCGGCTTTTGCAGCGCTGACAAACCGTTGAAAGGAAGAGGTGGCCGTGAGTAATTCGATGTTTTCTTCGGTGTTTTGCAAAAATGACCCAATTCTCTCCTTGATCGCAATCAAGTCGTGGTTTAAATCCTCTATGGCCACTCGACGCAATGTCTGCACGTTCCATGAAATTCCCAGAATCCCCACAATCAAAACCGGCAGAATGGAAAAACCCGCAAATGCAATGACCAACTTGCCCCGGATTTGGAGCCTGAGCCTTTTATCGATGTTGAACTTCATGAATCCAGCGTTAACCGCAACATTCAAATGTAAACAACATCCTATTGTATAAGAAATTCTGAACTCAGATGCAAGCGAGAACTGAAGATTAGAGGTAGGTATGAGAAACGATGGTCTGCGGTCCAGCCGTAACTAAACGCCCAAGGCCACTACCATTGCACCGGTGAATGCGATGACCGCACGCTTCACTTGTCTTGGCCACCCCTCCTGCGATGCTCAGCAGATTCGCGGCAACTGCTCTCCTACCAGCATATCCACAATACGCCAGGCACCAATGCGCGTTTGCAGCGACACCAGGCCTGGCCGGTCGGCAACCACATCGCCAATCATAGCCGCATCGTGGCCGAGCGGGTGCGCCTGCATGGCCCTTAGCACGGCTTCAGCCTTCTCTTGAGCAACAGCCACCACCAACTTGCCTTCGTTTGCCACATACAAGGGGTCCAAGCCGAGGATTTCGCATGCGCCCCTCACCGGTGCTGTGACCGGTATCCGATCCTCTCTGACGCGGATGCCCACCTGGGCAGCCAGGGCAAATTCATTGAGAGTCGCTGCCAAACCGCCGCGGGTTGGATCGCGCATCGCGTGCACTCCACCACCACCGGCTTTCAGGGTGGCCGCAACCAGGCCATTGAGAGCAGCGGTGTCGCTTTTAATAGGGGACTGAAACGCCAACCCCTCGCGGCGCGAAAGAATGGCCATGCCGTGAGCTGCAATGGAACCGTTGATCAGGAGATTATCTCCCGGTTGCAGATTGCCAGCGCTGATCTCCCGTTCGTGCTCCAGCACGCCCAGGCCAGCGGTGTTAATAAACACTTTGTCCCCTTTGCCTTTGTTCACCACCTTGGTGTCGCCAGTTACCACCAGCACGCCGGCCCGCTGCGCCGCGCGTTGCATCGACTCTACGATGCGCTTCAAGTCAGCCAGCGGGAACCCCTCTTCGATGATGAAAGCCGCACTCAAGAAAAGCGGCCGCGCGCCACTCATGCAGACGTCGTTGATGGTGCCGTTGACCGCGAGTTCGCCGATGTCGCCACCAGGGAAAAAAATGGGGTCCACCACAAAGGAATCGGTGCTGAAAGCCACACGCTGGCCGTTGATGTCCAGCACCGCCTGATCGTCCAGCCGGCGGAGCTTCTCGTTATCAAACGCCCAGAGAAACAGCTTGCTGATGAGGTCGTTCATCATCTTGCCGCCACTACCGTGGCTGAGCTGGATCGTGTCGTGCCGGGCAATGGGTAGCGGACAATGAGCGAATTCTTCCGGAGTCAAGGCCTCTTTCATAGAATCCTTCATTAGTTTGTAACTTTCTCGTGTCGGTTTTTTGATTCTCCATCTCTTGCGCGTGCCTGCCTCACAATGAGCAGAGATCCAATGGTGCAGATGGCATAAAGAGGCCCGAGATATGTGAACAGGGTCTTTTCACGCACGAGAAGCATGGTCGCAACAATTGCAATGAACCAGAGAACTAAGGTGGCGAGTTCATGTTTCATTGTTTCCTCTCCTTTTTTCATCTAACCAGAATAATTTCAGAGACACGCAGTACGTTTTCGTAATATTACGTTTCATTTCTTGCACCGGTCAGGCACCCCACTGACAGAAGTGCAAGAACAAAATACAACGCGGATTTAACTGATCCGATCATCCCCGGTGGTGTCGGCTGTAAGTATAATAGGCCGCACAGGCCCCCTCTGAGGAGACCATGGTGGCCCCCAGTGGCGTCTGCGGCGTACACTGTTTACCAAAGGCTTCACATTCGAAAGGCTTTTTCAGGCCTTGCAGGACCAGGCCACTGATGCACTCGGACGGTTCTTCTACCGCCAAGTCGCCAAGCTGAAAAACTCTCTCGGCGTCGTGCTCCGAGAACTCTTGCCGCAAGGAAAGACCGCTGGCGGGAATTTCACCAATGCCGCGCCACTTGCGGTCGGACACTTGAAAGATACGTTTGATCAGGGCCTGCGCCGGCCGATTGCCTTCTCTTCGCACCACTCGCGAATACTGGTTTTCAACGCTGGCATCCCCACGTTCGAGCTGCCGCACAACCATGAGAATGCCTTCCAGAATGTCCACTGGCTCGAAACCCGTCACCACGATAGGTACGTGGTACTGTTCAGCGATAGGCTCGTATTCGTTCCAGCCCATGACCGTACACACGTGACCCGCAGCGAGATAGCCTTGTACGCGGTTTCTGGTTGAGGACAGCAACGCTTTCATGGCTGGCGGAACCAGCACGTGTGAAACCAGTATCGAGAAATTCTTCAGCCCTTCGCGGTGTGCTTGCCAGACCGCCATGGCGTTGTTAGGAGCAGTGGTCTCGAAACCGACAGCAAAGAACACCACTTTTTTCGTTGGATTCTCACGGGCAATCCCAACCGCGTCCAGTGGGGAGTAAACAATGCGCACATCGGCCCCTTCGGACTTCACCACAAACAGGTCTTTTTCTGAACCTGGTACACGCAGCATGTCGCCAAAGGAGGTAAGAATCACATTTGGTTCGGCCGCAATCCGTATGGCTTTGTCGATTTGCTCCAAAGGCGTCACACACACAGGGCAGCCCGGGCCGTGCACCAGCTCAATTTGTTCTGGCAGCAATTGGTCGATACCGTTCTTGATGATGGAATGAGTCTGGCCGCCGCAGACTTCCATGATGACCCAATCTCGCGTGGTGGTGGTGCGTATTTCGTCCAGAATTCCTCGCGCAATTTCTGGATCGCGATACTCGTCCAGGTATCTCATGACGTTTCTCCTGGTTTGCTCTCTTCGTTTTTTTCATCCAGGGGTATGCCAAAGATGTCGGTGCCTTGTTGGGCGGCGGCTTTCACTATTTCCTGCCAAACGGCATAAGTCTTCCTGGCTTCCTCTTCATCGATAATGCTGATGGCGAATCCGGCATGTACAATAGCATATTGTCCCGGCCTTATCTCCGGTACACATTCTAAACAAGCCTTATTCACAGTTCCAGAATAATCGATCCGCCCCATCTTCAATCCTTTTTCCTCGTAGATCTCGAGAACCTTGCCTGGAATGGCTAAACACATATTGCACCTCTTCTCGTCTTGTTAACCCTTTCTGTTACTTATCCATATCAGGTATTGCCGCGTATTCTGCAAGACTTACTCTAAGCTTGAATCCGCAATCATCAGTTGGCCCAGGGCCAGTCCGCCGTCATTCGTTGGCACTTGCCTGTGTGTGAGCACTTCAAAACCTGCCGCTTGAAGCCTTCTCAACAGATCGTTAAAGAAATAGACATTTTGAAACACGCCCCCGCTAAGACCAACCCGGTTGATTGTGGTGACGTTGCGAGCACTAACGGCGGCTTGTAGAAACAATTGCGCCACCGTCTGGTGAAAGCGAGCAGCAATCCGACTGTTGGCTACCCCTTGCCGAACGTCGTCGACCACGGCGCGAATCATAGGCACTACGGGCAAAGGACCACGCACCTGCGCCGACGGAATGGCCTCATGGTAACACTCTTGTTCAGATTCGTCAACCGTCATTTCAAGTTCGACGGCCGCCTGGGCCTCGTAAGTGATCTCAGTGCGAATGTTCAGGATGGCGGCAATGGCATCAAAGAGGCGGCCACAGCTCGAGGTCAACGGCGTATTCACTTTCCGTTCAATCATCTGCAAAATAATGCTCATCTGTTCAAGGCTAAGATATTGCATGAACGGCAACTGAAGCTCCAACAACTCGGCTCCGTAGGCCGCAGAAAGATGACTCAGCGCCATGCGCCAGGGCTGACGAATCGCGGCTGCACCACCTGGCAACGCCACGGGCGCGAGCCAGGCGAAACGCTCAAAGCTGTGGGTGTCTCCAACCAATACCTCTCCGCCCCAAATCGTGCCGTCCGTACCATAGCCTGTGCCGTCTAAAATCACGCCGATTGTGGGTTCGGCCACGCCATTTTCGGCCAACACCGACGCCAGATGCGCGTGGTGATGCTGCACGGCAATTTTGCCTGCACCTTGCTGGCGCAAAGCCCACTTTGTGGAAAGATATTCGGGATGCAAATCGTAGGCGATGACTTCTGGGGTAATTTCCAAAATTTTTTGCAAATGTGCAACACTATTTTCAAAAAAATCCAAAGCTGCTGGGTTGTCAAGGTCACCGATGTGTTGACTGAGAAAAACCGTATTTTTGCGCGAAAGGGCGATGGTGTTTTTCAACTCTGCGCCACAAGCAAGAATGCGCCTGCGTGTCGAGAATGACAAAAACACGGGTTCGGGCACAAAGCCCCGGGATCGCCTGATTAACCGCGCCGCGCCGCATGTAACCCGCACAATGGAATCGTCGCAGCGCTGAAGAATCTCCCGGTCGTGCAGTAGAAGGTAGTCGGCCAGCGGGGTCAGTCGTTCCAAGGCTTCCCGGTTGCCGATGGCGATGGGCTCTTCGCTGTGGTTGCCGCTGGTCATCACCAGGGCGTCGAAGTGGTCGCGGAGAATCAAATGATGCAACGGCGTGTAGGGCAACATGAATCCGAGATAGCTGTTGTTTGGAGCAACGGTGGGGGCGATTCCATTGCCCGGATGTGCCTGCAGCAACACGATGGGCCGCCTCGAACTTTGTAGTACTCCGGCTTCGTTGGCCGACACCTGGCAAAACTTTTCAATGCTTCTCAAATCGGGCGCCATCATGGCGAAGGGCTTCTCAGCTCGCCCCTTTCGGCGACGCAATTCCCGGACCGCAGCATCGTTCAAGGCATTGACGGCTAAATGGAACCCACCTAAACCGCGAATGGCAACAATTCTGCCAGCGTGCAGTAGTCGAATGGTCTCCGCGAGCGCATCGCTTGTTGAGACTACTTGCCCATCCGTGTCATAAAGACTCACTTGCGGGCCACATTCTGGACAAGCATTGGGTTGAGCATGAAAGCGGCGGTTGGTGGGATCGTCGTATTCCCTTGAGCATTCGGGACACATGGGGAAAATGCTCATTGAAGTCAAGGGCCGATCATACGGAATGCCCCGCACGATGGTATACCGCGGGCCACAATTGGTGCAGTTGATGAACGGATAGCGGTAACGACGCTCCGTGGGGTCAAACAGCTCTCGCAGACAATCGCTGCAGATGGAGATGTCTGGCGAGATCAGGGTGCTGGGCGTGCTGTCGCGCTGACTGGTTCTGATGGTGAATCCGTCCTGACCCTGCGGTTTGATCTCTTCAAAACGCATCTCCACGATGCGCGCCAGCGGCGGCGCCTCCACTTGCAACCGCTGACGAAAGGCCGACAACCGCTCCGGCGCACCTTCTACCTCGATGAGCACGCCGTCGCTGTTGTTGTTGACGAAACCACTGAGTCCGCACTCCCGTGCCAGCCGATAAACGAACGGTCGAAAACCCACGCCCTGTACGATGCCATTGAGTCGGATTCTGTTCCGGTAATAATCCTTCAATGCTCTCTGCTTTCCAGAAAATTGCAACAACAGCTCATTTCGAAAATCACACACATTGAAAATTATAGCAATAAAACTTTCGAAAAGCAAGGCATTTTCGGGTCTCAGGCCAATCTGCGTCGCCCGTTGCAACGAGAAACCCACAGCTCCCTTTGAATGTCTCGCGCAACCCGGGGCACCGCCTCTTCCACCTCTGGACTGAGTCGTTCGCCAAAGGTGTAGGGCTCCTTCACTTCGATGGCAAACACCTGTACCCGGGTCGGCATCCGGTAACCACAGGCTTCGCCAAACTTGATCATCGAAGGCAACCCGGTGAAATGCGGCGAACAGGCCATGGCGGTCTCCCCTATCTGGCTCATTTCCAACTTGTGCACATACCCGGCGGGTTTGGTGGTCGTCACGATGGCGTCGACAATGACCAGGCGGTCGTAGCCGATTATCAAGTCCAGTAAAGGCAGGCCGGACAAAGCGCCCTCTTTTGTGGTCAGGCCGCCCGGCTTTTCCAGCGACCTTTGAACTTCCCGCACGACTTGAATGCCGACGCCGTCGTCTTTTAGGAGGGTATTTCCAAGTCCAAGCCTTCTTCGAATCCCTTCCAGCCCACAGGCTTCAGACAGCAGAATTTGATGTAGCTCCAGGGTTCCACGTGCTCGGCGACACGGTCGTCACGATTGAATTTGCGATGGAGAGCTCATGCATTGCTTGCTTTCCAATCTTTGGAATAAATTCGGTATCGGTTCAAGAGGCGATGGAAGGTCTTGCGGTCCACCCCACTCTCTTTGGCCGCGCGGGAAACGTTGCCACTGTGACGCTTTAACATCTTTACCAGATAGTCTTTTTCAAACCGGCTCAAGACATGCTCCCGGGCTTTCCTGAACGGCAAATCGGTCTGGGCATAACCGAAACCGTTCTGTGCGCAAACAATGTTCAGGGGCAAATCCTCGATTTGAATCCATTCTCCCTGGAACAGGGTAATGGCACGTTCGATGACGTTCTCTAATTCCCTTACATTTCCCGGCCAGCCGTACTCTTCCAAACATTTCAAAGCGTCGGCAGAGATGCCTTTCACGTCTTTGGGACTGCGTTTTGAATATTTTTCAACAAAATGCTGCAACAGCAAGGCTATGTCCTCCCGTCTGTCCCGCAAAGGCGGCAGCTCGATGGAGATCACGTTTAACCGATAATAGAGGTCTTCCCGCAAATGACCGTTTTCTACCGCTTGTTCCAGATTGCGATTAGACGCGGCAATGATTCGAACATCCACATCGATAAGCTCAGTGCCTCCGACCCTGCGAATTTTTCGGTCCTGGAGCATGCGCAAGAGCTTCACCTGCAAGGCCGGGCTCAATTCGCACACCTCGTCCAGAAAAAATGTGCCGCCCTCGGCAAATTCCAACAGCCCTGGCTTACGACGGTAGGCCCCCGTAAAAGCTCCCTTTTCATAGCCAAACAGCTCGCTTTCGAACAGATTCTCTGGAAAAGCACCACAGTTCACCGGCACAAACGCCTTGTTTTTTCTTCCGCTGTGGGCATGAATGCTGCGCGCCACCAACTCTTTGCCAGTGCCACTTTCGCCGATGAGCGTAATGTTGGACTCGCCGTCGGCAATGCGGCCTATGAGGTCAAACACTTCCTGCATGGCCTGACTCTTGCCGATGATGTTGTCAAAATGGAAGCGTTGTTTCAACTGGTTCTCCAGCGCACGTTTTTCTTTGCGCAAGGTTCTGTACTGCAGAGATTTTTCTACCACCACGCGCAGGCGTTCGGCTTTGAACGGCTTCTCGATGAAATCGAAAGCACCTGCCCGCATGGCTTCCACAACCTTCTCCACATTGCCGTAGGCACTGAAAATCACAAACGGCGTTTCCGGGGCGTGCAGTTTTGCGGCGTGCAATAAGTCCATTCCGTTTATCTTGGGCATCGCCAAATCGCTGATGATGAGGTCGTAGCTTCCAGACTCGATTTCGGCAACTGCCTGGGTACTATCGTGTACCGTTTCTAACACGTAATTGCCGTTGTTCTTGAGTATCTTAGAGCAACTCAGAAGCAACTCTTTGTCATCGTCCACGATTAGAATTCTTGCTTTGCCATTCATAGGTTTCTCCGCTGCATTATTGTTGAAGAAGACCGACAACCACGCGGCCTTTTTGCTCACACCCAAATACTTCTTTGCTTAGCAAGAAGACTGCTCCTTATTGATTCCACTGTTTGCAGCACTTTGGCGTGCGGGAGGTCTGCGGCATCTTCGTGGCAATCAACACACTCCAGGTCCCCGTGTACCGACGCAACAAATTTTGTGGAGTCCACGTACAGAGAAACTTCCGAACCCGCCGCATATCTTGCAGTTAAATCAGGGTCGCCATGGCACTCAAAGCATCCATCCTGGGCATAAAGAAAGCGGTAGCCAAACAGAACTGTCAAGATGAACACCCAAACCACTCGCCTGGCAAAGCTTTTGCTAAAATGGTTCATGGGAAAGACTGACTTTTTACGTGTGATGAGGGGCTACAACAGGCCAACCAACATCTCCACAGCCCTCGGCTATGTTTGCAGGTGCTCTTCCAGTTTCCTGGCGATCATGTCCAGGTAACGTGCGCTCATCAGGTCTTCAGGATCCGCATCTAACACCCTTCGAAAGGCCACTGCTGCTTTGTCGAATTCCTCTTGCTTGAAGTACAACACCCCCAGGTGGTAGTGGGCCATCACGTACTCAGGGGTGACGACGGAGGATTCGAGTAAATGGTGAATCGCAGCATTGAATTTGCCCACGTGGTGGTAGCACAGGCCGATACGATAATGGGCGGCATGATAATGCGGGTCGAGCTGCAGCACCTTTTGAAACTCTGCAATGGCATCAGACACGCGCGCACGATGGTAGAGCGCAACCCCCAGGTCATAGTGGGAATCGATAAAATCCGAGTCTAACCCGATTGCCCGTTCGTAGGCTTCGATCGCCCAATCCAACAGGCCCATGTGGAAATAAATATTGCCCAACAATTTGTGAATATAGGGGTCCTCCGGATAAAGCGTGGTTAACTCTTTGAGTTCCTCCATGGCGCGCCAGTTGTTTCCCTGGCGTTGATAGTTCAAGACTTCTTTCATACGAAAATCGAAGACCTTCTCACCCAAATTGAACCCGCAGTTTGGGCAAGACTGCAATGATTTGTCGATTTTCATTTGGCATTGTGGACATCCAAGCTCGGCATCAGGTTGCATTGTCTCTCCTCATAATCCACTGATTAAAACACTTGAACCGTCAATCCGGTCAACTTTTTAGTTCGTTTAGCGATTTCTCTCAGCCGCGCGGGCTCCACTCTTTCTACTTGATCGCTTGCGGTGCCGCGGTCCAAAGAGTATATCTGGACCTTTAACGGATTCAGCCGTTTTAGCTGTGCGATCCAACTGCCCACCTCGGCGTCGGTAGAGTTGTTGATCTCACCCTGCACAAACATGGCCTGGATGACGAAATCTTTCATCAAACTCAGTCCCTCCACAATCTCTTCTAACGTAATCGGCGGCGCACCATGATTCATACTCCGAAAAGCCTTCTCGTTACCGGTATCCAGCTTGAGGATCGGAAGGTCTAACTTTTCTATGGCGTTGCGAATCGCAGTCTCGCCACAGGTGGTGCTGTTGGACAAGATGGCAAATCTGATGTCCCGTTTGGAATAAGCCCGCATGGCCAGGACGTAATCTACGATTTTCGGGAAGTCGGGATGCAATGTAGGTTCGCCGCTGCCGGAAAAGGTGATGTAGTCAAAATGAGCCCGTCCGGACATGGCTTCGCGCAGTGCCAGAGCCACCGCCTGAAAGCTTGGAAACAGGTCTCTGTAATCGGCACCTCGATTGGTTAGCTTTTGAGTCCAACCATATTGGCAGTAAGCGCAGTTTAGGGAACAGACCTTTGTCGACGTGGGCAGCAAATTAACCCCCAGGGAGCGACCCAGCCTTCTGGACCTGACCGGCCCGTAGATGATTTGTTTTTGAAGTTCCAACTTGTTCATCGCCGTAAATACTCTTCGAACTTGGCCCAAAAAGGGTCAATTTGGGGATGCTCCAGATTGCGCTCTCGTCCGTTGTCGACCAGGATTTTTCCAGCATCGGCCGGAAGGATCTCACCAATTTCGGCGGCAAGAATGCTTGCGTCCTCCAGCGCCTGCAGCACTTTGGTTGTGTAATCCGGCTTGCAAGCAATGATCAAGGTCCCTTCACTGATTGCAGCAAAGGGATCGATGTCGAAGAACTCGCAGCATTTTTCCACATCGGCCTGAATGGGAATTCGATCCTTCTCGACTCTTAGCCCCAGACCCTGGCTTACCACCATCTCATAAAGGCCGCCCCACAGGCCGTATTCGGTGGCATCGTGCATGGCGGTGACCCCGCCGGTGGCAGCGGCCACAGCAGCATCCTGGACAACTGTCATTTGGTAAAAAATCGATCGGGCCCTGTCGACGAAGACGGCGTCAAACGCACGCTCCAGGAAATCGCCAAACTGAGTGGCCATGAGACCCGTGGTTTCGACTGCAGGACCTTTGGTGATGATGATCTTGTCGCCGGGCTGCATGTTGCGCGGATCGATTAGTTTTTCCTTTTTGCCCAACCCGAGAATCGTGGCCCCCCCGACCATGGGAAAATTGCATCCCGCATAGCGAGCCGTATGTCCGCTTATGATAGCGATGCCCAGCTTTTTTGCCTCGGAGTCCAGGGTAGACCAAACGGTTTTCAGGGTGGCTTCGTCCATTTCCGGAGGAAGATTCAGGTCAATAGAAAGGAATCGGGGCGGAATACCGCTCACAGCCACATCGCTGGCCAGGATGTGCAAGGCAAACCACGCCGCCTTGTCCCAACCCAATGAAGGCATAATGAATACAGGATCTGTTGAATGGACCAAGACATTTTCACCGATCTCGATGACGCCAAAATCCACACCATGTTGGGGACCCATTAGAACCGATGAATCCTCAGCGCCAAGCCTGGGATAAATGACTTCATCGAAGAATTTTCGCCGGATTTTTCCAAGTTCAGGTAGCATTTTTGCCTTTCCAGTTTACATTATTGGTAGAATGTTTGAAAACATCGTGCCAGACTTTCCGTAAAGCAAAAAAGCTGCTCGTAATTCCGCAAGCAGCTTTAAAACAGGAGCTTAAGCTATTTCAAGCCCAACCGTACTCAAGAAACCATCAGCCTAAAATTCCCAAATTTAGTAAAACCTGTCACTAATTTTCTTATTTTTAAGATTAATCCTTGTTATTAATGCCGAGTTCGCTCATTTTCCTGTACAGGGAAGACTGGCTCATGCCTAACTTTTCGGCTGCAATACTCTTGTCATTGTTGGCTAATCGCAACGCTTTGAGTATGGCCTCTTTTTCGAAATTTCGAACAGATTCCTTCAAATGGCTATCCAACCGCTCCGCCGGACCCTTTCGAATTGAAATCTGCGAAAAATGTTCCAACCTCAAGACGTTGCCGTCGCACAAAATCATGGCGCGTTCCACAACGTTTTCTAATTCCCTGACATTCCCCTTCCAGGAATAGTTCAAACACGTTTGCAGAACTTCGTCATCGACTCCTTTGATGTTCTTGTTTAATTGGGCATTGTGTATTCTTATGAAATGGTCGATCAGAAGCGGGATGTCTTCAATATGTTCCCTGAGTGGCGGAATGTTGATGCCAAACACATTCAGGCGGTAGTACAAATCTTCACGAAAGTTGCCTTTCCCCACCTCCTCTTCCAGATTCTTGTTTGTCGCTGCAATGATGCGCACATCGATGATTTCGGGATTTGTGCTCCCAACGGGCATGATCTCCTTCTGCTCGATCGCTCTCAAAAGTTTGACCTGCAAGTTTAACGGAACGCTGGGAATTTCGTCCAGCAATATGGTGCCACCGCTTGCGACTTTAAACAGCCCTTGCTTGTCGCGCATGGCCCCGGTAAAGGCCCCTCTCATGTGCCCGAAAAGCTCACTTTCGATCAGATTCTCAGGAATGGCCGCACAATTGATTGGAATGAACTTCTTGTTGGCCCGGGGGCTTCTTTTGTGAATCGTCTGCGCGATCAGCTCTTTACCGGTTCCACTTTCGCCGGTGATGAGCACCGTTGAAACCAACGGCGCCACACGATCCACCAATCTCAGCACCGTTTGAAAGGCCTGACTCTTGCCAATGAGCTCAGAATTCATGGAAACCTTGCCCAATTGCGATTTCAAGTATTTGTTTTCCTGGGCCAAATTCTGCCTTTCAATGGCGCGTTCGATAGTACTCAGAATGACCGTTTTCTTGAATGGTTTGCTAATGAAATCATAAGCGCCCTCTTTCATGGCTTCAACAGCGGTCTCGATGGTACCGTAACCGGTGATCAAGATCACCTCGATGTTCTCGAATCGCTCCTTGATGCTCTTCAGCAGCTCGATCCCATCCACATCCGGCATCCTCACATCCGAAAGAATCAGGTCTACCGAACTTTCCGCAAGCACAGCCAGGGCCTCCTTACCGGATTTTGCCGTTCTTGTTGCATAGCCAGCTTTGCTCAAAGCCTTGTCGAGCGATTCACGGACGCTGGCTTCATCGTCGACAATTAGAATAGATTTGGTTTTCAAAGTGAGTCCTCGCGTTCATGGTCATCCAGAGGCAGGCTGATGCAAAAAGTCGTTCCTTGACCCTGTTTGCTGTTGCAATAGATTTCGCCCCCGTGTTCATGGACGATTTGTTGCGTAATGGCTAATCCCAGTCCGGTGCCGAAGTCTTTAGTGGTAAAAAAAGGGTCAAAAATGTTTTCCACCTGCTCCGCCGGAATCCCAATACCCGTATCTTGAATATTTATTAAAGCCTTGTTGTCTTTTCTCTCCGACCATATCTTGAGTTGGCCACCGTCAGGCATGGCTTCGATCGCGTTGCGAATGATATTCAGCAAGACCCGCCGGAACTGCGTGCGGTCGAACCGGAGCTCCAGTGGCTGATTGGTCCCGTTCAACTGCAGCTCGATATTCTTCTGTTTCAGTTCATTGCCGAGGAATGCTTCGATCTCGTTGATCAACTGCTGGAAATTGCGTTTTACCAGCAGAGATTCTGGCAAACGTGAGTATTGTAAATACTCGTCGGTCAACGAGGTGACACGATCGATTTCGCGGATCATGGAGTTCAGAAGGGATTTTGCCTCTCTGGCGTCGACTGACTCATACCGTTCCAGCTCGTCTTCCAGGAGCTCAGCATTCAGGCTGATAGAAGACAGTGGGTTCCTCACCTCGTGGGCGACTTTTGCAGCCATCTTGCCGATCATTGCCAGACGCTCTGCTCGAACCACCTGCTTCTCCAGGATTTTTTGTTCGGTGATGTCGTGCAGAATGCCAGTAAAAAGACTTCGGTCTCCTAACTTGACCTCACTTACCGCGATGGCAAGAGGAAACAGTGTGCCGTCTTTGCGCATTCCGGTTATCTCCCGCCCAATTCCTATGATCCTTTTTACCCCGGTCTCTAAATAGTTCATAATGTAGCTGTCGTGCTTGTCATGATGCGGCGCTGGGATGATTAGACTAACGTTCTTGCCTACCATTTCGTCCGCCCGGTATCCAAAAATCTGTTCGGCCCCTTTGTTAAACGACTGCACAATGCCCTGTTTGTCAATGGTGATGATGCCCTCGACTGCGGTGTCGAGAATGGCCCGCAGTCTCGCCTCGCTTTCGTGGATGACCTTTTCCGCCTGCAGCCTCTCGGTGATGTCCAGGCCCGAACTCAGCGTTCCAGTCGGGATTTCCGAAAGATCTCTCAGCACCGTGTTGTGCCAGGAAATGAAGCGTTCCTCTCCAGATTTTGTCAGCACAGGATTGTCGTAGTATTCTACGAGTTGTTCTTTTCCGGCCATGAGGCGTTGAAACACTGCAATCGTCTCGGATCTGAGCCGGACCGGGACGCAGGTGCGAAACCAATCCCGGCCAAGCAACTCCTCCTCCCGGTATCCCAAAATAGCGCATCCCTTCTGATTGATCATGGTTATCATACCATCCCGGTCCAAAGCAACGAACATGACGCCAGCAATTTGCAGATATTTTTGCGCCCGATCCCGCTCCACAAACAGCGTTTCTACCGCTTGAGTCCGCTTCAGGGTTAGACCGACGGTAATCCAAATGGCCACCAGGGCCAGGAAACAGTTGACCAGGATGATCCAGAGTTGGCTGCCATGGAAAGAGAATAAGAATCCAAGCACCGTGAGCACCGAGCAAACAGATGCCACCGCCAGCAGGTAGCCACGCTTTGGAGACCACAGAGAAACCAATACCACGATGATGTAAGGGATGCCTCCAGCAATGACCAACGGGGCCTGCAAGTCCAAGGCAAATATCCAAACGGCCAATAGGAGGCATAGCAGGATTAATCTGATGCCGGGCTTCTCGCGTTTTTGACTCGAATAAGCCATCACGCTGGTTTTACGATTCACAACCGACTTTATAGTATTATGTCTCATTGCTTGCACCAAAGTGCAAAAAGAATCGGAACGCGGATTGCACGGATTTAACTGATCCGAACGGATTGGCCAGACTAAATCTGCTTGAGGCAGTGACTCCGAACCGAATGGCTCATGAA
The DNA here is from genome assembly GCA_046757525.1 of bacterium. Lineage (GTDB taxonomy): Bacteria > Zhuqueibacterota > Zhuqueibacteria > Oceanimicrobiales > Oceanimicrobiaceae > JBHHYI01. The sequence continues at coordinate 18,857 of JBHHYI010000008.1, read as the reverse complement.
CCGTAAAAGCCGTGTTCCATTCATTTGCGGCTGTGCCGCGCTGGGAATATTCAAAAAATAAACAATATTGCCACAAAAAACAAGGGGAAAAACAGAACGTAGGCCAAGCCCAGGCACCGGGCGCTCAAATCGCAGCGGGCTATTCTTTTTTGGGCCGCTGAGAATTCCAAATGACAAACAGACTGCTAAAAATCATGGCCAACGCAGCGAACAGAGGGTTGAGCCAACCCAAAGCGGCCAGGGCAATGGCAGCCAGATTGTAAACGAAAGCCCAAAAAAGATTCCCAATGATCCTTTTCCTCACCCGCCTGGCGTAGGAAATCAGCCAGGGTATGGTGGTCAAATCGGAGCTCAGAATGTTAACAGAAGCCGCCTCCCTGGCCAGATCTGTCCCCGTGCCCATGGCGATGCCTGCGTCTGCGGCTGCCAGCGCCGCGGCGTCATTGATGCCATCGCCCACCATGGCCGTGGTGCAGCCTCGATAGTTTCCACCTTCAGTAACAATCCGAACTTTGTCCTCGGGCAAGAGTTCGGCGTAGAAGTCAACTTCTTTGAATTCCTGTTGAATGGTTTGCGCGGCACACTCCGAGTCCCCGGTCAAGACGTGCACGCGCAGCCCCAGCTTGCGGAGTTGTTCCGCGGCCACCGGCGCCTCTGGTCGTAGGTGTTCGACAAAAGAGATGACGGCCACAACGCATTTCTGCCTGCCCCAAAAAACCAGCTTGTCGCCACGCTGTTGAGACGGCGAAACCAGCGCCTCAAAATCTGAATCTATTTCCTGGCCGACCCGGAGCATAAACCGTCGGCTGCCCAGAAAATCTACAGGACTGTCCGGACTGCCCACTCTCCCCTCGATGCCCAATCCTGGATGTGTTTTGAAATCGTAGACCTTTTGGCGTTGGCAATTTGAATGGAGCCTTGCGCTCAAGATGCCTTTTGTGACGGGATGAGACGAATACGCAGCAAGAGAAGTCAAATGTCCAGCCAATTCACTTTCCGTGAGGTTTGCCTTTGGATTGAGCATAATCTGGTTGAATCTGAGGTTTCCGGTGGTGAGGGTCCCGGTTTTGTCAAAAAAGATTTCCCTGACTTTGGTCAAGCGCTCCAAAACTTCTCCGTTTGCCAGCAAAATTCCTCGCCGCGCTGCCCGGTTGAAGGCGATCCAAATGGCCAGAGGCGTTGCAATTCCCAAAGCACAGGGGCACGAAACAACCAAAACAGACAGAGCGTTGAGCAATCCCGTGCCGAAGTTTTGCTGCCAGCTCCAAATGCCGAAAACAACCGCAGCCAGCGAAATGACGGCGGGCACAAAAATCGAAGCCACGCGATTGGCCAGGCGTTCGATGGGGGCCTTCAATCTTCTGGCCTCCTCTAACATCTTAGCGATCCGTGCAAGGGTGCTCTCCGACTCGACTCTTGTTGCTCGAACGTGAAAGCTGCCGTCCACGCTGATGGTCCCCGAGAAGACTCGGTCGCCAGCGTCTTTGAAAACGATGTCACTCTCACCCGTCAACGAGGATTCGTTTACGCCGCCGCTGCCAGCGGTCACCACGCCGTCCACGGGAAACATTTGTCCGGGAACGATCTTGACCACATCATCCACTCGAATGTTCGCGGTTTCAATCTCCCTTTCTACGCTGCCTTCGGCAATCACTGACATCCCAGGTGTGCCGTGCGCCAGGGCACTGAGCTTCTCAGCGGTTTTGGCCTTGGCCCGGGCCTCCAGGTAGCGCCCCGTGGTCACCAGAACCAGCAGCATGGTTGCGGTGTCAAAGTAAACATTATCAGCCTGGTTCACCGTGTTGTAAATGGAAAGACCGTAGGCAGCAAAAGTGCCCAGGGCGATGAGGGTGTCCAAACTGAAATAAATCCGCGCGATCTCCTTCAAGGAATTCAACAGAATCGGCAGACCCAGCAGTAAGAGCACCGGGGCTGAAAACACAATCAGGACGACGCGCAGCAGAAGCAGAAAAGTAGCGTCGCTCTCAAAGTCAAAAAAGAAAGGGGCGTAGGTGGGCAGGCTGAACAGCATGACGTTCATCGCAAAAAAAATGCCCAAACCCAGCCGGATTAAGATTCCCTGGGCTTTGCCTTGTTCCCCTTGTTCTTGAGTGATTTGGTAGGTGAGTTTGCAGCCGTAACAGCAGAAATGTTGGTGGAGGGGTTTGCGCTTACCGCCTAACGAACCTGTCGATAACGGCAGACCACATTGCGTGCAAATCTCGCTCATGAAGTAAAAACAGAGGCCAACAACCTCTTGTCAACCACCTTCACAACAGGTTTCTCAGCAAGTAAACGACCCCGAATATGAAATAGCCAAGCCACAGGAGGGCCAACCACCAGGGCACGGCATTGGGTTCGTAGGTGTGGTAATTGGGCTCTTTAACCGGTTGTTCCTGTTCCTGGCTTTTCTCTTTTTCTTCTTTTTTTTCTTTCTCTTCGGGCATGAAATTTTTCTCCAAAATTTTCAGTTAAGGGAAAGCTCATCCAACTCAGAGGGTTCTGACTTTGACTCTTCACGGTAGACATTTCCCATCCGTTCGATCTCTTCGTCTAACTCGAGCATTCTGTACTTGGGGCGTTCAATGTCTCTGAAATGGCCCTTAAACACACCCCAGAGGGTAAAGAATAGAATACCAAAAAATCCCACAAGATAGGAAACGACGGAAATAGCGCCAAAACTTTTGAGGTCGTCCTTTAGATAGGTTTCTGCAAATTCAGTGATTTTGTACAAAAACGCAACACCGCCAATCACCACCACAAAAATAGAAACCGAGAGGATTGCCACCCACTTCATGCTTTTTTTCTTCATCATCTAACCTTTTGTTTTTCTTTTAGTGCTTCCATGTTGTAAATAGTCTCCGGCACCTGGGGCACCCAGCTTCCCAGCCACTGCACGTAGGCAACTATGCCAAGCCCGCGTTTGTTTGGCAGTTTTGCTGGCTCAACCTGATAAATGCCTTTGCCTTGCGACGCGAGGTTTTGCGCTTGCGCCCGCGCAGCCTCACGCGAATCGTAAGTCTTGCCATCGCTGGCGCCGTCTGCGTCGATGACCAGCCATTTCTTGCCATCTTCGAAAAACCAGCGATAGCTTGGCATGACGGAATAGGGCGACGTGAACCTGGGTTCGTAAAAATGCGCCACGTGCCAATCGTTGGAATGCCGGCCAGACTCCCGGATCAAGTCGGGGCCCACGCGTCGCGTGCCAAACAGATGGGGCAGGTTCATGGCGTTCTCGTATTCTGCCGCAGTAGAAACCGGGCCAAAGCGCAAGTCTTCGTTGGAAACCGGACGAATGAACTGAGAATGACAATGCCAGCATCCTTCGGCAATGTAAACAGCCTTGCCCACTTTCAAGGCTTCAATGAAGGACTGCTGATTCGGCTCACCGTAATACTTCTTGAACTGCTCGGGATACTGTTCCGCCAAATCAAAAAATTCCAGCGGGATGGTCTGGGTGATCTCCTCCATGGATTTCATCGGTATGTCTCGCAAGGTCAGAATCGGCAAGAATCCCTGAATGAAAAATCCGAACACAAAAGTGATTAAACCGGCAATCAGAAAAATAGCCCCGAATCGCTCCATTGGTTAACTCCTTGGTTAATAAGCTTTGCTTGGAAGTGCGGTACTCCTAAGCAGGTTCCGTCACCAGTGCCGTTTCGGTCGCCTGGGAGAAGCTTGGCTTCTTGGCCGTCATCCACATATTGTAGAACAACAACACCTGCCCCAAAAAGATCATCAATCCGGTGATGGTTCTGGCAATCCAAAAGGGCATGGAGAAATTGATCGAATCGGCCCAGGGCGCCAGGCTTTTCCAGGAGAAACCCTGCACCAAACCAGCAGCGCCTAAATCGACGAACATCACGGCCATGCCTACCAGGGTAAGCCAGTAGTGCCAGGTCAACAACCGCGCCGAGTGCCATTCCTGTTGCCCGACCACACGGGGCCACAAGTAAACAATCATGCCCAGAATCCAGAACCCGAAGACACCAAACATGACCAAATGCGCATGTCCCACAACCCAGTCGGTGAAGTGAATTATTTTCTGAAAAGTCAAAGTCACTTGAAAGGCGCATTGCAAACAAGTCGTGAAGTAGCACAGCATGCCGGTGTAAAACCAGCGAATCGGCATACTGGTACGCACGGCTTCGGTTCTCCCAAACAAAGTGCCAAAAAAGTTGATGATGACCGTAGTGACGGTGATTTCAATGGCTATGGTAGCCACAATCGCGGAATACTGTGCGTACATGGGGATAGGGCTGAGCAAAAAGTGGTGTACGCCCTGCATGGGGTAAAAAAACGCAATGCCCCAGAAGCCGATCAAAGAGAGCGCATGGCTCCAGATGGGCTTCTTCAATATGAGGGGAACAAAATAGTACATCAGGCCCCAACCTATGGGCGTAACCAGCAGTCCCACCAGGTCGTGAATAAACAATCCGGTGATTGCTGCTCCTGCGGTGCCCGGGGTAAAAAACTGTGGGAAGTAATTTCCCATGACATAGGTGAGGGCAGTCCAGATGAAACCCGCCAAAAAGTACCAGCTCGTCACATAAAGCCCTCTTTCCTGGGTCTTGATGATGGGTGCAATCAGGTTTATCACCACCAGCACCCAACCCACGACAACCAGCGGATCTACGAAAATCGGGGTTTCTCCCCATTCAATCGCCTGGGCATACCCCATCAAGATGCCCACCAGAGTGGCCGTCACGATAAATTGCCAGGTCCAGAAGATGACCCAGCCCAGCTTGTCGCTGAGGATCGGACGCTTGGTGAGCCTTGGAATGGACCAGATCATGCCGGCCAGAAAAGCGTTTACGATGAAGCCGTAGGCGGCCATGTTGGTGTGAACCATCCTGAGGCGGCCCGGGGAAAGCAACTCCACCCCTGGAAACGGATTGAGTCGGTCCAACACCAGCGAAAATGACAGGCCCGCAAGCAGCAAGGCCGCAAAATAGACCATGCTGGCGATCAAATGTGCTTTTACCAATCCCATGTTGACTAATGGCCGTTCCGGGTGTGTCTCTGTCATCATCTACATTTCTCCTGATTTTTGAATTCGCATATCGCTGAATTTAATTCTCATTCCAGTTGCGTGACTGGCTATTTCTGCCCTGTGGCGATGCCGCTTCCCCGGAGAGAAAGGATAAAAGAGATCAGGTTCCAGATGTCATCCTTCTTGATAGGGCTATTTTCAGGGGGTTCCATGAAGAAGTCCGCGTAAGACGGCATAGCGGTTCCGTTCAATCCGGTCATAAAGGTTCGGTAGATGTCTTTGACCGTGGGTCCGCTTTTGAGGGTGCCTTTGGTGAAATCAAACGGTTTTTGGTGATGCCCCCACGCATCAGGCTCTAAGGTCGCGGCTGAAGAACCGTCCCCTTTGCCGGTTTCCCCGTGGCAGTTGTAACACCCCAGGAGAGTGTAAACCTCTTTGCCCCGCTTCGCCGACTCGGGGGAGCCCAACCAGCGTGGCGGATCCGGCAGGTAAATGGCGGGTTCAGGGGTTCTCCTCTGCCAGAGCTTGGAGAACGTCTTGATGTACGCGACCAGGGCCAATCTTTTGTGTTCGGAAAGCAACGAGAACTGCGGCATCGCAGTCCGATGCAGCCCCCTGGTAATGGTTTTGTAGAGGTCCTCATCTTTCGGCAACGAGCCGGAAGGCGTGGTACGAAACTTAAAGATTCCCTTGGTAAAGTCCCGCGGCTTTGGGTTCAGGAATCTGGCAGCAGGTCCGTTCCCATCTCCCCTGACGCCATGACATCCAACACAATAAGTTCTGTACACTTTCCTGCCGTCCTGGGTCAACTTCTCATATTGTGTGCGTTCCGCCTGCCCCAGGGCTATCCCGTGCAGGATCGTACAGCACAAGAGCAACCACAGAACTCCGACAAACTTCTCCATTCTGCCCATGCTTTTTTCGACTCCCTTAGATTAGTCACCATGGTGGATCATTGAAATGTAGTTTTCCATCGAGAGAATAGCCTTATGCCGGTTGATAAGCTATGAATTTCCCGATTGGCTGCAAGATTCCCAAAGTCAAGCCGTATACAAGATGGGTGAGTGCAGCCACCCAAATAGGCATCATTTTCAGAATCAGTGCCGCGCCGACGGCCATGGGTTGCAACCAGGATAAGACCAAATAAAAATTGGTTATCCAAAGTGCGACGCCAAATATGGCACCAAACAGAATTTTCATGCCGTGCGAACGGTCCGCAAAAAATCGATTAACCAGGACATGAAATATGGCACCAGCCACGGCTCCCACCGAAAAATGTACCATCAGCACGAGCATCAGAAAGGTGAGGTCTTGTGTGTGCAAAGCGTCTGATCCGATAAATAAAGTACCAAAAACCCGCAGAACTTGCATGGTATCTTGCGCCACCAGCCGGGACCCCACGACGTTGAAGATGAAGCTTGCCATGGAACCAATTAAGCCAATCAACATTCCCGCTACGATGTAATAGGTGTAATAAAAACCTTTTGGCGGCCACTGTTTCGGGGGGGATGCAACCTCACCGACCAGTTTGTTTTCAAGCTCTTCAATGGCCTGGCGGTGCTTTGCGATCTCTCGAAGAAGATCTTCCCTTCTCATCTCGTTAGACATTCTCTCCTCCCAGGGTAGGATTGTATCAAAGAATCATCAGGCGGGGTTCTCTCTCCCTAAAACGACAAAATAGTGTTTATTTCAAAAAAGTCAAGTTTTTTTTTGCCGATCGGGAATTGGTGGCCATGAGACGTCACTGACAAGAGACCGGGATGAAACATGGACAGGTGAAGTCCCAATCCTCGCAAAATGAGGAGACCGCCCAAAAGCACCACCAAAATCGCGGCGACCCTTTCCCCCCAGGCCCGCAACCTGACGCTTAAGTGGGTTGAAAACAAGCCGGTTAGAAAAAGGGCCGGCACGGTCCCCAACCCAAACGAAAGCATGGTAAACCCGCCAATTATGGGTGAGCCGGACACGGCTGCCCGCACCAAAATCGCGTAAGAGAAGCCACACGGCAACAGCCCGTTTAACAAGCCTAACGCGAGTTTTCCATTGACACCAGGTTCCGCAATTAGAAATCGAAAGGCCTTCTGGTAATAACTGAACACTCGACTTCTGCTCTCCTTGCTAAACTCGAAGACCGGGAGACGCATCCATTTCCAGAGTCCAAACAGGAGCATGAGGACACCACCGGCCACCGCGAACCCATGCTCAAACCGGCTCATGGAGTCGATCACGGCGCCAGCCAGGGCGAACACCATGCCAAGGAAAGTCCACATCAACACCCGGCCAAGATTATAACTCAGATGATAGAGCAGTTGAAAAGCAAAACGCGGAGCCGTGGGTGCCGATCCTTTCAAATTGACTGCATACGCCAGCACAATCGGTCCGCACATTCCCACACAATGGGCGCTGCCCAAAAGCCCGGTCAAAAAATATAGAAAATACTCAGCCATTAATCATTGACTTCTTGTTCGAATTTTGCTAATTTCGCGGTATTTGAATTGCGCACAGAAACGGAAAACCGATATCAGTTGTCATAATGAAAACTACCCAACAGATCTCCCCGGGCATGGTGATCGGGGTCTTTGCCACCATCGTCTTCACTATCGCTGTGCACACGATACCGCTCCTGGGGTTCACCAAGATCGACCTGTCCAAAGAAATTGCCAAGCGCCTGTTTGGTGAAGCCCAACGATTGTATCTCATTGGTCATGCCCTCCATTATTGCACGGGTACGCTTCTGGCCGTGGCGTATCATTTGTTTGGGAGGAATTGGATCGCCGTGAGAATCAAGAATCCCAGTTACCAGTTGGGATTGGTCTATGGCACTGTCTGGTCCTTGCTGGCTTACCTGGCATCGCTGGTTTTTTTGATCCTCATAGGACAATCGCACTTGATTGTGACAACCGGAATATTTAGCCTCCTGATAGCTCACCTGCTGTACGGCGTGATCATTGGTGCCTTTTTAGAATACGACAAGGGCTGAGCGACTCGATCAAGCATCATCTACTTTCGAGCTGTGCCAGTTCATTCTTGACCCTTTGATTTTGAGGTTCCAACTCCAGCGCTCTCTTGAAACACTCAATAGCTTTGTCGGTTTTTCCGTCCTCTTTGTAGGACAGCCCCAAAAAGTAGTGAGAGGCGGAGTTCTCTGGAATAATGAGCGTGATGGTTTTGAATTCCCTGGCAGCGTTTTTTGAATCCCCGCTGGTAAAGTAGGCAATGGCTAAATGGTATCTTGCCATAACGTTTTTGGGAGCCAGCTTCACAAAGTGAGACAGGTTACTAATGCAGTCATCCAGACGCCCTAAATGAAAGTAGGCCAGCCCAATGCGATACAGGGCTGCTTTGTAGTGTGGCTCAATGCGCAACAGAATGTTAAATACTTGCACCGCTTCGTTCAAATCTCCGCAGTAGTAGTAGGAAACCCCAAGATCGTAAAGCACGTCAGGGTACTCGGGATTTCTGTCCAGGACCGCTTTGTAGCATTGAATCGCTTCGTCTAACTTGCTGGCATGGAAATAGATATTGCCCAAACTTTTCAGGGCGATCAGATTGTCGGCATCTCGTTTGATGATCTCTCGTAACTGTTTTTCGGCCAATTCCTCATGGCCGTGGGCTAAGTTCTTGAAAGCGATCAGTAGATTCTCGTCGTGCGGTCGTTCTTTTAGAGAGTGGCTACAAATTGGACAGAATTTGAAATCAGGTTGTACCTCGGAAAAGCAAAGTTTACATTTCACAATTCCCTCCCAATTGTTTGGATCGGCCTGGGCGCCGGCATGCGTGGTTTTGCAAGACAATATAATACTTGGCACCGAAACATTCAAGTTTTTCGTTGGGCGCAAACGGTTTCCGTGACCCCGTTGTTGTGCCTATCAATTGCCGACAGACAAGCTTGCCAAATTGCCGCATTCAGCAAGAATCGGGTGGACTATGACGACTGAAATGCCTACCTTGCTTGAAATCGAACCAGGCGATGAATAAAAAAGAAATGATCCGGGCGTATTCGGCCTGGAGTGCGGTTTGCATTTTCTGGGGGACGACCTATTTGGCAATTAGAATAGGCGTGGCATCTTTTCCTCCTGCCTTGTTTGCGGGATTGCGCTTCGGCCTTGCCGGCCTGATCTTTTTTGCAGTCCTGAGAATGCGCGGCTATTCTTTGCCCACTCGGGGCGAATTGCTGGACATCGCCGTTGTAGGCGTTCTGCTTTTGGTTTTCGCCAACGGTGTGGTCGTGTGGTCGGAACAGTGGGTGCCCAGCAGCATCGCAGCTTTGATTGTTGCGACCTTGCCCTTCTGGATAGTTGGTATCGAGGCACTCATCCCACACGGGGACCGGCTGACTGTGAGAAAAACAATTGGCATACTGGTTGGATTCGCAGGACTGGTCATTCTGTTAGGCCCGGATTTCTCAAAAGCTTTGGATTCAGCGTATCTGCGAGGACTGCTGGCCATCATTTGGGCCCCTGTCGCCTGGGCGGCTGGCTCCATCTACTCCAAATACCGAACGATCAGAAGCAATCCATTCATGGCAGCCTCCCTGCAATTGATCATCGCTGGTGGCGTCCTGGTGGTTGTAGGATTCTTTGCTGGAGAATTCAGCCGACTAAGGTTCGCCCCCGAATCCATTGCAGCTCTCGTTTATTTGGCCATCTTCGGATCGATTGTGGGGTACGTTTCCTACATTTATGCCTTGGCAAAACTGCCAGCTTCGAAGGTCTCCATGTATGCCTATGTCAATCCCGTGATCGCCGTCATTTTGGGTTGGTTGGTTCTGGACGAACGTCTCGATTGGCAAGTATTGACCGCCACTGCGGTGGTTCTGATTGGTGTCGTCCTGGTCAAAACTGCCAGGTCGCGCGAATCCAAAATCCTGGAGTCGGACACGGCGCAAACGCCCTCTCAAAAGGAACCCGACTTCATGGGGCGCGCCTGAATACTCCCTGGTATCGACACAAAACTCCTGCCGAAACACCTCAGCAGGAGTCTTATAAGACACAACGGAACGCGTGCTCATTGTATCGTAAGCGTAATCATGAAACCCGAGGTGTCGCCGTCCAGTTTGCGATCTAATTCAGATACCAGGTCTCCGCCTGCCACTTTCATGCTTTTGTGCGAATAATTCAGCTTCTTGAAGGTAAACTCTGCCCCGACTCCGAAATGTTTTGCAAAGAAAAAATCAAGGCCAAGGCCCAGATTCAATCCAGCCCCCAGCAGCGTTTCGTCGCTAAGCTTGTCTTCCAGGCCGTAGAAACCGACCCCGATTTTGCCATACGGCTGAAATCGGGAACGGGTGGCAAACTTGTGCTGGAGATTCAACTCAATGCCAGCAAAACTGGATGTCGATTCGTCCGAGGCTTTGTCTTGTTGGCCAGTAGCCGCATTCTTAAGCGTGTGATCGGCCCCCACGACGGCCAACCACAGGGAAATGTGGTCGGTGAATCCATACCCGAGGCTCAAAAATCCGGCGTCTCCTTCATTGAGCGCCTGATCGGAATTTGGCTGCAAGCTCCCTGCTCCAACAGCCACCTTGATCCCTTTGGGAGAAAACCTCGAAGCTGGCTTCTCAGTCTGAGCTAAACCTGTAGAAACTGCAAATAGGCCCAACGAAAGGGTCAACCAGAGAGTTCCTATGTTCTTGGACTTCATCTTTACCTCCTCGATTTACCGAATTGCTGCAACGCGGATTAGCTGTTCGATCCCCCGTACGACAAAGCCCATGCCAAACACCGATGAAGATCTCAGTTATTTGTTATTTAAAAACTTAGGAAGATTCCTGGAAAGGACTGAGGTGTGAATTTAACCGACAGGTGTGGTTGAATAACCACGGCAAAGAGGTTAAGGCCACTCGGGCAAAAGGATCGCAACCGTGGCGCCACCGCGGAACACGGAGGACGCAGGCAATCAGGGCTGACAGCCTAAAACCGTAACAGCAGGCTCCACTGGTTCAGGACGCTCCAACAGAAGACTGGACAAGACCGCTTCAAGAACAAAGCACAACTCGCCACACAAGCTCCTCTTCGATTAAGCCTGCAACGCTTGCTCGAAGTCAGTCAATAGGTCCTGTGTAGACTCGATGCCCACGGAAACACGAATCAAGCTGTCGGTGATCCCCAGCTTCTCCCGATCTTTCGGAGACATGCCGGAATGGGAAGTGGTGGCTGGTCTGGTCAACAGGGTCTCGATGCCACCGAGGCTTGGCGCTATCACCGGCAGGGTGGTGTTTTTCATGAATCGTTCGGCTGCCTGCAAGCCACCGGTTAATTCAAAGCTGAGCATGCCGCTAAAACCATCGAAGAGTTCACGGGCGCGCTGGTGGCGCGGATGACTTTCGAGACCTGGATAGTTGACTTTGCCCACGGCCGGGTGCTGCTCCAGAAACCGGGCAATCTCCAGAGCGCTTTCATTCTGTTGCCGCATTCGGACGGCCAGGGTTTTCATGCCGCGATGCAGCAGAAAACACGCGTGCGGATCCAATGCCCCGCCGAAATGATTCAGCTTGTGGGTAATTCTTTCGATCAGATCAGCCCGTCCAACGACGGCCCCGGCGACGATGTCCGAATGACCGTTGAGGTACTTGGTACAACTGTGCAGCGACAGGTCGAAGCCCCATTCTGTTGGACGAAAATTGATGGGGCTTGGAAACGTGTTGTCGATCAAAGAAACCAGGGAATGCTCTTTTGCGAAAGCCACGACGGCCGGCAGATCGCCTACTTGCAGCAACGGATTGGTCATGCTTTCCACGTAAATAGCCCTGGTGTTTGGGCGCAACTGGCTCTCCCAGCGTTCCGGCGCGTCGGCATCGATGAAGTCGTACGATATGCCAAAGTCAGCAAAGTCATGGGTGATGAAATCATGGGTTCCGCCATAAAGACAATCCTGCACCAGCAGGTGGTCGCCATGCGCCAGCAAGCTCAGAAGCGCCGTGGAGATGGCAGCCATGCCACTTGCCGTCACCAGCGCCGCCTCAGCATTCTCCAACGCCGCCAGCTTTTGGTGCAGCGCGACATGATTTGGAGTATTGTTGAGGCGAATGTATTTAAGGTCGTGATAACTGCTTTCACCGGCATACTCAAACATAGCTGATTGAAAGATTGGCAACGACACCGCCCCCTGGATGCGTGGCTCCGGTTCCCCGGCATGTATTAATTTGGTCTCAATGGCTACCTTTTTGTTGTTCATGGGCCGTCCTCCATAAGATTTCTCATTTCATTCGAACTGACAACAGACCGATCACACGAGACAACTGCAATGAAATTCAAGGGATGATGTTCGTCCCGCTTCTTTCAAGTCTTCCAGGCTAACAAGGCTTCCTTCATCTTCTGCATGAAATGTTCCCGATGAATTTCTCTGGCGCCAAAGCTTTTCAATAATGGCGTCATGACTTGAACATCCATCCAGCTAAGCCCAAGCCCCTGCAAATGCTGCACTGTTTGGATTAAAGCGAATTTTGAAGCATTCGCCTCTTTAAAAAACATGCTCTCGCCAGCAAAGTAGTTGTCCATCAAGACGCCATAGAGACCGCCAATTAGTTGGTTGTCAGCATCGACGGTTTCAAAGCTGTGTGCAAATCCGGCCTTGTGGAATTCAATGTAACCTCGAATCATGTCCTCGGTGATCCAGGTGCCCGTCTGGCTTTTGCGATTGCTGCTGTTTGCACACGCCCGAATCACACCCTCAAAATCGGCGTCGACGCGAAAGCTAAAATTGCTTTTTCGGAGGTAGCGTCGTAGACGTTCGGACACTCTAAGCTCGCTAAACTCAAGGATTGCACGTTTCGGCGGCGCAAACCAGAGCACCGGGTAACCTTCAACCGGCCAGGGAAAGATACCACTTCTGTAAGCGGTTTCCAAATTTGCCACGTCGAGTTGGCCCCCAACTGCCAGCAAGCCGGATTCGTCCGCCATTTCGACCGGCGGAAATGTAAGAGCCGTCATGAGATTTACTCACAGAAACGCAGCCACTCAGAGCCAGACTAAGACAAAAACAGGATTCAGGCCGCTCTTCATTCTCTAACCAGGCCTGGTGGAACAACGCAAGCAAAAGACCAGGCATACTGGATTTCATCTAAACAAAGTTGCAAGATAAATAGGATACCTTACAGAAAATTAAACATACCTTTGACAAGCTAAGCGTAGCCCCAATAAAAAACCTTGCAATAGACAGCATAACCACAACAAATTAGCATAAATTAAAGTAATAGATTAAGTAAAGCTTAATTTAAGGGAAGCCCTTTTGCTGTTTCTCGATGGGTTCGGGACAGAACCCACGCACCCCTAATCCTTGTGCGCCTCCAGGGGCGTACCCTCAACCAGCTTCTCGTAGTAATCGATGCACTGTCGAACGTACTGCCGCTTCCTGGCGTAGGCAGCAGGAAAAAAGCTGCGCTTGAATCCGTAAACAATCGTGTTCTTTAATTTCTTGGGCGTGAAATAGAATTTTCGCAGCGCCAATAGAATTTCGTCCGTGACCGCAGTTTTACTAACGGTTCGGTTGTCCGTACAAATGGTGGCACTCAGTTCATAATCGAGCATTTTGCCAAAGGTGTGATCCTCCAGCCGCTTGAGCGTGGGTATGGTCTGCATGTTGCTGGTCAAACAAACTTCAATAGTGACTCTGCGGTCTGCTACGTACTGGCACAACGCCTCAATGTACCTTGCCTTGTCCTTGATCGAATCGTCAACCTTACTCGTATCGAACAGGTAGAAGCCATGACCGATGCGATCCGCATGCAACTCGGTTATGGCCTGAAATATGGATGGCGGTCCGTAGGCTTCACCAGCGTGCACAGTTTTCGCCATGAAATTTTCGTGAACATATTGAAAGGCGCGTCGGTGGTCTTTGGCCGGATTGCCTTTCTCTGCGCCCGCCAGATCAAAACCAACGATGGGAATGCCAGCTTCATCGCGTATTTGGACGGCCCCACGAGCCAGTTCCAGGGAGCCCAGACTAAAGATTTTCTTCATATCCGAATAGGTCAACGCATTAATAAAATTCTCATAATATTCAGAATACCGGCCAAACGAACGCAGGGCACACACGATGATTCCGAAATAAAATGGCGGTTCGGAGCCCTGAACCACGCTTTCTTTTTGATTGAATTCCTTTTGCGCCTTTAACAAGCCATTGTTGACACTAACCAGCACCGTTTTCATGTCTAAGAACCGATTGACGTGCAACTGTGGCGCAAAGCGCACCTCGATGTAGCGCACCCCTTCAGCCTGGTTGTCCAGAGCCAATTCGTAGGCAATCTGCTCCAAATATTCTGGCTTTTGCATGACGGCACACGTGTAACCAAAAGTTTTTAGGTACTCTTCCAGATTGGCGTATTTCTCTTTGAAGACAAGCTCATTCAACCCCGCAACCGTGAAACTCGGAAGTTTCAGTTTTTCTTTTTTGGCGACTTCAATGATGGTTTCTAATCTTACAGAGCCGTCTAAGTGCAAATGCAGATCCGTTTTGGGAATCTGCACAATCAGATTGCGCAAATCCTTGATATTTTCGTACCCATTTGCGATACCCATTTTCTTCCTTTTAATTTTCAGAATATTGAATAAACTAAGACAGCAAAAAGCGACCTTCTTCCGATCAAAAATGGTCAGTGATGGACCTGGCCAACCAAATCTAAACCGGAAGAATACAATCTATCAATATTTTCACAAAAAAACAAGCAAATCCGGCATTCGTGGAGTGTTCTGATTGAGACGGTGAGAGGTGGTGCGCTTTCACGCCTCCACACTGGCACCAGGACGCTTTGGTTCAGGAGAAGGAGCTTGCCTCAAACCAAAGAAAATGGGATTCCTTGCGCAAAAACCTGGTCCACTTCGAGAGGAAACAAGGCCCCCCATCGGGAAGCCCATAGCGTTGTGGACTCAAGGCTGCTCCGTTTTGGTTTGAATAGGCCTTTCGGCTACGACTTTGTGGCTTAAAGCTGAACCCGTTTAAGGCGCAAGGCATTTGTCACCACGTTGACCGAGCTTGCGGCCATGGCCGCTTCCGCCAGCGCTGGATGCAGCAACCCAACAGCCGCAATGGGAATCATGACCAGGTTGTAGAAGAATGCCCAAAACAGGTTTTGCTTGATCTTGCGGAAGGTAGCCCGCGAAAGAGTAAGGGCCGTGACGATGCTGCTGAGATCGCCTCGGACCAGCGTGATGTCTGACGATTCAATGGCAATGTCAGTGCCGGTGCCGATAGCCATGCCCACATCGGCCTGGGTCAGCGCCGGCGCATCGTTGATGCCGTCGCCAACCATGAGCACCCGCCTGCCTTGCATTTGCAGGCGTTTGATTTCGTTGGACTTGTCTTGAGGGAGAACCTCTGCGATCACCTGATCTATCTTAACCAACCTGGCCACCGCCTGAGCCGTGCGGGCATTGTCACCGGTAATCATCACCGTTTTCAGTCCCAACGCCTTGAGTTTTGCCACTGCCTCCACGGAGTCCTCTTTCAGCGTGTCTGCGATGGCAAGCAACCCAACCAACTGCTTGTCGATGGCGGCCAGAACCACGGTCTTGCCTTCCCCCTCCAACTTTGCCATGGCGCCTTGCAAGCTTCCTGTCCGAATGCCTCTTGTTGCCAGCCAGCGCTGGTTTCCCAGGAGCACCTCAACGTTCTCGATCTTGCACTGGAGCCCCTTACCGGGGACAGCTTCGAATCCTTGTGCTTCCAGCAAATCCAATCCCTGTTCCCGGGCTTTTTTTACCGCGGCCTGAGCCAGGGGGTGCTCGGAGTTCTGCTCAGCGCTGGCCGCGAAACGCAGGAATTCCTTTTCCGAAATCTTCCCGGCGGTAACGATTTCAGTCACCTCAGGACGCCCCTTGGTGACCGTACCGGTCTTGTCCAGCACGACGGTATCCACTTCCTGCATGGTTTGGATGGCGGCCCCATTGCGGATTAGGATGCCGTTCTGTGCCCCCAGTCCAGAGGCCACCATAAGCACCGTTGGGGTTGCAAGTCCCAGTGCACACGGACAGGCAATCACCAGAACCGCTACGGCCGCAAAAATGGCCAGGGAAACAGCGCCCAACTCCGGATTAATCCAGGGAACGAATTGAGCGGCCCACAAGGCCACGGAGTCAAACGCTGCGCGAAAGATTAGCCAAACGGCAAAGGTTGCGGCGGCCAACACCAAAATGGCAGGCACAAAAACCGCAGTAACGCGGTCGGCAAACTCTTGAATCGGCACCCTGGTGGCCTGGCATTCTTCCACCAACCGAATGACTTGCGAGAGGAAGGTGTCCTTCCCTACCCGCGTGGCTCTCACGTGCAGCACACCTTGCTTGTTTAAAGTAGCTCCGATCACCTCATTCCCGGCGGCTTTTTCAACTGGCAAGGATTCTCCGGTGGCCAGTGATTCGTCCACCGAACTCTGGCCTTTGACGACTATCCCATCGGTTGGAATTTTTTCCCCAGGCCGGACAAGCATGAGATCGCCGGGGTTCAAGTCTTCTACTGCCACCTCCTGTTCTCTACCGTTCACCAGAATACGCGCCGTCCTGGCTTCCAGCGTTAGCAGCTCTTGGATGGCCTTGGAGGTGCGACCCTTGGCCCGAAACTCCAAAAAGCGACCGGTCACATGGAAACAGATAATCATGGCAGCAACCGCAGCGTAACTGGCAACCGGCAGGAAAAATGCCGCAACCCCGGTGGCAAAAGCTGCCAGCGAGCCCAACGAAATGAGCACGTCCATGTTGGTTCCGCCGTGGCGTACCACGTTCACCGCGCTTTTGTGGGTCTCTGCACCGACCCAAAAAACCACGGGAAAGGCCGCCACGAGGAAGATCACATCCAGATAGGGAAGCGTCCAACCAAACAGCATTTCTGCCAGCATGAGCAACATGATTGGAGCCGTGATGCTCCAGGCCCAGCTCATGAGCTGGCGGTACCTGGCCGCGCGGGCAAGCTGCTCACCTACAAGAGTCGACTTATTTGCGGAGGTCTTCTCAATTACATCATATCCTGCTGCGCGCACGGCCTGCACCAAAGCCTCCGGAGGTGCGACAGAGGAATCGTGTGTAATCACAGCCTTTTCCGTGGCGAAAGTGACGGCAGCCTCCTTGACGCCGGTAACATTTCTGATGAACCTTGCAACCGTGTTGGCGCAGCCCGTGCAGTGCATCCCTTCAATCTGCAATACGGTTGTTGCCTCCTCCTCCCTCACGTCATACCCGGCCTCCTGCACGGCCTTGACAAGATCGGTGCGGTTAGCTATCTCAGGGTTGTAGCGGACATGAGCGTTTTCAGTGGTCAGATTCACAAGTGCTTCAGCCACGCCCGCCGTCGCCCGCAATTTTCGTTCGATGCTGCTGGCACAGCCAGCGCAGTGCATGCCGGCAACTGGCAGTGTAATGTTCTGCAATTCCCGCTTCTTGCAGGGGGCCTCGCCATGGCCATTGTGTTGCTTTTCGACAGGTTCTTTCCCGTTGAGGAACTGCTCCGGATTCTCTTCAAATGCTTTCTTGCACCCTTCTGCACAAAACGAAAACACCTGCCCCTGGTGCTCGCTCACCCATTTGGCAGAGTTCTCGTCTACGGTCATGCCACAAACCGGGTCGATAGTCATGCATTGTCTCCTTTCAAGGTTAGACGCACGCTTGTGAACTAAATGCATCAGGTCACGAACTTGTACACCGTCTCCATCAACTCATTGATTTTTTGTTCCTTTTGCCTTTCATCCCCCAATTGGATGCTTTCCGCGACGCAGCTTTCGATATGCCGTTTCATGATCATGAGGGAAACTTTTTCGAGGGCATTACGAACGGCAGAGAGTTGATTGATGATGTCGATGCAATACTTTTCATTCTGAATCATGCGCTCCACGCCCTCGATCTGCCCTTTGATGAGTCGCAGCCTGCGGCTGGAATCACGCTTAGTCTTCTCGTCAACCATTGTCCACCTCTTGAGGTTATTACTGGATACCGGTAGTGGGTATTGGAAATATAAGGAAAAAGTTCCTCCTGGTCAAGCAAAAACTTGGGGCACCGGGTTCACAAAAAGGTCTTGAATTAGAGGCGTAAATTCCTTATATTGAAAAACAAAAAAAAGCGATGGAGTTCGCTAAGTGTTCTGCATTTGTTTAGAGCTATTGACTCCTACCTTTGCGATTCTTGAGGTAGGAGTTTTTCATTTTTAGGACACCGTGGCCTCTTTGATTTCCAAAAAAGTCCTGCTCAGCAAGACCCTGGGCGAACTCCCGAAACAATTCGACAAACAGTGCGGCTGCACCCGGGCCGATTTCCTCAACCGGCTACGAGAAAGCGGATTCGCCTTCTCTGGCAGGCTGCGCGAACGCATCGATCAGGCTTTCGCTGAAATCGACAGGGTGACACAACGCGCCGTGCGCAAACACGATGAGAATGAGCAGCCGGTGACGCGAAGGTGCGAAGACTTGAACAAGACATTGCAACATCTGGCAAAACTTAAACAACAATTCTCGGTTGGTCACTGCTTGGACAACACGATCCATGACAATCGAACTGAATGAAAATCATCGCCGGGCGCTGAGCAGTGCCTTGAGAGAGGTGGAACGCTCGATTGACGGATTTGAGCACCTGGTGGAAAGTGCACGTGCAGAGCGTGCAACGGAAGCGCTTGACGCCGGCAAGGTCCTGGCATTAGTCCAAAGCATTGAGCTGGCCCGGCAGGTTCTGCAGAAAGCGCGATCAGTACTGGGGGTCAGCGACAAGAAGAGAGTAGATCCTGTGTGGGTAATTCGTGTGGGCGTTTCTCGGCTTTGGGAGGTGCTGGAAGACTGTAAGTCTGAGCAGATGCGCGGCTACGGGGAAGTCCCAGAAGCCTCCAGACAAGGGTTAGACGAACAAATCCAGGCGCTGATCGACGCGTTGCAAGCCATCGACCGGTCCGTGAC
>JBHHYI010000007.1:0-54080 GCA_046757525.1 bacterium | reverse complement strand
GGTCAGATTACAGATGCGTACACTTTATCTTTTTATACTGCTGCAAGTTCTGCTCGTGCTCTTCCCAGACCAACAGCTTTTGGCAGGCGCCTGGACGCTCAAAAAAGGCAAACTTTGGGTCAAGTCGTCCTTTCTTATTCAGCGGACCAAGGACCGCTATGCCTCGAGGAATATCATTTGCGGAGACAGGCGATGCAGAAACGGCCAAAGAACGCGTTTCTTTTTCAATGGTAAAATTGCAAATAGCGCCACCTACTTTGATTTTCGGTACGGATTAACCGACAGAATTGAGGTACAATTTCAAGTGCCCTATTTCGATATCTCATTTAAGGATGATGTCAACCCAGAACGTCCAACAACAACAGATTTCGGAGATATCAGATTCGGCCTCAGGTATCGCATTCCCTTTAAACCATTAGTTACCACTATCAGAATTGGAGCCAAGGCGCCTACCGGCTTTTTTAACGTAGATTCTGAAGTGGTACCTGTTGGAGATGGCCAATGGGATTTGGAAGTGTCTGCTCAATTTGGACGATCCTTCTGGCCGATTCCAGTGTATGCCAACCTGGCGGTTGGTTATCGGTTTCGCTACGAGCCAGCCATTACAACAACCAATTTAGACCCAGGGGATGAATTCACCCTTCGCGCGGAAGCAGGACTTAACATTACAAAAAATATTCTAATCAAAACAGCTTTAGATGGTTTTTGGGGTCAGGAGTTTACTGCTATTTTTACAGATTCAAAATTTAAACTTCCTGATACAGAAAGGGCAATATTGTATTTTGAACCTGGTATCTTTTGGCAGGTTTTGGGGCCCGTAGCATTGGATGCCTCAGTGAGATTTAGCCTTTCCGGTATGAACTTTCCGGCTGGTCAAGTTGTCGGTTTTGGTGTGTCCTACACGTTCTCCTTCTTTTCGGGAATATGAAACCATACCAGGGTGTTATCCTGCATATAAAGGGTTCGTAAAACTGAAACCCCTAAAATGAAAAGTTAAGGAGACACCCTTTTATGCTTTTCAATTCTAAAGGCCTCTTTGTCATATTTACAACTTTAGTTTTGTTTGGCTGTTCTGGCGGCAATCCCGAGCAGTCCTCGGATTTCAATATTCAAGATGTCCCAAACTACAACCCTGACCCGACCGGTAATACTCAGGGAAATGCCGACGACGCTAATACTGGCAATCCAAACGAAACAAAAACCAGATGGGATGTACCTGGAGGCGGAGCCGAAATTATTGCAGGCTGCCTGGGTCGAGACTGCATCCCGGCTCTACAAAACCCCGAATTAATAAGTTTAGACCAGGCAACTTTTTTAAAAGAAGACGATTTGCTTGAGGGACTAATTGTCGGAGACGAAGTTCGAGGCTATCCTCTTAGAATTCTTGATTGGCATGAGATAATCAATCAGAATTTCAGTACCAACGATATCGCGGTTACCTATTGTCCTTTGACAGGTTCAGCCGTTGCACTTGAAACCGAAGCTAACTTAGTGAGTTGTGGAGTTTCAGGCCTACTTTACAATAATAACTTGATTCCTTACGATAGAGGGACAGGGAGCAACTGGGTACAGATGTTACTCAGAAGTGTCAATGGCGTCTTGCGCGGTGAAGAGATGATAACTGTGCCGCTCATTGAAACTTCCTGGAGGACCTGGAAAAAAATGTTTCCAAATTCAAGGGTAGTTTCCACCAACACTGGCTTTAACCGACCCTATAATATTTTTCCATTCGGTACTTATAAAACAGACCCATTTTTACTTTTTCCCATCATGATTGATGATAAGAGACTGCCAAGAAAAGAAAGGTTGCATGGAATCATAGCGGATCGCTTCAATTTCAAAGCCAAAACCTATCAATTCTCATTGTTTGAAAATGCCCGAGCTATTAACGATCAAGTGGAGGGGGAACCAGTCGTTGTCGCCGGCATGAAATCAGCAGCCTTTTATATCAGCTATTCAAGAATAGCACAAGACGGAACGGTCTTAAGATTTGATATTAAAACAGAATCACCTCATATTTTTCCCTTTGACCTGACAGATAATGAAGGAGATGTCTGGAATCTTCTTGGAGAGGCCGTCTCAGGACCGCGCAAAGGAGAGAAACTAACCCCGACTGTTTCTTATAATGCTTACTGGTTCGCCTGGGGAACTCTTTTCCCGGATGTCCCAATTTTTCATGAATAATTTTACTCGACCTCAAATATTGCCTGCTCTCGTCTAAAAGGAATCTTTAGATAATTAGGGCCTAATCCCTCCACGTCGTCTCCAAGACTTAAAATGAGGTCAGTGGGAATCTCCAGGTGTCGAAGCAATAAATAAGGAATAACTTCATACGTACCTCTTGGCAGAGGGTTCACTTTTAAACTAAAGAACAAACTGCGAGTAATTGGCATCTTTCCAATAAGTACTACATCGCGACTCATGGCTCCAGGTGTCCCTTCAATAATGAAGATTTCCCCAGTGTCAAGGTTTCTAAGAAGAACGGCTCCCAAAAGCCCTCCAACAGACCCTGGAAAAACTACGGTAACACTATCCTGGATGGCCGCCAAAGTAATTATAACCGCGAAGAGTTCTTTAATAATGTCGTTTTGTCTAATTTCAGTCTTAATGCTTAAGACTTGTGACAAACTTTCAGGAGAGGATAATTCCCCGTCCTGGTTAATATCCCCCTTGGAAAAAACAAATTCACCGTCTTGAATGACCACTTCAGCGGTGGCAAGTTCATAGTTTGCGAGGTAAAAAAAGAGATTAAATATACCATCCACGCCTCCTGAACTTTGGCTGGAAGGCGGCGGCAGCAGCAACTGGAAATTCCCACCCTCATCCGTGCGCGTCCCAATGTTAAATCCTTCTAACCAAACAAAAATATCTTTGCGGCTTGCTGCCGGGCTGAGTACGACCTTGCCACGAATTTCTCTCTTGCCCGCAATCCCACTGTCACCAAACGGATTGCCTGTACAATGACTAAAACCTAAAAGAGCTATGAGCGAAAAAGACAGATGAATGATAAATCGGGTTATTCTCATTCTCTGCTGCACCTCAGCAGTTACAATAATATCCCTAAAAAACTTCGAATTTGATGAACGGCCACATCAATATTGGGCACCAATGGTAATGTAGAATCGTCGATCTCGAATACTCAGTCCCCGCAATTCTACATCATTATCGTTCAATAAATTTCTACCACTAACATTAGCAAATAACTTAAGATCCCCTATCGCAAAGGTTTTGCTGAGATGTACATCAAGATTGGTATACTCGGGCAGAAAGACCTGACCAAATTCACCACTTAGAAACCGCAGCAAACCAACCTGTTCTCCTTCTTTAAACCAAAGAGCATCAAATGAATACCCGGCATGGTCAATGGTAAAATTCAGGGTTCTTTTATTTTCTGACCTAAATGGAAAAGCGGCCTGCTCTGAAATAAAATATCTGGACAATCCTAATGCCACAGAAACCTTTTTGCGAAACAAAAAAACAGTCGTTTTAGATTCTAAGCCCGAAATGCGCGCATCCTGCACGTTGTCAAAGAAAGCGATTGGAATGCCTGGAGTCGTAAAAAATCTAAACTTATTTTCATAGTTGTTTAAAAAGTAATTTGCTGAGAATTGCCACCCATAAATACTTGGGTGCTCCCGAGTATCTTTAGTTATGACAACACCAAGCTCTAGACTTCGGTTCTTTTCTGGACTGAGGCTGGGCTTATTGGCCTCTCCGGTTAATACTAATGGTGAGCTGACCTGTTGAAATAATGTTGGAAATTTTATGTTGGAGCCAAAATTTAAGTAGGTATTTACGAAAAGTCCGTTTCGATATCCCGTAGCATTTACTGAAAATTTGACGGTGGTATTTTGCCAATTATTGTTGTTAAAAATTCCCGGTTGCGTGCTGTCTCCTTCATTTACAAAACCGCTGCGCACTATAGAATTAGATTGAGTGTCTTTGACTATATCATGGCGAAAGCTTGCGTCAAAATCCACGTTCTGCAAAAACTCTGCTCCCGTATCACCATGAAATTTGGCAATAGTTACAAAACCGTGATGTTGACGTCGAAAATCAGACCCTTGAAGGCCAATGGGGAGTTCCTCAAAATTGTTTCGTACATCTACTAAACCAAGTTCGGCATTCTGAAATTGATAGGCAAACAATAGCTCCGTGCTGCGAAACTTATAACCTTTTTCCACATTTATATGCAACGACTTATCTCCTATACCTCTCCTGAGAGTTCCGGTCGCAAAAGATAAAGACTGGTCTTCATCTAATTCTCGATAAGAGACAGAAAGATCCAAGTTCTTGACAGCGGCTATATCGCCTGTGTACTTCAGACTGAACATTTTGTTTGAATTCGAAAGCTTCTCATCATCCCGCTGATTGTCAAAATCCAAGGAAGTATATATCCACATAAAGCCAATCGTATTTGCAGGGCTTCCATCACTCTTCTCGCTTATACTATAGCTGAAATTACCAGTATGATGCAAAGAGGAATTCTTAAGTCGGGATCTATCCTCAGGCGTATCAACAAATGTTCTACGAAAACCACCGCGCTTATAACTGTATGAGCCCTGAAACCGATGAAATTTCTTGTACAAGTGCAAACCAAAGTTTCCAGAACGATAGGTGCCTAATCTTTGCTGGAATCTAATTGTGTAATTCTGTTCTAATTTGGGTACGATATTAATGACTCCAGAAAACGCTTCGGGGCCGTATAGAGCTGTATTACTGCCCTTGATTAATTCAAAGCGATCAATATCCTCAAGATCGATAAGTGACAGATCAAATACGTTATCAAAGGTACTATTCATTTTGGTTCCGTTATACAGAACAATCACTTCATCTGGATTGCCTCCCCGTATTGAAGCCGTTTTCTGGCCACTCAATTCTTCGTCTATTTGAACGCTATGGTCCGTTCTAAGTAAATCGCCTGCATCGACATAACCACGAATATCAAAATTTCTCGCCTCCATGATTGAAACCGCTTGTGGAAGATCTTTGTCAATCTCTAAGCTTCGGACGCCTTTTTCTTCAATTTCGACCCCCTGAAGGGGAATCACTCGTGGTTGCAGATAGACATATTTAATCGTTCTTAGGGAATCAACCGGAATTCCCTTAGTCTCATAAGCGATATGTCTAAACACGACAATCATCTTGTTAGTGGTGCCATGAATCTGAAGTGAATACCGGCCTGAATAATCGCTACTTGTACCAATATTCGTATCTTTTATATAAACATTGACACTATGAATTTCCCCATGCGTGTTGATATCACGGATTACTCCGAATACCCTCACCTCTTGAGCAAAACCTTTTGGAGCAAAATACAAAACACAAAAAAGTACGCAGCAATTTGTCAGAGTCAATCTCTTACGGCACATTATTATCTCCTGGTTTTACCTCATTGCTTAGGCAACGTACGCGCAACCCTATAATCCAAACTTGGGGTTCCTCTCACGTAAAACGGAAACCGAAGCATGACAAGTAATCCCAATAATCTCAACAGGGAGGGCATAACGGATTTGCTAAACACCAAACCCGAAACGGCCATCACAAGGTTGGCATTTTTCTTCCTACCAATTCCCAGGTCCCATGCCGGGAAACGTAGGATTGATTCATTACCCTTTTTTTGTAATCGGAGATATATTTTACCAGGCCCAGGGCTGGATCGAAATAATGGTGGGCCGTGCCTCGCCACACAAACAGTGAATCTCCTGAGGTCTCATTAACCACATAATTCTCAATCTCATACCAGTGCACATCCAGTACCCGCACGAATCGATTGACCTCTGGGATAGCTGTTTGACTCCAACCTTCATATTTAGCTTTTGCTGAATAATAATATCTAATCTTTTGCGGCTTCCCAGTCGAATCAATTCCTTGAAACGTGGTGTCAACGAGCACACGCCACTCTGTACCGACACCCTGATCTACTTTTAGCAGCGTTTCCCAATACTTAATAAGTGTAACTCTTGGGGTGGTGAGGTTATGAGGAATAACTTTGTCGGTGAGATTAATCGTAACCAATTGACGAACTGTACCCACATCATCTGTATAGAAAGGTGTCCTCTCGTTCTCAGACCTAAATACATAAACTTGATGGCCTTCAACGGTGTCGATCTCCGTAACAGTACGGTCAAAATTATATATTTCACTCGTTAGCTCAATTTCATCATCAGTGACATAACCGCGAAACTGTAAAGTCGCGCCTATTTCCGGAGGCAGAATTGTGGCCCTTATTTTTTCTTTTTTACCGCATCCCAATAAGCCTAAGCCAACCAGAATAATAAGAAAAATAGCATAGCTTTTTATTCTTACCATCAAAGCCCAAACCGTTGTATCGTAATCCCCATCCATTTAGCCAGCCACCGAATTATCAGCTATCAAATCCTTATTCTTGAAAAAGAAACTGCACGCGTTCTGTGGCCGCAGTTCAATCTTCACAAGCTTTTAGGAAACGCTCCTCTCGAGCGGACTGACAGTTGCTTTTCTTTGAGCACACAGGTAGTCGTCCTGAGTAGTCCCAACCGCTCTTTGGTCGGGACGTATCGAAGGGCGACGCCCGTCACCCCTAGATACGGTCACCTGTCAACCCTGAAGCGTGAACCCCGCATTCAATTTTGAATGTTCGGTCTTTGAATATTTTGCTGGAAAGGCCCTATCACAATAAATCGCTGCCAGTTGGGGTCTTGCAATTCGCCTCTCAGAGTAGAATGAATCAACTCATACCGCTTAAAGCCAAAGCGGTCAGCAAAAATAAAAGTAATGCCACCCTGACCCTGCAAATAGTCATAGGTCCAAATCTGATACGGCTTGTGTTCAGGGGAACTTGGAAACAGTTCGATATTCGTGGGCTGGCCATAAAGAATAAACACCCGTCCTCGCTCCGTTTTCCATCCTTCCCTGCCGGTTTCTCTATAGCGTTCATTGGCCTCCTCAACCCGCGACAAATACAGCCGTCTATAGTCCGCACCCTTCAATCCTTCATAATTTTTTATCGATTGCCAGGCAGAATAAATAAATTGCCTCTTTGCCTCGACGTTGCTCAGGTTCCCATAAAACTCTCTATCTTCTTTGGTGGTCAAGTATTTCATACTCTCATATTCCTTATCGAGTTGTTCACTCCCCAAAGTTCCGAGTTCTCCAAGGCTTCCTGCCGGCGCTGCTACCCCCCTCGCCGCACCTGCAACCGGTGTGATAGGCACTGATGGGTTATAAACGTAAAGTTTCTTTTCCTTACTGGCAAGTTCTACGCCGGTTGCATCAGATATACCATAATCGAAGAAATATTGTCCGGTCCGCAATTTTGAAACGTTGATCAGCCCCATCTCAATACTAGAATCATGCAATTTCCCTCTTGTTCTATATCTGCTTCCAACACCTTCGACAACTTTGCTATCGGAATCCCTCAAGAAAGCAAAGCGTTTGTACTTAGGCCCCGCCACATTATTTAGTAAATTATAAGCCTCAAAACAGTAATACAAATTCGGTACGCCCTCACCGAACACCAATGTCGGATTCGGGATAATCTCGTAATTACGCATAGCAAACTTTGATGATGGATTGCCCGTCCTTTTGATGTCAGAAGCTAAATGCACATCGCTGATTTCCAATTTGTTGGCGTTAAATTCTCTAGTTTCAATTTTTGTATCGATGCTATCTATGGCATCTTCCTGGTTCATATCTCGCGCATGAATCACAACTCGGTAAGTAGAAGGCTCATCGAGATAATAACGGAACATATCTATTAGTTGTCTGTTCCGCCCAACTTTCTTAGTATCCTGGATTGCTTTTTCAATTTTCCACATTTTTGAAGCCCATAAAGACTCTCTCTTGTAGATTTCCAGGTCCATGACCATTTGAGAAGAGTACTCCCCGGCAGCATTGGGTACATATTTGATAGATTGCTCTGGTAAAGAATAATAGATTTCCAGATAGGACTGTTGTCTGGAATCCTGAAACTGAGCAACATCTAAGCTTAAATGCAAACTCTTCTGTGCGGGGGCCGGAGAAACAAAAAATGCACTCAAAATAAATAATATTAGAACATTCTTAAAATGGGAGCTGCAAAACTGCCTAATTTTCCACATCTTATTTCACTCCTTCATCTTATTATTACCTACAACTCCCGCCTTCGAGAGTGTTACAAATAAAATACCCGGTGCAAAACCGAAACGACAAGAAACTAAATTTGCTTTAATTAGAGTAAAAGGTCCCACGGTGCCCGCCTAAATTGTTAGACTCTGGCCTTCTATTTCAAACTTGATGAGCGGGTAATGCATTTCTAATCTTTTTGTGTACGTCTCTGTGGTGAGCGGTAGTGATGAACGACCAAGTACAATTTATAAAAAAAAATTGTTATTGTAAAGCTTTTTTTGCACCCTTCAACCCTGACAGGTTTTTTAGCGACAATTAGAAAGTTCTAAGATAATCAAATCACCCTCCCAATATGTAAAAAAGGGTTGAAAATGACTCTCAACCCTTTTAATGCTCAAACAGGCCAGATAACTAAAAACCAAGCTTCACAGAAAAGGTGCTTTGGTTATCAAAGGTGTCATTTTGTGTCCATGCATAATCAGCAAAAATGTTTACACCACTAACCATCGCATGAACCCCTGCGCCTAAAGTTGGACCGAATATAAAAGCATCAGTAGGGGCATCGGGAGAGGAGTTAAACCCCCCACGGACGAAGAAAATATCATTATATTCGTATTCTACACCAAATCTTGCCTGATCGTCAGAAAAGTTATTATTTTGGAACATGGTGGCGAAATGAAGCTTGCTGGTTTCACTGGCGTTCACAGTATAGGCGGCGCCAATTTCAATGGTAGAGGGGAGATCTTCTGAGTTTCCTTCGACCTTGATTAAGCTACCACCACGGGTAACATCTGTAACTCTGGCCTCTCTTAATAGCCCTGAACCATCAAAACCCATTTGTGGACCGATATTTTTCACCGCCACGCCTAAATCAAAACCTCGAAGGCCCCCAGCATTCTTGTACTGAACGCCTGCGCTAAAAGCAAAGCCTGTCGCGCTGACCCGGGCCTCCCGTAGATTCTCACTGACAACACGAAAACTAAACCCAACCGCAACCCGGTCAATTAATAGCTTGGCGTAGTGGGCTCCGATGGTAAAAAATGTTGGGTTTAGAAAAGCGCCGGTTCCATCAGGTTCATCCTCTGTGGTGATAGGAATATTCCCGATCGCCAGGCTCTTAATGGTGAATCCAACCGATCCAAAGTTGCCAAACGTTCCAGCCACGGCAACATAATTTACATCAATATCAGCGATGTAGCTTGTGCGGGAAAACGCAGCCACGGCATCGTAAGGGGTCCAGGCTAATCCAGCAGGATTCCAATAGATAGCGTCAATACCCTTGGTCATTGCAACTGTGGACCCACCCATCGCCATGTCTCGAGTACCCACCGGGATGAGCAATTCAGCACCTGCTGCAATCCCGGCCTTCTTTCTATTACCGGCATAAGAATCCACGCTAACCAATAATAGAAACGCGATTGTTACCGCAAATAGTAGACAAAATTTATGTTTCATAGCACTTTTCTCCTTAATGAGTCCTGTTCATTAATTAGCGTCCGCCCGGTGCGGGCGGACGCTTAGTAACTCAAACTTAGAAGGTTTTCAGGAATTGCTGTTCCAGAACAATCGCTAACTTAAGATTCTTGCTTCCAAGACCTGGCATCGAGACATGAGCGATGTAAAGACCACTCGCAATCGGTAGATTGTTTGCATTCTTTAAATTCCAATCCATCCAGGGTGACGAATCGTTCTTTTTGAGCTCTGTCACAAACGTCCCGGCAAGGTTGAAAATGCGGATGGTCACCTCTGCAGGCAAGTGATTGAAGCGGACAAACCGATTCTGTCCGCTGGTTTCCAGGCGGTTGAACCCTAAATACGGATTAGGAAATACACCCACCATCTTCAGGGCATCTTCCTTCTTGAGCCGTTCGCTTTGCGTTTTCTTAAATGCAGCCGTGGAGAAGGTGAACTCATCATTGGGAGTGTTTGGTTTGGTGCTGGTGATACGGAAGATGGTACCTGTCTCAGGCAATATCTGATTGACATTAGCTGGAAAGGTTGGATCAAACACATCGCCACCATTCCAATTAACCAACACGGTTCTGGCCATGACTTCCGGACTGAGGAAATCATACGTTCCAGCCGTAACATCTGCCACGAACTGATCATACCCTGAGGTGCCAGGTGACATATCTTGTGGGTTCCTCCAATAGGTCCAATCCGTATAAGGGTCATTGTCTGCACCTGAGCCCGAATGATCCAAAGCATCTAAGTCATAACTCTGATCGGTTTCATCACCAAAGTTAATGTCATTCAATACCCACGGAATCATTCTAAAGTCATCACTGGGATCGTCCGGCGTCCCGGATCCGATATTCCATAACTCGTACGGTACAGGACCTGGGAGTCCCGTTTCAAACGCCCACACAGCAACACCACCATCAACGGTAAAGCGCATTTCAAAATCAAATGGAACGATTCGACTAAAATTGTCGCCACGCGCCACTCTGGCTTTAAAAGCGTCAAAACTACCGCGCGTACCGCCACCGGAGGTGCCGCCATTGTCGCCAGTATGAAAAGCCCAATGGCCTTCCCCGACTTGCTGTCTGTCTGACGGTCTAAGAGAGGGGAAGCCGTCGAAGTCCAGGGCACCACCTTCTGATGGAACAAGTGGACCAGCAGCATTAGCAACTACCTCGAAGAGTTTAAAATCGTTGGGGGCGCCGGTCACACTGACCATAAGACCCTCAGTATTCAGATCGCCAATATTAGGATCGCCGCTTTGGTTGGTCTGGTTCGCCAGGAGGATTTCGCCTGTGGTGGTGTTTTGAAGGTTCCAAAACGGTGTATTGGCGCCACCAGTGGTATCCACAGTGAAAAACACGCTGTAATCATCACCGGTGATCAATGTTGGGTCTACCACCTTTACGTCTACACTGCCATCGCTCGGCCCAACATGGGTGACCTCAATGGCATCCCCGATCTGTGCTCCCAGCCGTATTCCAGGATTTGGTGCCTGGGGACGAACCGTTACGACAATAGGTGGAGACTCTAAAGCCCGGTTCGTCTGCTCCGGATCGAGGGTCGCATTGTAGGCGGTCACTGCAAAGAAAAAGTCCTGGTCGTTTGCCAACGGCTTATCCCTGAAGGCATCGGTGGTAACGGTAAAAACTCGCTTAATTCCGCTATTGGTCCCTATCTGAACCGGTTTGTCTATGACCGTACCGGAAATTACATCAAAGACCTCAGAGAGTACCGTAGTTATTTCATTGACCACATCAAAGGTTGCTAATTTAATGGCGTTGCCTGGCGACAGGTCCGGTTGTGCGGTTTTCAATTGATAGACGTTATACCCTTCAAATTTAAACCCTGACTCGTCCTGACTTTCCGTGGCAGCAACAGCCGCAGGATCAGAGCCCCAGTTCAGAAGGATCTCTCCGTCTAAACCAGTCGCCTGTACCTTCGGTCGAGCTGGCGGTTTTACCACCTGGAACAAATTATCAAACGTTGCCTGGGCCGTCTTATCAAAAAACTTGAGTACCGCCACACTGGACAAGCGATCGCTCCCCAGGGCCACCATGAGTGAGATTACCAATTGCTGGGTATCCCCTACCGCTAAAGTAAACGGCCCGGTTGACATGAGCATGCGTCGATCGCCGGGCGGCAGAATGACACCATCATTATCGCCCGTACCCGCAACAGGATCGCCAGCAAGTGGAAACAAAGTGGGCGTACCATCATTAGTGGTAAACCGTGTTGGGTTGGCGGGGTCGCTTAGAGGAATAAATCCTCTGATGAGATTCCACCATTGCAGGGTTCCCTCGCGGCTCGCAAACGGGGGATCAGAGATCTGACTTCCCGCAGCAAAGAAGCCAAAGGAGCGCATGGGCAAATTTATGAACCCTGGCGGCGTTTTCTTTAGATTAAAGATACCCGTGTCTTCGGCGTCGTCAATGCCATTCTTATTCCGGTCTTGACCTGCCACCCCTGGCACCAAAACGCCCTGAAAAAAGTCGTACCCTGCCGCTGGCGGCGGCAGCCCAAAACCGGCGAAAATGTTATCAACCGAGCTGGCATTATAGACAAACTGCAAGGACAGCGTGGTATCGACCCCTACAAAATCATCCGAATATTGTCCCAAATCCGGGTCCGACCACTGGGTCCAAAACATGGAATCTATTTTGGCATTGGCAGGGGTAAATGCCGTGCCTTTATAAATCATTTTCACCTGCTTAAACACCATGTTCCCGAGGGCGTCGCTACGCGCGAAGCCCCAATTGGTGACCTGGAATTCCAAACCGATAGGCGGCGAGCCAATAAAAGCCTGGGTGGCCCCTTCTGATAAATCATTGGCTACCAACCACACGACTTGATCGGCACCGACAATCCCTGGAACTTCGCCATCCAGCACACCATTGCCATTGACGTCTTCCCCGGGGTCTAACGCCGCATTGCTGTTGCTGTCTTCGCCGCGGTCCAATACCCCGTTATTAGCGCCCACGATGGTCTCCCCATCGGCGCCCAGGTATCCACTATCCTGCAGATTCCCGACGCCGGTCCAGGGTGCGCCTTTTTCCCAGGGCCACTCGCGCCAATCCGTCGCATACTGCGCGCGGACTGTGGCGACATCCAGCCCCAACTCCTGGGCATCTAAGGAAAGATCCGCTGTGGCAAAATCCTTTCGAATCCTCCAGATACGCACATCAGGGGAACTGGGATCTTCCGCCACCCCGGGGGAAATAATTCTTCCTTCAATGACACCAATATTATAGGTTTGGCCCCCTGCTCGCAGCACCGGGATTTGCGTGTCGTTAACCAATCCCCCCCAGATAAGTCCATCGGCGAAAATAACCGCCGCATCCGTACCTAATCCTCTGGGAAAGAGAACGCCTGAATTACCCGTCCTGGGATCTCGGGACGACCACATATCGGCTCTTAACCATTGAGCCATGTTATTAATGTTGAGGAGCGTAGAGCGTGGTTGACCCGTCGGGCCGAACAATTCAAAGCTCCTATCCTTGTTTTTCTGACCTATGTCGCTCTTCTGACCTTTGTCATGGGCGTACAACAACGCCCCGGTTATAAACATCGCCATCATGACAAAGGGAAATAAGACTTTGAGTTTTTTCATGGTTTTCTTACCCTCCACTTTGCGTTGTAGTATCATCATTATTCCCCGATACTTATACCGTTTTTCACCCTTTGCATGCGCCTGGCAAGTTTAACACATGCATTCTGTTAATATTCGACGCTAAGCCCAAATCGGAATTGGCGCGGCGTGCCGAATAGCTCGTTATTAAAGCCATTGATAGCCCATTGATGCTGTCGATCCGCAAGATTAATGACCTTATAGAGCTCCGCATAAGGAACACCAGAAGCCGCTACAATCTTGCCGCTCAGCTCCGGATTGGTTAAGAAGCCATCATCCTCTGCAGTACCCGTACGCTGATAAACATTGAGAACGTTTCGACTATCGAACAGGTTCTGCGCGTAAACATAGAAGTTGACGTCGAAAGCGCCGAAGTTGATGCTCTTGTCAATCCTGAGATCCAGATTAGATATCCATGGCGTGGTCGAGGAGTTAATGTCTTCCAAAGCCTGGCGACCCCGGGGGTCACCATTATTTAACAGACCACCGGTATCGGCTCCCTGTTGAGCGATGCCACCGCCGGATAGGGTATAGGGGTGACCGCTGTTAAAGGTGAACAGCAGGTTGACGCCCAGTCTTTGCAGAATGGGTCCGCCATCGCCCCGAGCAAAGCGGTAGTCAAAACTGATGGAACCGCGATGCGTTTGCCTGAAGTCCAGAGGCTGAATCACCGTAGGTATGGGATCGTCGGTTTCAATCGCGCCAATACTTGAATTGGGGAAGGAACCGGTGCCCTGAGCGTCGGAAAATGTGTAGCTGATAAAAGCTGCCACCCGTTGAGTTCTTCTCAGGGTTAGCGAAAGCTCCAGGCCTTTGGTGGTGGCAAAATCTTGATTCTGGAAGATATTGAAGGCGCCGGCCGAAGCCCCGGGTTCGGTAATCTGCTTGGTGACCTGAAGCTGGCCCTTCACATCTCTTAAGAAAATCGTCGCGTCAAAGGCTGTGAAATCCGACATCGCTTGATTAAATCCCAATTCATACTGAACGGTAACCACGGGGTCGAGATCCTTGGCCACCTCCGGATTCGACACAAAGTTTCCCGCGCCAAAAATCAAGGCCTGGCGGCCGCGACCACTAAACACATTGAAGAATTGCGGCGCCTGCACAAAGCGACCGTATTGAGCGTGAAAAACCGTTCGATCCGTGACCGGGAAGGCAAAACCCACACGCGGACTGACCTCGACATCCGTGCTCGTCGATTCTAAAGACGATTGCGGAACGTCAAATTTATCCACGTCAAATTCCGGGTTGGCAAGATTTTTGGGAAGGCGTTGATCAAAATCGAAGGTGTCAAAACGCAATCCAGCATTAATCACCAGGTCTCCAGCCTCAAATTTGTCCTGCACATAAAAGGCGCCAAACGTTGGATTCTTGGTGCCGTCAAACAGTTCTGAATCGCTGCCGACTTCCCTACCCAGGATATCATATCCAAAGGCATTTGTGTTGTTCGTTCGCCGTAATTGAAACACGGCATCGTCAAAATCGGGATCGCTGGGACCGTTGCGCAGGGCGCGGGCCAGGTCGGGATTGGCGCGTAAAAACTGCAGTTGGCCAGTGGTTCCTAAAGGGCTGATTCGACGAAGGGTCCAGCGCTGAAATTCACCGCCAAATTTGATTTCGTGCCGGCCCGTCTGGATGCTAAAATCTACATCCAGACTAACATATTTTTGCTTTTCTTTAAAATAGTTCACCATCTGGGTCCCCGGACGCGTGAATGGGAATTGAAATAAGTCGATACTTCTTGGCCCCCGATCGACAGCCTGGAAGTCGCGTGCAAACTCGGGGCCGAGTTTCTCGGCAACCGCCAGACTATCCGAATAAAGTAAATAGTTATTGCCAAAATTGGGGTCATATTGCCTGCGCCGAAAGTCGTAAACCCCCACGTTTACCTCATAGAAAGCCTTCTGGCTAAGCACATGCGTGAGTTTACCGGTGAACAAATCGGTACTTCGGTCCTGCAACCCAAATCGCTTTGAATTTAAAATAGTCAGAAAAGGACGACCTCCGGTTAGTTGATCTTTTTGAAAGGTCGAGGACACAGTAAAGCGCAAGAGTATTGGCTTTAAGTCGATGTTAAGACTGGCATTTAGGCTCTTTCTATTGGTAAAATCATCGATGTTGCCATCGTTGAGTACGATGGGAGGAATAGGCTGGCCTGCTTTACCTCCATTGCGGCCAGAATCAACAAGGATTAGATTCCCATTTTCATCAACTTGTATATTATTGCCATTGGTATTCAGAATATTCGGATCTTGCGTGACGAGACCCTCGACGAATTTCTGCATATCCAACCCCTTCCAGAAAACGCGCCGGCTATCGTCGAAGTGCTGCCGGTTCAAGGCCACGAAGGCTTTGATGCGGTTATTGAAAACCGGGACCGGGCCGCTCAAGGTCAGGGTGTA
The DNA here is from genome assembly GCA_046757525.1 of bacterium. GTDB lineage: Bacteria > Zhuqueibacterota > Zhuqueibacteria > Oceanimicrobiales > Oceanimicrobiaceae > JBHHYI01. The sequence goes on along the minus strand of JBHHYI010000007.1, from coordinate 38,501 downwards.
ATCCTGGTACCCGTAGGAAAAGGTGTCCAATACCTGGTCCCCAGGCCCCTGCCCTGGCCACTCGTCGGCTTCTATCTGAAAGCGAGCATGGTATTGATCGCTTCCTGATCGAAGCGTTTGGGTAACAATTCCGGCGTTGGCGCCACCGAATTCAGCGTTATAGCCACCAGCTTGAACCTGGAATTCTTCTAATGCTTCCGGAATCACCGTGACGGCATTGTCGCCATTCATGATGTTTCTGGCGTTAGCTCCTTCTAAGATATAGCCAACTTCGTCAGCGCGGCCGCCGCGAATGTACAGCTCACCGTTCTGGACTACAACCCCGGGTTGAAGAGCAAAGGCAGCCTCCAATCCTCTAAGCGGCAGTTTTTCAATGGTTTCCAGAGATTGAATACGAACGGCATTGGTCGCGCTCTTATTAACCAAAGGCCGTTCCGCCACGATGGTAATCTCGCCGACCTCCAGGGCTTCTGAAGGTAAGCCAAAATCCACCGTGGTGGTCAAATCGGACGAGACCCTGATGTCAGTAATCTCTACGTTCCGATAGCCGATAAAAGAAGCCTTTGCAGCATACGTACCCACAGGAACATGAAGAATGATATATTCTCCATTCACGTCCGCCGCGGCACCAAGCGTAGTTCCTACTATATTAACGTTGGCGCCCGGCAGAGCCTCCCCTGTCTCTCGGTCGACTACCTTACCCTTGATTTTCCCCGTCGTGCCCGCAAGTAGCAAACCGGGGACAAATATCAAGAAAAACAATATAACGAAAAATCTGCGTGACATCTTGTCCTCCTGCTATTAATTAATGAACTCAATTTATATTTAATTATTGTGGATCATCCTGAAAAGCTTTAACGGCAGGACTTGCCTGATCTCCCAAAACAACAGCCGTAAAACGCTGGCTATTACTGAGGGTGACCTGCACAGTAGCCAACACATTCTGAGTAGCTTTGGGGGCAATGCCGAAGGTAAAGCTTCCGGCTGCCAGACTCACATAGCCAGAACTGCTGCCAAACCCAACACCTTTTGCCACCACCGTGCTGTCACTGGTATCTAAAACATCAAAATTACCACCAACAGCGGCATTGATGAAACGAACCTGCCCCACGTCACTTGGGAGAGCGTCGAAGGTGCGTCTTTCAGTAAACTTCCTAAAACGGGGATCTGATGGCGCGCCTTTTGGCATAACCACTATAGTGATTTTGCCATCGGATTCGAGCCCAATTGAGGTAGTATCCGGATCGCTTTGCAATTTCATCTTTCGATTGCCCGCTGGAACATCTTGATACCCGGTGTCACCTTGAAAATCCACGGTGGCAAACGAATTAAGCCCTGCATTACTGGTCGGCTCGAGAAGAATCTCCACGGAAGCGGCTCCCGGATAGGCATTGATAAACCTGGTTTGAGTCCGAAAATCAGGAATTTCGGGCGCTGTGGATGGCACATCGGCACAACTCAAAACTCCCAGAGTGACCACGCATAGACATGCCACAACAAAAATTGATTTTAATGACATATTCTCCTCTCCTGTTTAGTTGATCCTAATTTCACATTCTCGTGAGATAATTTAGAAACAGACTTATACACCTGTCACCTCCTTCCCATTCTTTTGATTGACAACAAAAATGAAGAAATATTTCTTGAATCTTTTCACGTTGTGGGGATATATTCCATCTTGCAGTGCTGAGTAATCAGCAAATGCTATGCCATAGTTACTTAATATTGTTGATCGCAATAATTAGGTTTAATAATATTTTTAATAACAATACGTTACAAAAAACAGCCTTATAAAGTCGATTCTTAATAGTTTTTCGGGTGGGTGCAACATTTTTCACCAATGTTAACAAAATTTTGCATAGCGGACAGAAATATCTTAGAAGCCCTGTGCGAGTCATCCCGAGTAGGTCAGTGTTGTTCAAGTGACCGTATCGAGGGGTGACGGGCTGCGATACGAAATCCCCCTTTTTGAAGAGAGACGGTTTTTGAAGCGTCCAGCAAAAAAACCAGGGGGATTTTAGGAGGCAGCATGAAAACCCAAGCCACGGTTTCGGCGGCCAGACATCCCTCTGATTTTCGCTCTGCGCGAGCGAAATTCTGTCTCCCTTCAAAGGGAGAATGGCCTGTGCAATCCGGCAGTTGCCGGATTGCGTTACGTTGAAGAGAGCGTTTCCTAAAAGCCGTCCCAGTCCGGTGCAACCGGATTGCTTTGAACGTCGGAAACGCCAAAGGCAGCCCTGTCATGCAGGAGGCATCTTGTTACAGGTGAGCACTGTGCAGCCAGCCAACAGGATTCCTCCTGAATGACATTGGAGGCTGTAATAAAGGACGGCGACAGTTAGGAGAGCAATTTGTGAGTCATCCCGAGTAGGTCACCGCTTCTCAAGTGACCGTATCGAGGGGTGACGGGCTGCGATACGAAATCCCCCTTTTTGAAGAGAGACGGTTTTTGAAGCGTCCAGCGAAAAAACCAGGGGGATTTTACGAGGCGTCCTGAAAACCCAAAAGAATGGATTCCTACTTTAAGCTTGCCCCTGCATGATTTAAGCAGGGAAACTGCAGGAATAACCAGCGGGTGAATTGTTATCCCATTCGTTCCCAGTTGAAGTTCATTTGGGATTAAATTTATTTTCTCGATACGGTTGTTTTGATTCATAAATTTGCAGCCGGGATTGAATCTGATTGGCCAAATCAGATCGATTGGCTGTTTTCGTTAGTTGAAGCGCCTGTCTTGCCGTCTTGATTGCTCTGTTGAATTGCCCGGTTTCGGCATACGCGGCTGCCAGTACATCCAGTGTTTCAGGAACCCGATAACCAGTTTTTTCGCAAACCCTTTCTGCCAGATGCACGGCTTTTTCGCCATTACGAAGCGACAATTGCGGGGCGGTCGCTAACAACCAGGCCAACTGCATGGCTGTACGAGGATCGTAGGGTGCATTGGCAAGTCCTTGCCGAAACGTTTCGATGGCCTCGGACCTACGACCAGAACGCCAGTAAAAAGTACCAAGGTTCAAATAAACAGCAGCAAATGCCGGGTAGAGCCGTTTGGCCTGCTCGAGGTACGCGATCGACTCCTCAACACGGCCCATTTCAAACAGCACCATAGCTAAATGATTGAGAGCATCCCGATACGTGGGTCGAAGGGCAAGCGCGGCTCGATAGTGTTGGGCGGCTTCTTCGTACTTTCCTAAGTATTGTAAAGCAAAGCCGAGGTTGTAATGAGCCTCTGCACTCGGTTTCGCTTTCAGCGCCATCGTAAACTCGCGGGCAGCTTCAGCGTAAAGACGCTTTTCGAGATACGTTAGCCCATACTTTTCGTACCAAAACGCGCTGACACCCTCTGCTGCTAACTCCGCATACACCGGATTAGGCACCGAGGTAACCTTTGGAAGCTGCTGCGCCAACCGCATTTCGCGATCAGCCTTTTCCGGCTCATTCAGCCGCCGATATACCTCGGCCAAAAGACCATGAACCTCGCCATGCTTAGGATCGATTTCTGCAGCTTTTAATAAGTATCTACGGCTTGCCTGCAAATCACCCTGAGAAAGCGCAACTTGTGCCAGGCCGAGGTACGCATGCGTGGATTTTGCATCTGTACGTAATGCCCATTCGAACTGCTCCAACGCTTCTTTTAGATGGCCGTGGTTGAATAGCGTCTGTCCATATAGGACGTGGACCGGCGTGTAGTCTGGTTTCAATACCTGGCTGCGTTTGAACCATTGCAGCGCTTCAGGAGAACCCGTTGCGGCAAGCATGGTCGCACAATAATACGGCCACCGGAAGTCGGTCGGATCCAATTCCGCCGCTTGCTGGTAACAAGATGCGGCTTCGCGTTTCAAATCGTGGACATCCAGATTCATGGCAAGCTTACCCCATGCAGCGGCAGATCCGGGATTTCTTTCGACCTCTTTCCGCAATCCACGGATTTTCAGGACGACCTGTGTTTCCACTCCGCTGAGGTCGAGGTCTGGCAAGCGGTGCAACAAGGCGCGCTCGGTAAAGTACATCTTCTGCGTCCATATTCCGGCGAGCAACAAAAGCCCCCCGGCAACAGCGGCAAATAGTTGCCATCGCCTGGCCCCCCTGAGCCTCTTGAAGCTGGACCGAACCTTGTTTCCAATCGCTGCTAGCCCTGAGATCTGTTGACCCCGGTTGCGCCGTCCTGTGCGGTTCCGCCGCTGTCGCTTCCTTTTACTCATGTGTCAGCTTGGATTGACCTTTGTTCAATGTAATAATTTGATCCACTGCTACGCCCGGAAATCTCTCCGTTTTGCCGTCTGGCCATTGGACCAGGATTTCATCCACCGCAGTTGCTGCGCCGAGCCCAAAGTGTGCTCGTGGATCGTTCGTGCAGAGATAGCTATAGCCAGGAGCAATGAGTCGCAGGAGCTGCTTCTCGCCCACGACAACGGTAATCTGTGCGCCGATGGCGTCGCGTCGGAGGTCGGGGTCAATGGCCCGAATCATCAACCAATGCCCCTTGTGCGGGACGTCATTCCGATACAGTCGTGCATTACCGCCATCGTTGGTAACCAGCAAGTCGATGTCTCCGTCATTGTCAACATCGCCAAAGGCTAACCCGCGGCTGTTTTCTATCACCCAACAAAAGGCCGAATCCAGATCGCTCACGTCGCGGAAACGTCCATATCCGTCATTCTCGAAGAGCAAATTGGGCTCGGCATAATGATCCCAATATCCGGCAGGTTCCGTCTGTGTCAAGAGAGTCCCGCGGGCTACCCTGCCATTCACCACAGCAAGATCGAGGTCTCCATCATGGTCGTAGTCAAAGAAACCAGTCCCGAAACCCGTGTAGGGCATGCTGGGTCCGGAAAGTCCGGCAGGAGAAGTATCGTCTTCGAAACCGCGAACCCCGGAGTTGCGATAAAACGTATTGCTTTCCGCCCGCAGGTGGGTCAGGAACAAATCCAAATCTTTATCGTTATCGATGTCGCCTAAGGCAATTCCCATGCCTGCTTCCGAGCGTCCAAGCTCATTGACCGCTGCGCCTAAGACCAGGGCCCGATTTTCAAACGTCTTACCTCGTCGGTTGATCCAGAAAAAATTCGGCTCACCATCATTTGCGACGTACACGTCCGGGAACACATCGCCGTTAAAGTCCGCACTGACGACACCCAGGCCTTTCGATGACACCGTGGCAATGCCAGAGGCAACGGAGACATCAACAAACGTACCATCGCCATGGTTCCGGTAAAGCACGTCTGGCACACCCGGGAATCCTACAGGTCCACAATAGTCCAGTCGGCCTCCTCGATCCGGGCATTTAACTGAGCTATCATAAGCAACATAGTTGGTCACGTAGAGATCCAAGTAGCCATCGAGATCATAGTCAAAAAAAACAACAGAGCACCCCCAATGCGGGTTGTCGATCCCCGCTGCTTTCGAAATATCTGTAAACGTTCCATCGCCGTTGTTGCGAAAGAGGACATCCGGGCCATAATTGGAGACGTAAACATCGACATCGCCGTCATTATCCATATCACCCACACCGACACCCATGCCGTAACCGGTATCGCCTAAACCAGACAATTCAGTGACATCGACGAAGGTCCCGTCTTGCTCCTGGCGAAAAAGGCGGTTCTTTAATAGTTGAGATTCTATGGTTGCCTTGCTGTGCCATGCCCCGTTAACCAAATAAATATCCAGATCTCCGTCGTTATCATAATCTAAAAACGCGCCCCCGGATCCAATACTCTCGGGCATAAAATAACTGCTGTCGACACCAGGGTTATGCAGGAAATCTATTTTGACCTGCTTCGTTATATCTGTAAAAAAGGAGGCCGCTGGGGATTCTGCCTGTTCCTGCTGAATGTTATCAGAAGTTTTGCAACTTGACATTACAAGAGATAAAAATAATGACAAAAGCAACACAACGGCTAAATTCTGTCTGTGCATATTAAGCTTCATTGGATGAATGGCATCCATAGGTCCTAGCGCGGCGCAGCCGCAAACGAATGGAACACGGATTTTACGGATCGAACGGATTTACGCGGATTTGTTTCTTGTACAAATTAAACGGTTGATGAGCTATACCGTTCAGACTGACTGCCTCAAACAGATTAAATCGGGCTAATCCGTTCGGATCAGTTAAATCCGTGCAATCCGCGTTCCATTTCTTTTTGCACTTTTGTCAGTCGGGCGTCCGTCAAAGGCCGGACCTCTAACGGGCCCGTCAAGGGCCGGGCCTCCGCCTGGCCTGACCGATGCAAGAAATGAGACATAATACTATGAATCACAACAACGAAGAATCTCAACTCTGGGCACAAAATCTGGAGATCCTTCGTCGTCCTGCAGTTGCCGGAGACTCCGCTCAAGGTGACAATATGCGGCTAAATGTTCCTTAGGTTGACGCTAATGCGAATAAGCGGGTCGTGAAGTACTTAAAATTAATTTTTGAAGTTTAAACCGGACAGTCGTGCTCAAAACATGTATTTGTTATGACTTGGGACTATTCTTAAATTTATAGTATTCTCGAAAACTGTTTTGAAAACGCCCTGTCTCAAAAAACTTTATACAGCCCTTAAAAAATAATCTGGATGCTTGTACAATGTTTTGGAGTGTTGCTCGTTCAATGTGGGCAACCATGCCAGCCAATGCATCCCAATCTGTTTGTTCATAATTTTCTACCAAATACTGGAGATTTTTAGCCCGATACCCCCCAGGCCACAATTTGCTCTTTTTCCATTCGCGCATATATTCAAACTCTAAGATCGGTCGGTCGAAGGAATTAGTTCTGATGTTTTGGGTTGTTTCAATCTCATAACTTCCAATGAAGGAAGACAAAATCGATACCCCATCTGCAATATTAAAGCTGGCAAGGTCTTGCTTTATTGCAGCATTTGAAAGTACCTTATCCATATAAGATTTATCCAGTATCATGGGGGATTCAGAGGCGAGCATAAAGATATCGGTTGGATAGAAATAGAAAAGAGAGACATATTTGAAAGACCTTTTGAGAGTGTCCAAGATCACCTTCAACTCATTGTAAGGCGTAATAATGGGAATCCATTGTATGAAGAGAGCATCCTTTTTCATGTGCTGCTTGGATAACTCATAAAAATCCGTGGATAACATGATGGCATTGCCGCTGTACAAAGTCCCGAGTTTGCCGTCGGAAGAAATCAAGTCATATTTTTCTTTATTATACATCAGATACGCATAGATATCATCGTAGATTAAGTTGATCTTATTGTTATTGAAAATATTGTGGTTATATTTTTTGAACAAGGCGGCGGCGGGAAAGACCGGTTTGATGAGCTCGACGCAGTCGATTTCGTCGATGTTTTGATGCAAACTCATGCTTCCCACACTTATCCCACTGGCCAGTCCCACCGCTAAGACTTTCTTGATGTCAGGCTTGATGAAAAAAGGCAAGTGAGCGATCAATTTTTCTTTCTTGAACAAGACCCTTTGAGTGGAGGCGATGCGATTGCCATCAATGCTCATGAATAAATTATTTCTGCGTTCAAAGACCTTGACGGTTGCCATGAGGCCTTCCTTATAAAACAACACCTTGTCCCGTTTCTTTTCTCCCCGGCCCAAAAGATGTTTTCCTTGAAAAGACAAGCTTAGAACAAATACAAAAACAGCGGAACTCGCGACGAGAGTAGGCAAAATGCTCCGTTTAGACTTAAAAACAAATGTCACACCCAATAATAAATTAATTAGCGATACCATGAGAATGCTTCCCTTGATCCCAAAGGTCGGAAGCAACAAGAATCCCGCCGCAAGAGAACCGGCAATGCCTCCTATGGTGTTGATGGCATAAATAGAGCTGACGGTTTTCCCGGCCTTGTTTAATATTTTCTCAAAAAAAAGTTCATTGATCAAAGGGAATAGAATGCCCATTATAATGGTAGGGATTAAGAACATAATTGAACAAATGACTATATAAGTCAATATTCCCCATTGCCAGGCATAAGAATAATCATAAATAAAACTCACAACATGTTTTTGGAACAACTCGTTATATGAAAAACTGTACAGAAGATAGATCGCAAATATAGCATATATTCCCAAACTTATTTGTAAAATTCCATAAGTGTAATGTAGATCTCCACGCCTCTTAATTAATTTTTTGGCGATGCCACTCCCCATGGCGATGCCCACCAGAAAAACGAATAAGATCACAGTAAAACTATAGGTGCTGTTGTGGATAAGGAACTTGAGACCTCTTGTCCAAATAATTTCATAGGACAGTGCTGCAAAACCGGCCAGGCCCGCTGCTAATAGATAAATTGCTTTATTGCTTGCAGCCAACTGTCTGGCTTGTTTTGTTTTTCTCGATTTGATTTTCTCTTTTTTTACTTCAATCCTGGGGTTTGGAGCAATGTTTCTTTGCGAGGCCAACAATACGATTAGACCGATACTAATATTAAGCGCCGCCGTAAATATAAGGCCATGATTAACGCCCAGATGTTCGATGAGATAGAAACCCGCTAACAAAGACCCACTCGCTCCCCCAATGGTATTGACAGCATAAAATATGCTGACATTATCTCCAAAGAGCTTTTTATTTCTTGTGTAATATTGCACCGCAAGCGGTAAAGTCGCCCCCATGGCACTGGTGGGAACAACAACAAAGATCAGAGTCACGATGAACTTGGCCAACGAATACAGCAACTCTGTTCTGCCCAGAAACAGATAGAGCAATTTAAAAATTGAACCGGATAAACCAAAGGAGAAAAGCAAGAGTAAGGCATAGGTCCCGATGAGCATTTCCAGGAAGGCATACCATCTCAGCTCATTTTGTAACCTACCTATATATCGACCGATGAGCCAGGAGCCCCCAAAAAGGCCAAACATAAAAGAAGCAACGATAATGCTTATGGCAAAATAGGTATTCCCCAACACAAACGAGAACAACCTGGTCCACAGAATTTGATACATGAGACCGCATAAGCCGGATAGAAAAAATAGCAAGGAAAATAACTTTTTGTTCATTATCAAATCAGAATTCAAATCAAAGTTTAGCCTCGAATAGCGGAATCACATTAACGCGATTGGAGTTGTTGCAAAATCAATTTAGCGTTTAGATTATATGGAGCGTATTTGATACCTGCCTCGAGCGCCTTAATCGCTTTTTGTTTTTCACCCATCGTAACATATAATTTAGCCAGTAAGAAATGTGCAGAAGGATCAATGGGTTTAATTTCTATGGCCTTTTTGCAATAAGTAACAGCATTACTAAAATCACCTAATTGTAAATATAGATTAGCCAGTCTTGTGTGAGCCACTGTATAAGATGGCTTGGTTTCCACGGCTTTTTCATAGGCGGCAATTGCATCTTCAATATCGCCTTCTTTGCTGTAGGCGAGACCTAAATTTACCAACGGTACGGGATCATTGGGTTTAATCTCAATGGCCTTCTTGTAACAAGCGATAGCATTTTCAAAGTCGCCTTTCATACTGTAAATTGAACCTAAGTAGTCTGCGGCAAAAGCCCATCTCGTCCTGATTGGGACTTCTTCAATTCCTAACTTTTGCAAACTGGCTAACAAAAAGGAATGGATATTTGCACGGTGATCGCACGCAAGATGCAGACTCATCAGCGCCAAAGCTTTCAAATCCCAATCATCGCTTTTGCTCAGCCCTTTCAGCTTTTCGACAATCTCTGGCTCCAAATCTTTCATATCCGGCCTTAAGAATTTTTTTATGAAATAAATTAAACCCGTAACCTGCGCGATGGGATGTCGAATAGAATCATTTAGAAGCCACTCACTCGCCGTCTTTCTATTTGAAATATTTTGTGCTCGCAGCAAACCTTCTATCAACTTCTTATGAGGTTTGAGTGGACCATACCATTCTTCGGTTTTTGCTTGCAGCCATGCGATGCTCTTGTCGTTATGACACTTTTTGCAGGCATTTTCGATTCCCAATTGGCTGTCGAATTGCGGCCTGGGAATGGGTATCGTGTGATCAGAACGAGCAAATCTTAAACGCGTGCCCACTCTTTGCTGCTGCAAATACGGCATGTGGCAAGAAGTACACAAGGTGCCGGGTGAGTTTGGCTTGTGATGGGAATGCCGTTCAGGTGATTCCCCCTTACTGGCATGGCAGTCGAGACATTGATCGTTATCAAATTTCCCTTGCAATTGCCTGCCATAGATATCCCGATATTTTTGAGAATGGGGATCGTGGCAATCCACGCAGGTCATGGAACCGTTAAGATAGCAGTCGCTGAACAGATGATTTTGTTGGTAGGCAAAGGCGCGAACCCGACCGTCCTCAAAATAGGGGTTTTCTGCAAGTATAGGAGATTTTAGTGAATAGTAATATTCCAATTCTTTACCAGGCAGATAGTTGTCCTCTATCATATCTTTTATGGCATGACATTGAAAACAAACCTCGAGTGATTGATCCTTGGTCAGTGTGGACAAGGATTGCATGCCTATGTCTGTTTTATTCTGCATGTTGCCGGATTTTGCCAGCGCAATATGTCGCTTGCCGGGCCCGTGGCAAGATTCGCAGTTGATGCGGAGACTCTTGTATTGTGTCTCATAGCGTTTCTTATCAAGGTCATAATAAACCTGAACTTCGCTGCCATGACAATTCTGGCAATTCGAGAAATTGCTTTCTGCACCCAGGATTCTGGATGGCGGCCATTGACTCAAGTCCGACAAAGACATGTCCTTGTTTATTGGAATCCAATTATTGCTGTGTCTGACTTGACAAAACCAGAGACCTTCTTGCCGAATAAAATCAAAAGGAAGAAACCTCAGGGTGCCGTCAGGTAATTTAGAAAAATAACTTTGTGTCCCCCCACCTTCCATGTGTCCTCCGCCGATCATGGCGTCCACCTTGATTTCCTGTTTAGGAAAACCCTGCGCTTCTACAATGAATTTAAATTCACCGCTTTTACTGATAACGGGCGTAACCCTGGCGTCTTTGAGACGAAGGGAGGTTCCGCTAAAATCGCTGATGACGGTTTTTGCACTGGGTCTACCGCCGGCACGGCCGTGAGTGGAAGTCTTCCACAATTCGTATTGCTCGGCATGGCATTCGGCGCAAGCTTCCGACCCCACGAAGTCGTCCAACGTCGGTCCTTGTGGTTTCAACACGGTTTGCGCAGGAGGAAAGGGGATGCGATCTTCTGAATTGAAGTTTTCTACCAACTTCCTAAAGAACGGTAGGTATGAATAGATTAAGACGATACCCGCCGCCAGGATCAGAACAATGATGGCTTTTGACGCTCGCTTTGTTCTCTTTTTTTTGACTTTTTTGGGCTTCTTTTTTGCCATAGTCAGAATATTAGAACTTCAAAGCCAAATGTCAAGGCCATTTTGCTTTCTTGTAACAATTTAGCGATGTGAACAACACCAAAAACTCCGCCCACAAAAATGAATCGACACTCAAAGGAATCGCAAAAAGCTTTCAGCTTTAAAACACGGAAGGCTGACAGATGGACTTCCTTAGCCTTTCAGTGGGATTTCCAATTCTGTATGGTTCATGGTCTGTCATTCCCGCAATCTTTTGAGCGGGAATCCACAACGGCTTTTCAAATGGATTCCTGCTGAAAACATGCAGGAATGACATGGTGCTGAACTGTTAGAAGAATTCAAATCTATCTGTCCACCAACAAATTGTTTGAGTTGAATATGGTCGAGTTATTATCTCTGACAACCTCGCCCTTAACCCAGTCTTCTACCCAGGTAACGTAAAGCGGTTGGTTGGTTCCGGTTGGATTAACCGCCATCGCCACGCCATGATCTCCAGCCGGGGTGCCAGCGCTGGGAAAGTTCTCGTTGCCTCCCCAGGTATCGCCGCCATCTAAAGAACAATAATAGGCGAGTTGCCCACCGCCACCTGGAGCAATGACAATGGCACCAGCAATCAGGTTATTTTTGTTGCTGGGATTGATGGCAATGGTGGTCTCAACCTGATGATTTGAGCTTGGAAAAGCTACTTTATTAATGGTAGCCGTTTGTCCATAAATTAAACTCACAATTGTTACCCCCAATAAAGAACAAAGCATCATTTTTAATTTCATGACACACCTCCTTGGTTTAAAATCTGAGTTTCTTAAGATATTTTAAAAGAATTGCTAAGTATAATGGGCTCAATAGAATCACCTCCTTTAAATTGATTAAACCAATCTTCTCTAACGCTTTCTGAATTACCGACCATGCAAGATAACTCCCAGTGTTTGACTTGAACCCACAATAAACACTTCCTGCCCACTTGTCCATATTCTGCGCAAGAGTCTACCGCCTTCCGGCTTTAAAAGTTCTTCGTATTGCTTCCAAGTGGCCCCGTTCCAATGCAATACGACGCCAAAAGAACCCACAACAAAAACATCATTAATTGCCAAACCCTGAACCCCTCCCATGTTATATAATTTGTTCGGCACTTCAAGCCGACGCCACCTTATGCCATCAAAGCGAAACACATGGTCACTAGCTATGAAGACGCTGTTTTTGGATATCGCCCAGACACCTCCAGGACGATTAAATGGGTCGGAAGCGACCTCTACGGGTTGCCAGGTGGTTCCGTTAAAATGCACTACCGTCCATTGTGCACTTGGAAAGTCCATGGCCACGGCATAAACATCGGTTGAAGAGCTACCCCACACGTCTTGAAACGTCAGCTCCGTCCCACTCTCCATCTTCGTCCACCGCTCACCATCGTAGTGCACAATCACCCCACGGGCACCCACGGCAAACAAATCCCTTGCAGAGGGGCCCCAGATGGCGGTAAATTGATTACCATTGAGGAGTTCATTTAAAGTGATAACTATTGCACTTGTGGGACTTGTCCTGCGTAAAGTGAAAGCTAAAGGCGTCCATTTATTACCATCTCAATGCAGTACGTTGGTTCCCACAACCCAAATCTCATCTTCTGAAAAACCATAAATTCCCCAAAATTCTCCATAGGCAAAACCAGTGTCAAATGCGGCTTCGGTTACAGCCCGCCAAGAATTACCATCGAATTGAATAATATTCGATTGCGTTTCTCCTTGTGGTACTTCAACTCTTCCTACGGCATAAACATTCGTCGGCGAGGTCCCCCACACATCACTCAAGGAAGCCTGAAACACCCCGATGGTCTGGATCTCCCAGGTGTAGTCGTGGGAGGTGGTGTCCAGCGTGGTTAGCGTGACGACATTGCTGGAGTCGGTGGGCTGACCCTCTTGAAGGCGGAAGGCGCGGTAAAGATAACTCTGGGCTGGCAGCACGGTGGTATCCACGACGGTGGTCTCGGTGCCACGCATTTGGCCAGCAAAGATAGTGGCGCCATCCCGTCTGATCTCAAAAGTGCGGGGCACCAGGGTGTCGGTTAAGCTTACCCTCAAAGCAACTTCAATGGCTTCTACCCGCATGGCTTGAAGTTCAATGGTTGGAACTTGGGGCCCGGTCACGTTGTCGCCGCCACAGCTTAAAAAAATAAAAAGTAACATCGTTATGGTAACAGTAAGGACTAATTTATAAAGCGACTTCATCTTTTATTTCCAGAATAATTACTTTGTAGATTTTCTCATTTCTAAAATAATATAAGTGCTGCTCTCCCCAAAACAAAAAACGCCCGAACACACTTCGGCTCGCTCCCCTTCGAACCAAAATGTGCACGAGCTGTTCATTGTTACAGCTAAAAATTAAATTCTAAAATTGCGGTATTTTTTGCCCGGATGGGGTCTGAAAGTGTCGTTACATAGAGAAGCGTGTTAAGGAGAAGACAAATTTCATTGGCAAGTCGCTGGTGAGGACTTGTGCTTCTCAATTAATTATTATCCCTTGACCACTCCGGACCCTGACACTGGCAAAAGCGTCTTAAGACAGCCACTAATTGTCGAATCTCTGAACGTTCCAATGTATGGCCCCACGGGGGCATAAGGTGACTCTTGTTGAGAATATACCCCCCGGCAAAAATCCCATCAAACAAAGTATCATCAGATCGCGTCGACATATAAGTTCTATCTGAGTAGTTAGTTGGTGCGGTAGGTAAATATTTTGCATTGTATCCATTTCCATCACCATCAACTCCGTGGCATGAAGCGCAATATTTCACATACAAACTAAAACTCTGTTCTGGCCCCTGGTAAAAATGCAGGGGATTATCCGTGAGCGATAAGTAATTTGAATCACTTGTTGAATCTTCTTGCTGCAAAAGAAAGTTAACGATAAGTTCCAGGTTTTTTGAGGGCATGATAGTTTTGGGCATAATCGTTTCCCGCAAAATCTCTTTCGGACCTTGAATGAATTGATAGACAAAGGCGGGCTGCAATCTGGACTTAAGGCCTGATAAATTGGGGCCAATCCTGCCGCCCTCATCGCGTAGTTGATGGCAGCCCAAACAGGACAACTTGGTTCGTAAGATTCTCCTCGCCTTTTGCATTGAGAATGCGGATAATTTTTTCTCTTTGAAAATCTGTGCGTTAGAGTTAGATGCTCGCGTTTGTTTTGATAAATAGTCGCGAAGCAAGTCGACCTCTTCATCCGAAAGCCCAAAATCCGGCATGCGGCTGCCCGAGCCCGGGTAAAAGCCAAAAGGCCTGATAGGGCTTGGTTTCTGAAGATAGGCTGTTAACCATTCCCTTTTGACTCGTGCACCTTCTATGCTCAAATCGGGTGCAATATATTCTTGCCAGGGTTTAATCAAGGCATGCTTATGGCAGGCTACACAATTTTGCGATAGAAAGATTTTTTTCCCCATCGCTGCATTCACATCCGGATAGGCTTTTTTCGCCTTTTCGTAGGCGCGTTGTAATTGTATTTGTTTATCTTTGTTCAGTGAAAACAAATAGGTTACTAAAATCTTGATGGTTTCCGCCGCCTGCGGTAACATCTGGATGAACTTGCCTTTTCTTGAGGCTAACTGATAAAAATAGCTTGGCATCTTCGTGTTTGGCCCATCAAATACGTACGGCGCAACCAGGTATTCTCCCAACCATTGGCGATTCAAACGGTATCCCACTGTGGTCAAATCAGTACTGGTATTCTTCCCATTTCCTTCCAGCTCATGGCATTTAACACACTCTAAGCTGTCAATCAAAACCGCTTTCGCCGCCCGGTCTTTATGCTTGCCTGAATCTAACCCAGAAGGGAAATCAGGCCATTTGTCATCAACGTATGATTGCGTTTCTAAGAAAAGCACCAACGCTAAGCTCTCTTTCTCCCTAAAATTAAAATTTGGCATGCGGGAATATCCAATGTGCTGCCGAACTTTGGTTGGATTTTGTAAATAATCAAAAAGATAAGCGGGATTATACCGTAAACCAGCGTGACTCAAGTCTGGAGTCTTCTCGCGGATTTCACTCGCAATAGTGAATCCTGGATGGCAAGAAGCGCAGGCCAGATCATTGATTAATTGTTCAACGGTTAACTGAGATTGTGCCAGGCAAATGGTGGTTTCAGAATGAATCAAAAAACACATTATTATGACAATCAATAATATGAATGACCAGTTGAAACGGTTTTTAGAATTCATGAGACAACGCCTTATTTTATAGTGGAGTTAAAACCTAATATAGAAGAGATTGTCCCATGAAATTGAAATTTAATGATCACGATTCCTTATGAATTTTGATAGAGAGCTTTGCATGTTTTGATTATTCAAATCGGATTAGGCTCCTGACTTAAATAAATACCGTATATTATAATTTCTAAAACCTCAGTTATGGTGGGATAACTAACCGTACTCGTCCCCAAGTTTACAGTGTGAAAAGTACAATCGAGACGGTTCCTTAGCTCAGCGACGCCTTGATGTCATTCTGGAAGCATCTTTTTAATAAACAGAATCTTACGTCCAACCAAAAAGATTCCTACCACCTTTTCCGCTTTGGCGAAGAATGACAAGCGCAACACAGTCGCACTTCTCATACAGTCTGTTAAGTTCAAAAAGAGGTTTCCCTCACGGAGATAGAGGTATTACTATAACTTTACTTTTCGGCTCGATTTTTTTATTAGATCCGCCTGCTTATCAATGTAAGTGGGATCGTTGGATAAATTACGCCAAAAGTTTAAGCCCCCGCTATTGTTTCCTAAAAACAGATCCAGATCCCCGTCGTTGTCGATATCTCCAAAGGCCGGGACGCTGAAATATCGCACGTCAATATTATTGTATTTGGTTGTAATTAATTTAAAATCCGGGTGCTTTGGATCTCCGACGTTTTGACAAAAAATAATGGTCCCGTCATGTGAGCCGGCAAAAAAATCCAAATCGCCGTCTCTGTCCATATCTACAAATACGGGCGTTGAATGATAAATATAGTCAAGGTTTATAAAATCGTTTGTGACCAGCTTCCATTTCGGTTTCCGGGAGGTTCCTACATTCTCATAAAATGATATTCCGTGAGTATCCGCACCGATAAAAAGATCGAAATCCCCATCATGATCGATATCGGCAAATGTAAGATACGACTGTCCCTCCACCAACAACGAATCGTAATAATCCGAAACCAAAATCCATTTGGGCCTTGACTTGTCACCCTCATTGCGGAAAAAGGAAATCTTTCCAGCTTTGGGACCACTAAACAAATCGAGATCGCCGTCAGCATTGATGTCGACAAAAGCGGGGGTGTTCCAGGCTTTCACCGACATCTCGCCAAAATGCTTGCCCACCAGGTGCCATTTTGGGGATTCAGCATTGCCCCTGTTTTCATAAAAATAAATTTCCCCGGTAAATCCCGATCCGACTATCAAATCCAGATCGCCATCATCATCAATGTCCACGAGCGCAGGGGCGCTTCTGAACCCCACATCAAAGGGTTGATGACCCAATGCGCCAGAGGATGGCTTGAATTTCCACTGCGTCTTGTTTCCTTTGTTTACAAAAAAAGTTACTTCTCCATCCGCTTGCCCGATGCAAAGGTCTAAATCGCCGTCGCCATCGATATCGGCAAACGCCGGCGCAGTGACTCGTCCTACTTTGATGGAATCAAAGTTTGTCGAGCCAAGTGAAAAGTCTGGTTGACCCGACGTGCTCGTGTTTTTGTAAAAGACCATAGTCCTGTCACGAGTGCCGATAAACAGGTCCTCATTCCCATCTCCATCGATATCCGCAAAAGTGGGAGCGCTCAAATCACCAACATCCATGCCAAGGTAGGGTTTCGTACTGAACCCCCCGAACATCTTGTTGCCCCGAGATTCATTTCGGTAAAACAAGATATGCCCTTCCGTGTTTCCGATAATGAGGTCCAGGTCTCCATCTTTATCGAGGTCCACAAAGGCAGGGGTGCTGGTTGTGCCAACGTCAATCAACTTACTCTCGGCATCTTTAAGTTTTCCGACAAAGCTCCAAACTGCATTTTTTCTGCTGCCATTGTTTTGAAAAAAACTTATCGTGCCTTCAGAATCCCCAACAAAGAGGTCAGGATCTCCGTCTTTATCAAAATCAACAAAAGACGGGGCGCTATTCTCTCCAACATCTATGGCCGCATAATTACAGTCGGCCAAGGTCCAGACGGGATTGGCCGTGGTGCCATCATTTCGGTAAAAGTTAACATTGCCGTCGTATTCCCCTACAAACAGATCAAAATCACCGTCGGCGTCGATATCCACGAAAGCGGGCCGCGCCAGACCAATGCCGCCGGAGTAGGCGTTGGGATTGATGGTACCCTCTATGATAGCGCTGGTTTCTTTCTGCCAATCGGCACCCTGAACAAACCTGACCTGGTCCACGTAAACCCCCGAGTCGATCTCGCTTGTGCGACTACCAAAAAACAAAGCCAACCAAACTTGTGGCGAACCAGTCATGTCGCCCCAAATAGGGACTTCCTTCAAGCTGAAATGGACAAACTGCCAACCCTGGGAATTCCCAAGGGTACCGATGCCGCAATAGTCGGAGCCGTTAACGGACACGCCCCAAAAAAAGACATCGGAATTTAGTGGAGTTTGGACCGAGGCATAAAAATCTAACGCGGCATAATCGGTCTGGCTTAAATCATAAGGTCCTGAAATCAACCAGCTTAAGGAACTTGCATTGGTAGAATCCTTTATTTTTTGATCGCCTGCAAAACACCCCACGCTATAACTGCCTGAAATAGCTTCTCTGGTGGTTTGCCGCCAGGACGTACTTTCAGGGGTCGTTAAGAGCTGCCAATTCTTGTTGGGAAAATGCCTGTCAAAATCATCGGCCATCAGTGTGGTCGCGGTCAGACTTTTCCTGGGCTCTTTCCACACAAGGTGCGGAAGCTGAAAAGCACGCCTTCTCTGCTCCGAAACACTGACTAACATTTCATAACACTTTTGTGACCGGGAATTTGTCGTTTGAAGAGCGTCAGCGGGTTTGATAATCCTGATGCCTACTTCCGAAAAAAAATGTTTCAGATCCGAGCTCAACACAGTATTGTTAGGAGTTTGTGCATTTGCGAGCTCCTGGCCACCCAATACCAGCAAGACCATTGCAGATAAACAGAGTCGAGTTGGATCCATCAGAAGTGTCTACAATCCATATTTCTTAATCTTGTACCGCATGGTCCGCAGACTGATGTCCAGAATCTTGGCGGCTTCAGATTTGTTTCCCCCCGCTTTGCGAATGGCGTCGGCTAAGACCGCCTTTTCTGCGGCTTTCATTTTTTCTTTGTAACTAAAGCCGACATGCTTAAGAAAATCCATCTTGAGGTTGCCGCCAGACTTGCTGTAGAGGCCAAATGGAAAGTGTTCTGGTAAGATGGTCACGCCTTCGCCCAACACGATGGCATTTTCAAAGGCGTTTTCAAGTTCGCGCACATTGCCAGGCCAGTTGTATTCCAGGCACAATTTCAAAGCTTCGTCGGAGATGCGAGGCACGGGCATTTTGTTTTCCTGGCTGAATTTTTTTATGAAGTGATCAATCAAAAGGGGGATATCGTCTTTGCGTTCGCGCAGTGGCGGCAGCACGATTGGAATGACGTTGAGGCGATAGTACAAATCTTCGCGAAACTTCTCCTCGGCAAGCGCCCTTTCAAGGTCCCGGTTGGTCGCTGTAATGAGCCGCACATCGACTTTGATTCTTTCGGTCCCCCCCAGAGGCGTAATGTCCTTTTCCTGCAAAACGCGCAGCAGTTTGATCTGCACCCCTTCGGAAATCTCACCGATTTCGTCCAAAAAGATGGTGCCGCCCTGCGCCAATTCGAACCGCCCTTTCTTGCGGGCATCGGCGCCCGTAAAAGCCCCCTTTTCATAGCCGAACAGCTCGCTCTCCAGCAACGTTTCCGGAAATGCGGCGCAACTGATTTCAATCAGAGGTTTCTGCCTGCGGGGACTGTTGTAATGGATGGCGCGGGCCACCAATTCTTTGCCGGTACCACTCTCGCCCCGAATCAACACCGTGGACTGCGTCTTGGCCACTTTGACGATGGTGCTAAAAATGTGCTGCATGACTGCGCTTTTGCCGATAATGTTTTCGAAACTGTAAGTGGACTGCACCTGCTTTTTCAGCTCTTTGTTCTCGGCCAGAAGCCTTTGCTCCCCGATGGCCTTTTCGATGATGACGAACAACTCATCCAGGTCCAGCGGTTTGGTGAGATATTCGTAAACCCCTCGTTTCATGGCCTCGACGGCATCCTTCACCGAGCTGTAAGCGGTCATGACGATGGTCTTCATATCGGCAGCCATTGGCAGCGACCGCTCATACAGTTCCATGCCATTCATGTCCGGCATTTTTAAATCCGTCAACAAAATATCGAAGGCGTCCTTGTCCAACACTCTCAGCGCTTTCTTAGCGTTCTCCGCTCCAACCACCTCGTATCCCTCTTGACTCAGAATGTCTACGAGTCCGGAAAGCGTATTGCGGTCATCCTCAACGATTAGAATCTTTGCCATCAGGTTTAGTCTTGTGTTCAGGTTCTACCCATTTCCGTCAAAGAGCTTCCGGGTTGACGATGTTCTCTACTTTTTCGTGGTTCAAGAAACCGACCACGGCGCGGGCGATCTCTTCGGCGACTTTCCGTTGCGCGTCTGAGGTTGCCGCTCCAAGGTGCGGAGTAATTACCACGTTTTCCAGGCGAAACAGCGGATTCTCTCGCGGCGGTTCCTTCTCGAAGACGTCTAAAGCAGCGCCGGCGATTCTGTTGGCCGACAGGGCTTGGTACAGAGCGTTCTCATCGACCACGCCGCCCCGCGAAGCGTTTACGAGTCTGAGGTTGCTCTTGCAAACACTAAATTGCGCCTCACCCACCAGGTGCCTGGTCTTCTCGCCGTAAGGCACATGAATGGTCACAAAGTCGCTGCGGCGGAAGAGCTCCTGCAAGTCGCACGACTGCACGCCCAATTCCTCGAACACACGGGCCTCGATGAGAGGATCGAACGCCACCACCTGCATGCCAAAGGCCTGGGCGCGCCTGGCCACTTCTCTACCGATTCTTCCCATGCCCACAACGCCCAGGGTCTTGCCGAACAGTTCAACGCCTTTAAACTTGCTGCGCTGCCATTCGCCTTTGAGCAACGAGATCTGGGCTTCCGGAATTCGCCGCGCCAGCGATAACATGAGCGCAAACGCATGCTCGGCGGTGGAAATGGTGTTTCCGGAAACAGCGTTGAGCACGGCGATGCCGCGGCCCGTGGCTGCGGCCACGTCGATGTTGTCGACACCCACGCCGGCACGCCCGATGATTTTGAGGTTGCGTGCGTGTGAAATCACCTCAGCGGTGACTTTGGTGCCGCTGCGAACGATCAACCCGTGATACGAGGCTATTCTTTCGCAAAGCTCGTGAGGAGGCAGACCTGGCAGCAGGTCTACTTTCAAGTGGTGTTCGTTTAGAATCTCGGTGCAGACGTCTGCCACCGGGTCCGAAATCAATACTTTCCAGGTCGTCATGATTCAACCCGCTAAAAGGTGTGCGATGAGGTGTTGTTCTGCATGAATATTTTTTGCACCGCGGCCACGCCGATGCCGGGATCAAATTGCCAACCGAAATCGGCCAGGGTCAATTCTAAGCCAGCGGCCATGGCGACCATGTCGAGCGCGTCGTAGTAGCCCATGTGGGCGATGCGGAAAATCTTTCCTTTCAAGTGCGCCTGTCCGCCGGCCACGGTAATGCCGTACTTCTCTCTCAGGTGCTGAACGAATTTGACTCCGTCAAAAGCTGGTGGAATTTTGACCGCGGTGAGTGAATTGGACGGCGATTTCGCAAACAGCTCCAACCCCAGAGCCACCGCACCCTCGCGAGTGGCCCGCGCCAACTGAGAGTACTTTTCCCACAGGTTTTCCAGTCCCTTTTCCCGAATCATGCTCAAGGCCTCGCGCATGGCCATGAACAGCGTGATGGCCGGCGTCCAGGCGGAAGTTTGCTTTTCCTGCGCCGCTCTTTCCTTCTTGAAATCAAAATAGAATTTGGGCAAATCCGATTCGTCGACTTTCTTCGCTGCGCGAGCATTAAAGGCGACCGCTGCCAGTCCCGGCGGAATCATCAGCCCTTTCTGCGACCCGGTCACGGCAACGTCGATGCCCCACTCATCCATTTTAAACGGCAGCACCCCGGCTGAAGTAATCGCATCGACCACCAGGAGGGCATCGGATTTTTCCCGTACGATCCTGGCGATGGACTGCGCATCGGCGGCTACCCCGGTAGAGGTCTCGCTGTGCGTGATGAACACGGCCACGGTTTCCGGGTGTGCGGCCAAATGCGCTTCGATGGCAGCCGGATCCACGGCTTCGCCCCACGGCACTTCCAGGGTGGTCGTGTCCGCACCATAAGCGTTGCACAACTCGGACCACCGCTGCCCGAATTTGCCCCCGGAGACGGCCAGCACCGCGTCGCCCCTGGAAAGCAAATTCACCACAGAGGCTTCCATGGCTCCGGTGCCCGATGAAGTAAAAGTCAAAACATCGCCTTCGGTTTGGAAAAAATATTTGAGGTCCTCAATGACTTGTTGAAAAATTACTCTAAAAGCAGGACCGCGGTGGTGCACCAGAGGATTGGACATGGCCACCTGAACCCGTTCCGGCACTTGTGTTGGACCAGGCGTAAAAAGTCTTTCGCGCATCTTTCATAACTCCAAAGTAGTTAATATTTCCTTCCACAGCGCTCGCTTACCCATCCCGGAAACCGCAGAAAAGGGGTAAATGCTTGCCTGCAACTGCTTTGAATATTGGGCCAGGCGCTGATTCAAGGCATTATTCGAGAGCTTGTCGGACTTTGTGGCCACCACAGTCATGGGCACCTTCAGGCTACTTAACCAGCCGAAGAGCTGCAGGTCCAATGGAGTTGGTCCAATCCGACTGTCGATTATGGCAACCACACCTTTTAATTGTCGACTCTGTTTAATGTAAGATTCGATGAGCCGCTGCCAGAGCACTTTTTCAGATTTGGAGACCCTGGCAAAGCCATAACCGGGAAGATCGACAAAAAAAAACGCTCCGTTTATTCTGAAATAATTGATCTGCCGGGTTTTACCCGGGGTCGAACTGGTTTTAGCCATCTTTTTCCGATTTAGCAAGCAATTGATTAGACGGGACTTACCCACATTGGACCTGCCTGAAAAGGCGATTTCTGCCAATCCGTCCCGCGGAATCTCTTTGACGTCCTGCACGCTCTTCACGAATTCTACCGAAAGTATTTTCATCTGTTAACACCCTCAACGGCTGGTGCCGACCGGCGTAAAAGAGCACCTCGACACGTGCCCCCCAAAAGAACAGTCCGCCGCCCGGGATGCTTGAGCGAACGACTCTTTTGCCCGACTCGAAGTTCGGGTGCTTCTCCCTTACTTCGTGCGGTTGAAACGCCCAATCCGAAGAGAGGTTTGCGTCAGGCATCAACTAACTCACCAGCGCCTCTTTTAACACTTCATCCATGCGCTGCACAGCGATTATTTTCAGGCCCTTCTTCACCTGATCGTGAATTTCAAGCAATTCCCTCTCATTCTCTTTTGGAATGATCACCGTCTTGACCCCAAAGCGCTGCGCTGCCATCAGTTTTTCGTTTAAGCCGCCGATGCCCAGCACGCCACCCCGGAGGGTTATTTCGCCAGTCATAGCTACGTCCTTTTTTACCGCGCGATCGCTCAGCGCTGAAATGAGAGCCGCGGCAATGGTGATGCCCGCCGATGGTCCGTCTTTGGGCGTAGCCCCCTCGGGAATGTGGATGTGAATATCCTGGTTTTTCCAGAACTCACCTTTGAGCTGCAATCTCTGAGCGTTGGTTCTGGCATAAGAAAGGGCTGCTTTGGCCGACTCCTGCATGACGTCCCCCAATTTGCCGGTCAGGGACAAATTTCCCTTGCCTTTCATGAGGTTGACCTCGATTTGCAGTACTTCGCCACCGTAGCGTGTCCAGGCCAACCCAACGGCTGCCCCCACCAGATTCTCCTGTTCCAACGGCCGTTCCGGAAACCTGGGAACACCTAAATAGGGCTGAAAGTTTTTCCTGGTAATGACAACTTTCTTGCCTTTGCCGTGCTCAACGATTTCTTTAGCAACTTTTCTGCAAATCTTCGACAATTCGCGTTCCAAATTGCGCACCCCGGCCTCGCGAGTGTACGTTCTGATGATTTCCAAAATAGCGCTCTTGTTAAACTGCAGACAGTCGGATTTCAAACCGTGTTCTTTGAAAAGTTTGGGGATCAAGAAATTCTGGGCAATGGCCAGCTTTTCATATTCAAGATAGCCAGGCAGATTGATGATTTCCATCCGATCTTGCAGCGGCTCTGGAATCTGGTTTTGCAAATTGGCAGTTGTAATGAACAGAACTTTTGCCAAATCGTAGTCCACTTCCAAATAATGGTCGTTGAAGGCGCAGTTCTGTTCCGGGTCCAAAACTTCCAGGAGCGCCGCCGAGGGGTCGCCGCGAAAATCCATACTCATCTTGTCGATTTCATCCAGTAGAAAGACCGGGTTGGTGGTTTTTGCTTTCTTCATGTTCTGAATGATTTTGCCGGGCATGGAGCCGATGTAAGTTCGGCGGTGCCCCCGAATCTCCGCTTCGTCCCGAACGCCGCCCAAAGAAATGCGGACAAAGTTTCTGCCCATGGCCCGCGCGACAGACTTTCCCAGCGAGGTCTTGCCCACGCCCGGAGGACCGACAAAACAGAGAATGGGGCCTCTCATTTTCCTGGATAATTTGAGCACCGCCAGATGTTCGAGGATTCTCTCCTTGGGTTTACTCAACCCGTAGTGATCCTTATCGAGAATCTTGCTCGCCGTCTGAATGTCCAGATTGTCTTTAGTCTTTTGATACCAGGGCACAGCCAGAAGCCAGTCAAGATAGTTGCGGATGACCGTGGCTTCCGGAGAATAGGGGGACGTGTTGCGGAGTTTGTCCAACTCTTCGTAAGCGCGCTCCTGGGCTTCCGCCGACATGCGCGCTTTCCTGATTTTTTCTCCCAGGAAGGCCAGTTCGCCGTTGAGTTCGCCGTCCTCGCCCAACTCGTCCTGCATTACCCGGATCTGTTCTTGCAGGTAGATGTTCTTTTGCGATTTCTGAATACGGCCACGCACCTTTTCTTCGATGTCCATCTCGATTTCCAGAATTTCCATTTCCGCCCCGAGAATCTTGATCAGCTCCAGTAACTGGTCTTCAACCTTGACCGTCTCCAACAAATGCTGCTTGGTTTTGAGATTCTTTTGGATATGCGAGGCCACAATGTCGGCAAACTGGTGGGGTTCCTCCACGTTCTCGACGCTCAAAAGAATCTCATCGGGTAAGTTGCGATTCAAACGAACGTAGTCTTTGAACAACGCACCGACCTTGCGCATTTTGGCCTGCATCACTGCCGACAGCTCGTCGGTATCTTCGACGATTTCGATGCGCGCCTGCATGTGATCGGTAATGGTGAAAAACCGTGTAATTCTGGCGCGCACAATGCCTTCCACCAGGATCTTGATCAGGCCGTTGGGCAACTTAACAGCCTGAACGATGCGTGCAACAACGCCAAACCGGTAGAGATCTTCCTTGCTCGGCTCCTCCTTAAAAGCATCCTTTTGCGCCGCAAGAAAGATCAATTTGTCGTAAATCATGGACTCTTCAATGGCCTTCAACGACGATGCGCGTCCGATCAAGAGCGGAAACAGCATGTAGGGAAAAACGATCACGTCCTTCAACGGCAAAACAGGCAAACGATTGTTAATCTCGATAATGGAATTGTTTCTGACAATTTTCTGCATAGGAATTGGTATTACCTCTCACCCAATCAGGTTAATCCAAAATAAAAAATCTTCCACCACTTACCACGAGGTAATTGAGGAAGAATTCGTGTAGCTGAGCTTGATCATTTCACTGAGTCGTGCCCCAAAGGGCTGCGGACTACTTCCTATAATCTCACCAAAAGGGCCAGCTTCTCCAAACATGCCTCCTTACACGCTTCCGGTCGGTGGTTCCCCCGCTCACGCTCTTTTTTTGATTTTCTTAAATGTGTAAATGGGTTCTTTTTTGTTCAATATTGCATCTTTGGTGATGAGACAAACTTTCACCTCCTCGCGTGAGGGAAGCTCATACATCATGTCCAGCATAACTTCTTCAAAGATCGCCCGCAGCGCCCGGGCGCCGGTGCCACGTTTCACGGCCAGTCGTACTATGGCTTGCAAAGCTTCTGGTTCGAACTCCAATTCAACACCGTCGATTTCGAAAAGCCTCCCATATTGCTTGGTCAGGGCATTTTTGGGTTTTTGCAATATGGTCAGCAGCGCCTGTTCATCGAGTTCATCCAAAACGGCCAACACGGGCAGTCTGCCAATGAGTTCTGGGATTAAGCCGAATTTTAGCAGATCTTCAGGTTCCACATGCCGCAACAGATCGCCGAAAGCCTTAGAATGCTTGTCCGGCTCATCGCTGCCAAAGCCAATGACTTTTTTGCCAATCCGGCTGCTGATGATATCCTCAAGGCCTACAAAAGCGCCGCCGCAAATAAACAGGATATTCTTCGTATTGATATTGATCAGATTCTGTTCGGGATGTTTTCTGCCCCCTTTGGGCGGCACCGCCGCCATGGTCCCTTCTAATAACTTCAAGAATGCCTGCTGAACCCCTTCCCCTGAAACATCGCGGGTTATGGACGGATTGCCGTCTTTGCGCGCAATTTTGTCAATTTCATCGATATAAACGATGCCCCTTTCGGCTTTTTCCACGTCATATTCAGAGGCTTGTAGCAGCCGAACCAGGATGTTTTCCACATCTTCCCCCACGTAGCCGGCCTCCGTCAGTGTGGTGGCATCGGCAATTGTGAACGGAACTTGAAGAAAACGCGCCAGGGTTTGTGCAAGAAGGGTCTTACCGCTTCCAGTGGGACCGATGAGAAGAATGTTGCTCTTTTCAAGCTCTACTTCATCCAACGCATCATAGGACCTTATGCGTTTGTAGTGATTGTAGACAGCAACGGACAGTTTCTTTTTGGCAATATCCTGACCAACGACGTAATCGTCAAAGACTCGCTTGATGTCCGAGGGTAAAAAACTCTGACCCTGGAACAAAGCGCCATGACGATCAACATCTTCCCGAATGATCTTGCTGGCGTTGATGACGCACTCATTGCAAATATAAACATCGGGGCCGGTGACAATGCAGCCAACCTGGTTGGAGTTCTTGCCACAAAATGAACAAAATATGAGTCGTTCTCTTTTCTGTCGCTCCGCCAAACCGTTCTTATCTCCTTAATTCGATGTCGGTCACTTGCTGGCCCTCTTCTTCGTCAATCCCGATCTATCCAACACTTCATCAATGATTCCATATTTTTTCGCCTCTTCTGCGGACATGAAGAAATTCCGGTCGGTGTCTTTTGCAATTTTTTCTGTCGATTGACCCGTGTGAATCGCTAAAATCTGATTCAATTTCTCCTTGAGGGTTAAAATTTCTTTCGCGTGGATATCGATATCTGCAGCCTGCCCCTGCGCTCCCCCTAACGGCTGATGAATCATAATTCTGGCATGCGGCAAGGCGAAGCGCTTTTTGTTAGCCCCGGCCGCCAGAAGAACGGCCCCCATACTGGATGCCTGCCCCATGCAGTAGGTCACCACGTCGGGTTTAACGTGCTGCATGGTATCATAGATAGCCAATCCGGCCGACACATGGCCCCCGGGCGAATTGATGTACAGCGAAATATCTTTCTCCGGGTCGTCGGCTTCGAGAAATAGCAACTGCGCGATAATCAAACTGGCGACCGCGTCGTCCATAGCAGTCCCAATAAAGATGATCCGCTCTTTCAACAGTCGGGAGAAAATATCATAAGCGCGCTCACCCCGGCCAGTTTGCTCGACAACGATTGGTACTAATCCCATAATTCAAAGCTCTTTAAGATTATTAATTACAAAGTTTTTTGAAAATGAGCCTGCTCGAGGCCCGGCGCTGCAAGAAATCAGGCAATTTCCGCCAACCTCGAGGTCTCGAGGTCCTTCCGCGTTACCTTTTTGTCCCTGACCTTGGCATGCTGCTCTAAGAAATCCAAGACTTTTTGCTCCAAGACATCATCGTTTAGACGCTTTTGGGCCTCTTTGCTCCGGAAGGATTTCCAGAGTTTTTTCTCATCGAGCCTGCGTTCCTCCGAGAGCCGGTGCACGTAGGCTTGCCTGTCCTCATCAGTGACCACGATATTTTCGATCTCTGCTAATTTCTCCATTACCAGCATCCATTTGAGATTCCAAATAGCATTGGCCCGGTAATCTCGCTTGAATTGCTCCTCATCCAACTGGTCATTGGAGTCTCTTTGTGCACTTTCAAAAAGAACATCCAGATAATTTGAGATCATGGTTTCGGGAATCTCAAACAAGTTATTCTTGAGCACTTCGTCGATCAGCGCCTGGTGCAAACGACGTCGGGCGCCCGCTTCCGTCTGCCTGATCAATCGTTTTCTGATATCCTCTTTAAGCTGATCCAGGGTCTGGAAGTTTCCGACGTCTTTCGCCAATTCATCGTCAAGTTCTGGAAGTTGCTTCTCCTTGACTTCCTTCACCTTGACCTCATAAATCTCATCGTGAGCTTGTTCCTGACCATTATGGTCAGCGGCAATGGTCACCCTGCGTGTCTCGCCGGCCTTCACACCAATCAACTGCTCGGCTATCTCCTTGTTCTGCGCTTCTTTGCTCAACTGGAAGAACCGATCCACAAATTTCTTACCGATGACCGGGACGCCGGCTGGGTCTATTTCCTGAAAATCAGCAAGCACAAAGTGATCTTCTTGCGCAGCCTCTTCTATGGGGTTCATCACGGCCATTTCATCTCTCACGTCCTCCAGGGCCTCGGCCACATCGTCGTCGCTAACTTCGTACACCTCCCGTTCTATGGTAAGGTCCTTGTAGCGCTTCAACTCAAACTCCGGAACAACCTCCACCACCGCCTTGAAATGCAGGCCGGACTCTTCCGTGTAGTTTACGTCCTCCAGTTTAGCGGGGGCCACCGCTTTGATGTTTTCCTCTTCCTTGACTTCCTGATAAAGGTCCTGGACGATCTCTTCAATTGCTTCCGATTCAATCTGCTTGCCATAAAGTTGTTTGACCAGGGCCAACGGCACCTTGCCCTTTCTAAATCCTTCCAAGCGAATGGTTTTCTGGTACTTACGGTAAACCGATTCAAGATGAGGCTGCATTTCATCTGCAGGAACGTCCACGACGACAACTTTTTGATGATTCCCCTGATCCGATATCTTAGTTTCCAAAATCCTTCCAAAAAATAAAAGGGTTAATCAATTGAATTCATGTGCCTTATATGAATGTGATTTGTGCGAGAGGAGGGATTTGAACCCACACGTCCGAAGACACTAGATCCTAAATCTAGCGCGTCTGCCAATTCCGCCACTCTCGCAGAACGGCAAAAATATATTAATTTTTGCGACGAAAGTCAATACTTTTCCTGGAAGGGACTGGCTTAAATGACTGTAAGTACTGCTTGACCGCAACCTTCACCATGGTAAGCTCAGCCAGGTCATCTCGATCCGACAACCGCCTTGTGGCGTCAACACAGGGCTGTCTAACCACCCTATTGTAACCCCGAGCGGAGTCCGGCAGTTGCCGGACGTAGTCGAGGGGTCTGATTTGGGCACCAGCCAGTCAGGCAGTCGCCTGACTCGAAATGACAGTCTGGGGCTTCAGTTGACGCCTATGGGCAACCGCCGGGAAGAAATCTGGTTAAGCACCCAAATAGCTACTATGTCGCGAATCCGATTTCTCCGCCGCTGCGCGCGTCGTTGCAATCCAGCTTTCCTTCAAACCCTTGATTCTTGACAAAAGTTTCTGACTAAGGTGAGCAGCTCTTCGGCGTGAAAAGGTTTTTGCAGAAAAGGATGGGGGGTTTGGTGCAGGAAGTCCATGGTTTCGTGGTTGATCATGTCGCCGGTGGTGAATATCGTTTTTTCGGCCAAATCTGGAGCTTGTTGCTTCAATAGATGGTACAGCGATTCGCCGTTCATCTGCGGCATTTTGACGTCGCAGATGAGCAGGTCAAAATGACTCTGCTCGATTTTCCGCAGGGCTTGCTCGCCGTTGCGAGCGGTCTCAACGGTGTGCCCTTCCCGGCCCAGAATGCGCTTTACCAAATCGATGATGACTTTCTCATCGTCGATGACTAAGCAGCGTATGGCCGCCATCTTTTGGGTTCTCTTGTGCACTGATGGTTGGCTTTCTTTGGCATCTTTGGGGAGACTTTCAGCTTCAATCGCGGGCAGTTCCACGACAAAGGTGGAACCTACACCCGGTTTACTTTCAACATATAAATTGCCTTGATGATTTTGGATGATGCCATAGCAAATGCTCAAGCCTAATCCCGTTCCCTGGCCGATTTCCTTGGTGGTGAAGAAAGGATCAAAGATGCGATTTTGAGTTTTTGAATCGATGCCAACACCGTTGTCAACCACCTGGACCTTGATGCTGCTACCCTGCCGTTTAGACCGTAGTACGATTTGCTTTGTTTCTTTGGAAGATTGTTTCAAGGCATAGTGGGCATTGTTGATCAGATTCAGAAAGACTTGCTGAAGCTGTTGAAAATCGCCCCGGATGTAGGGCAGACTCTTTCCCAGTTCCTTGACCACTTCGATGGAATCGACTTGCAGTTGATAGGCCCGCAGTTCCAAAACACTGCCCAAAACTTCGTTAATATCGAACAGCTCCTGTTCCGGGCTGTGCTTGCGGGCGAAGGTCAACAAGTTCTTGACGATCTTTTGGCACCGTTTTGCTTCTTTCACAATCACTTCCATGTCGCTGCGCATCTGGTCAGACAGAGCTTCCAACAAAATGAGCTGGGAATAGCCTAAGATCCCGGCCAGCGGATTGTTGAGTTCGTGGGCCACGCCGGAAATCATCTGACCCAAAGCCGATAGCTTCTCGGACTGGGCAAGCCGTTTTTTCAAACTCACGATTTTCGAAATGTCTTTGATGACCATGAGAAAGCCATCCTGGCCTTTGAGGGGAGACTGGGAAACCAGACACGGCAGAAGACTCATGTCCGATTTCTGGATTTCGGTTTCAAAGATGCTGGATAGGCCACGTTTGACTTCGCGAATCTTGTTCTTGAGGAGCGTTCTGTGCTGTTCCGGAAAGATGTCTAAGATTCGTTTCTGAAAGATTTCCTCAGAAGAATATCCGATGATTTCCACGAATCGGTCGTTGAAAAATCTAAATTCTCCGGTATTCTTCACCGAGATGATCAAGTCCAGCGAACTGTTAATCAGATTCTCCAGATGAAATTTGGTGACCCGAAGCTCTTCGTCGATTTTTTTCTTTTCTCGATATACGCGATACCGGTCCAAAACTCGGTGGACGAGCTCCGGCAAAAGCGCCGGGTACTCATCGCTCTTGACCACGTAATCAAAAGCACCGGCTTTCATGGCCTCAACAGCGATCTTTTCGTGCCCATGCCCGGTCACCACCACAATGGGAGCCTGGATGTTTTTGTCGTTGACCAGACGTTTTAAAATGGTGAGCCCATCTTCCTGTGGCAATTCGTAATCCAGCAAGATCACGTCAAAATGCTGCCTTCGTAGAGCCTGGCAACACTTCTCGTACGATTGCACGACTTCGATAGCGACTGCTCCCTCCTTTTCCAGAGACCTCCTGGCGAGAAATGCGTGGTCCGGGTTGTCTTCAACCAGCAAGATTTTAATATTCTGTGGTCTCATTTTTGATGGCCAACAAGAAAATAACAATCCATGAGAAGTTCTGGCTCGTTTTGGTGCGAATTGAGAGCAAAAAAAACTCCCGATTAAAACTAATCAGGAGTCGCTGTCCAGGGCACACCATTTTCAAAAACTGATGACCCGGGTATAGTCCAGGTATTGGATCGTCAAAGGAAGGCTTAAATCAAACCATTCCGGAAGTAAGATAACCCCCTGGTGGATGTCAGAGTCGTTTATGAGGCCGCCGAATTTCGCATTTTTGCCCAGAGGGAAAACATCACCATGCGATGATTTTGTTCCCGCATGCCACGAACGCCCTTCTTGCCTAAATATCAGAAAAGAAGGCTCGAAGTGAACCTCTGCATATGGTAGTGTTGAAACAGAAAAGATTAGAGCCGTTTGCTTGGTCTGGGTTATTTCCCTGACGCTGTTGACGATTTCCTGGTCATAGGCGACCAGCATAAGCATGGCCACCGACTCTTTCTTCTGTGGCCGCACAAACAAGGAATTGATTTGCTTGCTCTCAACCGCGTCGGTGTCGGCACGTTGGGAAGTTAAAAACTCTGCGAAGAAGTCGGAAAGTCCTTTAGAGTTAACTGGGATTAACCCATAAGTCCTTTTATGAGAAAATCCCAGCAACAGAAGAGTCAGGACAATCCCCATTCCAAGTTGACTCAACTGTTTTCTCATGATTTATACCTCCATGTATAATTAGGGTTACCATGTAACCCAATCCAGATTTCAGCAACAACCGTACCAAAAAACTCCAGCCCTCAACGTAACACTCTATGGTATTGATTATAATACCATTACTAAGATGGCACGTCACGGCGTTTTCTCCAAAAATGCTCCAGGGCGCCCACTTCTGGTGTTTATGCGGAATACATTGTATCAAATATGATACACTATAACGTTTTGGGCTGCAGGCTTCGCTTCCGGTCGGTTCGAGAAAAAAATGCTTTTTTTGTTTCTTGCTGAGAGTTTTCTGGTTTAATCGGAGTCTAAATAAATGGAGGTACCAACAGACTGTGTTGCAAGCAGCTCTGGAGTGCTGGCAGGTGATCCGGTTGCAACTATATAGTTGTGAGGCCCGGCCGGATTAATAAACAAGCCGCTCGGTGTTCGGGAGACGCGCCGGGCGGCTTTTGCTATTTAGGGGTAACCTCTAAAAGCTGGCAACCATGGTAAATCTGTGGTGCTCAATATGGAATTCTCTCGATGAGTCGAACCAAGGAGTTGGTGAGTCCGCGGTAGGCTTTTCTGGGAGGAACAACTATGGCCAGGATCACTTCCTGATCGAAGGCCTGGAAAAACCTGAAAACGATCTTTCTGCGATTATACCCTTCGATGATCATCTCCTTAATGCTCGAAATCTGGCCCATGACATCGGCCATCTTTCTGACTTCTCGAAACAGCAGAGACAATTCTGCCAAACGATCCTTGCTGAGGATCACTTCGCCATAAAACTCCGCCAAAGGCAACCCTTCACTGGAAAACAAATGCACCATGTCGTAATGACCAAGCTCGGAAATCTCTTTCATTTTTGCTTCGATGACCAACTGCGGCGATTGAATTTGGTTCATGCCAAGTTTTCCCTCGTTTGATTAAACCAACGTTTCCACTCTGGCCACAACAGCCGTGATGATCGACTTCAAGGTTTGAATGACGCCAATGCCTTCACTGGCAATCGCACTGAAATAGGGAACGTTGTAGTAGTTGAGTTTGGCTTGCAAAGTTTCCACGGTTTCAGTGTGGGGCAGATCCCTTTTATTGTACTGGATGATCCAGGGAAAATCCTGCAGAGATTGGTTCATTGCAATCAGATTCTTTTCCAGGTCTAAGATGGAGTCCAGGTTGTCCTCGGTTCGGTGCTTCTGCGAATCTGCCACAAATACAAGGCCGTCTACGCCCCGAAGGATTATTTTTCGACTGAACGTGTAATAAACCTGGCCTGGCACGGTGTACAAATTGAACCTGGGCTTTTTCCCTTTAATACGTCCCAGATTTAGCTGCAAAAAATCAAAATACAGCGTGCGTTCTTCGCGAGTTTTCAGGCTGATCAGATCACCACGGTTGTTGGGATCAAGATGGTTGTAGATGTATTGAAGATTGGTTGTCTTTCCACTCAAACCAGGACCGTAATAGACGATCTTGAGGTTGATTTCTTGTAGGCCCCAATTGATAAACATGTCCAACGGCTGGCTAAAATCATAATTTAAAAGAGCGATCCAGCTCTTTGCTCAACAGACTCTTGAATTCCAGGTCGAGGAACTCTTTCGCACTCTCCTCTGCTTCTTTGGCTGATTTTAGCAATTCGTTGAGCTCTTTGATGGCTTTGTTGGTAAAAATCCTGACCATTCCCAACGCGACGTCTGCCTTGAATATGATCATCAGGATAAAAGTAAAGCCAACATTGGACAGGTAGATGTTGACACGCTGGCCTTCATGAAACAGGAATTTGAAACTGTCCTTTTCGCCTATCATGGAAGCTATTTCTGCGGTTGCCGAAAAATTATTCGCAGCCAGGGAGGACAACGCCCACAAATCAAGATCAGGGTTTTCTCCTTTGTGGCAAACTGGATAGCCGTTAGTGTCACAGATGACTACCATGTCGGCTCTGAGTTTCAAGGCTAACTCGTCCAAAAGCCCGGACACTTCGTTGTAGACCTCTTCAGAGAGCATAAAGCTCTTTGGGTTGTCTCTTTTAACCAATTCCATAGTTGATGCCTCCTCGTCCAGTTAATGTATTAATTACCCACTTTCGTACGCTTTTGACGACTTTCTCCGGGCAAATAATTCTGTCAATTAGGGCTAATCCGTTCCCGTCAAGCATGAGGATTCTATTGGATTGATTGAACTTTAAGTGACAAGCTTTATTGGCCTCTGGCCAGCCGTTCCGCCAGGAAATCGGGCAGACCTGCGTCCCGTATCTTCTTTTGCGTGGAAGCCAAATCATAGACAGTGCGTACCAGCTCGAAAACCTTCTCATCGCTGTCGTAAACCCCAAACGAAGCCTTTGAATTGAAATCTCTTGGTTGGCCCACGCTGCCCACATTAATAATGTAACGTTTCCCTTCCAACAGTGGCATGGGATTCTGCTTCTCAACGTCACATGCACCATTTCCATTCATGACAATGTTCAAAGGAACATGCGAATGTCCAATAAAACAAACCTGCCCCTGGAACTCGGGAAAATTGATGACGGCGTCCCCCACAGTGGTAATGTAGTTCCACTCTTCCGGATTGAGTGGGGTGGCATGAACGATGGCAAAACCGTCCATCTGTGCCATTAAAGGCAGATTCATCAGGAATTCTGTGGACGCAGGGGTCAACTCCTCGCCGGTCCATTCAACCGCGCTTCTGGCCCAGGGATTGAAATAGGAGAGGTCTAATCTGCCCAATGGAGCATAATCGTGGTTTCCAGCCAGAGTGATCTTGGCATGTTTCCGAACAATCTCCACACATTCGTTTGGGTTAGGGCCATAGCCAACAACATCCCCTAAACAAAGAATCTCACCAATGTTTCTTGTTTCGATCTCTTCAAGCACGCGCTGCAAAGCCTCGAGATTCCCGTGGATATCTGAAATGATGGCGTATCGCATAAACTTGCTAATTTTCTTGAAATTCCTTCCATTAAAATATTCAATATACAACTTAATTCTAACGTTTGCAACAATTATCTTTGCTGCCTGTCCCGCCGGAAATCCTTGCCATGCAGTCGTCCCAAAAAAATCTTTTGAAATGGCAGTTACGATTGCTAACTTTGGTTTTAAGACAAAAATGGCCAACAACCAACCATTCAAAACCATGATGAAGGCTTTTGTACTTTCCCTCTGCGCGGTAGTGACCGCCCAGGTGATCTCGGCGCAAGATCCAGCGTTCTCCGGGGACGGGTATCTCCGTCAGAAAGGAATCGATGTGACCAGGTACCAAATCGAAGTAGAGATCACACCAAATTCTAAGGAGATTGCCGGACATACGGATGTGACCTTCAATCTGCAAGATTCGTCCGCTTCAACGCTGGCACTGGATTTTGCGGATATGTTCGTGGATTCAGTTTCAGGAGCAAGCCAAAAGTTGGCGTTCCAATATGACAAGAACCGCATCACAATTTCCCTTGGCAGTCCCTGGCTTAAGAAAAAACACAACACGGTGAGCATTTATTATCACGGCACGCCGCAGGACGGTCTGTACTTGGGAGCCAACAAATTTGGCGATTGGGTGGCCTTTTCAGACAATTGGCCGAATCGCGCGCACTTCTGGTTTCCAGGGATTGACCATCCCTCCGACAAGGCTACCGTCGAATTCAAAATCACCGGTCCCGCTGACTACAAAGTCGTCGCAAACGGCAAGCTGATTGGGGAGACCCAACTGAAAAACGGTCGGAAAACCTCTCACTGGATTGAAAACGAGCCCATCCCAACCTACTGCATGGTGTTCGGGGCCGCGCACTTCTCGGTGCTTCAAAATAGCCATGCCACAACAGTGCCCCTTGCCTTTTATGTTTATCCAAAGGACAGCAAAGCAGGTGAGGCTGATTTCCAGAAGGCGGGGCAAATGTTGGCTTATTATTCAAGCTTGATCGCGCCCTACCCTTACGAAAAGCTGGCTTTGGTGCAGTCTACCACCCGATTTGGTGGCATGGAGAACAGCAGCGCCATATTTTTTGACGAGAAATCCATTACGGGTGAGCATCTAATTACCGGAACCGTGGCCCACGAAATTGCTCACCAGTGGTTCGGCGACTCCGTCACCGAGTCTGACTGGTACCACCTCTGGCTGAGCGAAGGATTCGCCACCTATTTTGCCACTCTGTTTTTCGAGCACATCCAGGGCAAAGCTGTGTTGAGAAATAGCATGGCGGCACAAAGGAAACGCATCGTCGCATTTCAAGTGCGCGTGGGGCCCAAAGCGATTGTGGACACAACCGTCACCGATCTGTTCCGACTCCTAAATCCAAACAATTACCAAAAGGGAAGTTGGGTGTTGCACATGCTGCGCGGCATCATGGGGGACGATAAGTTTTTCGCCGGCATTCGGGCTTACTACCATCGATTCCAGGAAGGCAATGCGCTCACCCGAGATTTTCAGAAGGTCATGGAAATGTCTTACGGCCAGTCTTTGGATTGGTTTTTCAACGAATGGATTTTCGCCGGAGGCTATCCCGAATATCTGGCCTCCTGGACCTGGAAGGCAGAAAAGCGCACGGTAGAGATTTCCATTTCACAAAATCAAACCGGTCAGATTTTTCGCATGCCTTTGACCGTCCAATTGGATTACGCGCATAGCAGCCGCAGGGAAACCATTTGGGTGGATGCCAAGACAAATACATTTTCTTTCGCGTCTGCCGAAAAGCCGAGCCAGCTCATTTTTGATCCGGACGGGTGGGTGTTGAAAAGAATGGAACTCAAAACTCCCGACCAATAGACGCACAAGAACACCGTTTCGAGAGTCGTCGTCAATCTCAGCCAAATATCCACTTGACAAATCCTCCTGGGTTGGGTATATTGGGGGTGACTCAAAGTATTCTCCTGCCTGCAAGAACTAACAAAAATTGTCAATGCACAAATTGAAGATTTCGTCAAAATTTGATCCTTCGGCAAATTTTATTCTTTACGAATCTGATTGCCTTGAATTGCTCAGAAAAATTCCGGATAGATTTGTTCAGTTAGTCGTCACCTCGCCTCCTTACAATCTGGGCAAACCCTATGAAAAACGTTTAAAGCTGCAGGATTATCTCGTGCAGCAAAGAAAAGTTATAGGAGAGTGCGTGCGCGTATTGAAAGAAAGGGGAAGTATTTGTTGGCAGGTCGGAAATTACGTTGAAAATGGTGAAATTATTCCTCTTGACATCGTTCTTTTTCCAATATTCTCTTCTTTGGGCCTGCATTTGCGCAACCGGATTATTTGGCATTTCGGTCATGGCCTCCATGCTTCAAAGCGATTCTCCGGCAGATACGAGGCGTTGTTGTGGTTCACAAAAAATGACGACTACACCTTTAACCTGGATTCGGTACGCCTCCCCCAAAAGTATCCAAACAAGAAACACTTTAAAGGCCCTAAGAAAGGCGAACTTTCCGGCAATCCCCTGGGGAAGAACCCAGGTGATGTTTGGGACATCCCCAATGTGAAAGCGAACCATGTTGAAAAAACCGTACACCCGTGCCAGTTTCCCGTTGAACTAATTGAACGCTTGGTTTTGTCTATGACCAATGCAGGAGATTGGGTTTTGGACCCGTTTATGGGCGTGGGTACGACCGCCATCGCTGCCTTAATGCACAACCGAAAGGCAATAGGCGCTGAAATCAAATCGGAATACGTAGCCGTTGCGAGAGAACGCGTTCAGTTAGCGGAAAAGGGTGTCTTGAGAATTCGCCCTATGGAGCGAGGCGTATTTGACCCTGTAAATCCTTCGAGAAACTTACCACCGCAAAGAGTCAAGCTCGGTTCCCAAGAAAGTCAGTTAACATTGCTTGAGAATCCTGAACACTTTGCCCCCACGGAAAGCGAAAAATGAGAATTGTGTATGAGTACTCTCATTTAGGTGGGGCAGAAATACTGCAAGTACACTATCCAAAATACTCAGGCGAGATATATGAAATAATTGATGAAGTCGTTGCAAAGAAGACAAAAATCAGCAAAGAAAAAACGATGCATGGAAGAAAATTGTTCTCGCCAAAAGATATGAACCAACAGTTTCTCAAAGCATTTTCATCGAGGAATTATCGCCAATTGCGAGAGAATTATTCGATCAGCATTCCTAACTGCGATATTTCCATCAGAGGTTCGTTTAAACAAATTGATTTCGTAAAAGAAGGCGTACTTATTGAGGTCCAGTTTGGCAAGTACGCTTTTATGTTCTACGATTTGGCAAAATTCCAATACTTTTTTAATGAAAACAAAGCTGAAGTCGGCGTTGAAATTGTTCCTTGTCACGCCCTGTATAAACAAATGTCCAGTGCTGTTTCCTATGGGGAACAGTTGGTGTACGACATCGAAAGATTGAAAAGACATTTCCCTGCCGTTCCCGTCAAAGTCATCTTAATCGATGCCTAAAAAGTTCGCTCTCTACATATTCACTCCTATGCTGCTTGTGTTGGGCTGTGCCAGCACGGTTCCCAAGGTCAAAGACGTCACCGAACTCGACCCGCCGCATAAGGCGCGGGCCTCTTATGAACACGGCGAGATCAGAATCACCTGGGAAGCCAGCGCTGACGAAGCTCTGCCCGACTTCGAGGGCTACAACATCTATTACGCCAACGAAAGCCTGATTCTAACCGCTATCAAGAAACTACCTCCCCCGGTCATGGTCGACAAGAATCAACATGCCTGCACCCTTGCAGATTTGCAGCCGAATGCAAGATATTTCCTTCACGTGCGCAGTCGCAACAGGAACGACGAGTTAAGCTTTCCTTCCCTGCCCGAATTAATCGTTGCGACCGGAGCCTTTTAGGAAACGCTCCGTTGTCGCCGTCCTTTATCACAACCTCCAATGTCATTCTGGAGGAATCTTGTCCCCTGGCTGCACAGTGCTGA
>JBHHYI010000006.1:0-54177 GCA_046757525.1 bacterium | reverse complement strand
AGACTGCAAACGGTGGTTGTTCTTTTAGACTCGGATCCCAGGGTAGATTTGTTAACGGGACCCGTTTTGAAGGTCTTAGGTTAGATTGCGAGAAAACAAAAAGATACCGAATTATGAACAGAGAACTGAACGGTTTCATGGATCGAATTGATCCCACCACCTGGATTGAGGCTCGTCGCGCTCACGAAAGGGCGGTGCAGCTTTATCTCCTGGACACCAACGTTGTGCTCATTGACCTGGGTTTCCGCGTGCTGTCATCCACGGGTGGCCGCATGGTGCCCGAGTTGACCGTTCGTTTCCACGTGCGTAAAAAAATGACCGGCGAGGTCTTCGAAGCGTTTGCACGCAAAGAACCTCGCCGGGTAATCGACTCTGAAAAAATCGGCTTCCCTGTGGACGTCGTAGAAAGCAACTACTCGCTGGACCCCCATTCAATCAGACCAATTGCCAAAGAAAATCTCTCTCCCCACGCGTCCCGCTCTCAGGGCTGTGGTTTGGCCCAGTTGTTGAACTTTGGCCTGGAACCGGGCACGCTTCCAGCGCCTTTGATTCCTCAACTGGGCATGCCAGTGCGGAATTCTAATTGCAAGCCAGCCCCTGTCCGTGGTGTGGTTAGCGGTCTTTTGGGGTGTGCGGTTTTACAATTCGCAGGGAAACGGCAGGTCGTCCGTCACCTCATTCATCTTGCGTCTGAACACCGGTTCGAGCAAAAGGCAGGTTTCGGAACCTGGTGGTTCGAAGCCTCCTCACAGCGTGCAGTTGGGGTGCACTTTGCTCGTGGCCTGCGTTCCAACTGTTGTCTGGCCTGGTCTCTTCCTCCGCTTTTGCGTGAGCTCGGCCTCAGGGGGGTACCTGTGTCCCTCGCCCCTGAAAAGACAAAACTGAAGCCGAAAGCAGCAGCGGTTGTCCGTGCAGAAAAAGTGAGCAAGGAATTAGCGGCTTCGGGTTCCTTTGAACCTTTCAGCGTTGCAGAACTGAGCTCCTTCAAACACAGCTTGAGACGACCAGCTTTTCGCCTGGCACAAACTTATCTGGTGGTTTTTTTCTGCACCA
Organism: bacterium; assembly: GCA_046757525.1. Classification (GTDB taxonomy): domain Bacteria; phylum Zhuqueibacterota; class Zhuqueibacteria; order Oceanimicrobiales; family Oceanimicrobiaceae; genus JBHHYI01. Next base: position 53,124 of record JBHHYI010000006.1, on the reverse strand, counting down.
TGTTCCTGGGATTGGCCTATGCTAAGTTGACGACCTGTCTGTTCAACCACGCCAAAATTGAACAAATGCAAAACGAATTGAATTCTCTAACGAGCATGGCCAAGTTCAGCGCCGAACGTTTCCTTAAAGTGGAAAAAGCTCGGACGGTGATCCACAGCTTTAATCCAGACTTGTCTCCTGAACTCCAAACCGCCATAGCCAATGAAATCTATGCCATGTCGGTAAAATATGAGAATCTCGACGTGGAGCTTATTCTGGCAACCATTACCCATGAGAGTGCACACACGTGGGACCCTCGAATTGTTTCCCCTGCCGGGGCCATTGGCTTGATGCAGATTCTGCCTGTCACGGCTCGCCACCTGTTAGCAGAAAAGAGGCACCACGGCCGCTCGCTTCTAGATATCTTGTTCGATCCGATTCAAAATATTCGTCTGGGTTGCCGGTACCTGTCCATGCTGATCCAGGCGTACGACGTGGATGGTGGTTTGGCCGCCTATAATGGTGGCGAAAAAAGAGCGCAAAAGTGGCTGCGCCAAAATCGCGTCAGCGGCATCCTTCAAGAGGAAACAGAGACTTATGTGCCGGCCATATTGAAAATCTACAAAGACTACCAAAGCATGTGAGGGACGTGCGGCCTGCAGATCGCGCCAACCTCGGATCTGCCAGCGAACCGGCCGTCTCACACCCCGCCCCTGCGAAGTCCGATTTTGTCCAGATGGGCAAAACTCTACCTATTTGCTTGATTTTTGTTGCCAGGTTTTATACAATTGGAACATGCACCGCAAGCAGAAAAAATGCCTGGTCATTCACTACGGCGAAATTGCGCTCAAGGGTAACAACCGCCGGTTTTTTGAAAACAAGTTGATCAAGAACATCAAGCGGGCGCTACAGGGCCTGGCGTTTGACGAAGTTGAACGCTTGCAAGGTCGCTTCCTGGTGCATCTTCCCGAAGAAGCTGCGGAAACGATGTTGACCAGCAGACTGAAGTACGTCTTCGGTATCTCGCATTTCAGTTTGGGTCTGGCCGTTCCCAGGGAGATGAGGTTCATTAAGGAAGCTGCCTGGGCCTTGTTGCAAGACCTGCCATTTGACTCGTTTAAGATTAACACCAAGCGTGCCGAAAAAGATTTCCCCTTGAATTCCGTCGAGATTAACCGGGAAGTGGGTGCTTTCGTGCAAGAACGCTGCGGCAAACGCGTGGACCTGAGTCACCCGCAGGCGACCTGCTTCATCGAAATTGCGGGACCGTACGCCTTGTTGTACACGGAGAAAGTCCCGGGACTGCGCGGATTGCCGGTCGGGGTGAGCGAACGCGCGGTGAGCTTGCTTTCGTCCGGCATCGACTCTCCCGTGGCCTCCTACCTGATGCTCAAGCGCGGCGTGCAGGTGGTTTACACTCATTTTCACAGTCAGCCGTTTACCAGCAAAGCCTCAGAAGAAAATGTCCAGAGATTGGTTGAAATATTGAGCAAGTACCAATTTCGGGCCAGGGTCTATTTCATCCCGTTCATCGACCTGCAGAAGGAAATCATGGCCAGGTGTCCGCAAAGACTGCGTGTCCTTCTCTACCGCAGATACATGGTGAGGCTGGCTGAAAGAATTGCCGAAGCGGAGAATGCGACAGCTTTGGTTACCGGCGAAAACGTGGGGCAGGTGGCCTCGCAAACCTTGAGCAACCTGCGTGTGGTTGGGGAGGTCACCGGGCTGCCCATTCTCAGACCTTTGGCTGGTTACGACAAAGAAGAAATCATACAATTGGCAAAGCAGATCGGCACGTACCAGACCTCCATTGAGCCGTATGAGGATTGCTGTTCACTGTTCGTGCCTGCCAATCCTGAAACACGCGCCAATCCCGAAGACCTGGCCAAAGCAGAGCGTCTACTAAATAATGTAGAAAGTCTCATGGCAGAGGCTCTGGCAAGCGCAAAGTTGCAAACCGTCGAGGTCGATTACGCATGCCCGTAACGACGACAAACTTGCAGACCGCAAAGATCATCGAGATTAGCCGTTTTGGGCCGCCTGAAGTTCTCAGACTGCGCGAAGAACAGGTGCCCGAAGTTGGTGCAGAGGAAGTTCTGATTGGGGTGAAAGCAGTTGGGTTGAACTTTGCCGATATTTTCGAGCGCCTGGGTCTGTACAAGGCGGCACCCAAAGCCCCGTTTGTGCCCGGCTTCGAAGTGTCCGGAATAGTCGAGCAGGTGGGGCAGAAGGTCAAAAGATTCAAGCATGGGCAGAACGTGATCGGAATCACGCGTTTTGGCGGCTACAAGACCTTGCTGAAATGCCACGAAACGTTTGTCTGCGACTTGCCGGCTGGTTTCTCTTTTGAAGAAGGCGCAGGTTTTCCCACGACCTATTTGACGGCTTACCACGGGTTGTTCAATTTGGGCCATCTGAAAAGGGGAGAGAAGGTGCTGATTCATGCGGCTGCCGGCGGGGTCGGTACCGCCGCAGTGCAGTTGGCACAGATCTTCGACGCGGAGATTTTTGCCACCTGCGGTTCGCAACAGAAGATTGCGTTCCTGGAGGAGATGGGGGTTCAGCACGGCATCAATTATCGCCAACAAGATTTCGAATCGGCGGTTCGGCGAATCAACCACGGCCAGGGTGTGGACGTGATCATGGATTCCGTCGGCGGTACTACCTTTCGCAAGGGCTACCAGTTGTTGAATCCCATGGGACGGTTGGTGATCTTCGGGTTAGGCAGCATGATGCCTCGCGGCAAACGACCCAACTGGTTCAAGCTGGCCTACCAGTACCTGACGTTGCCACGCTTCAACCCATTTGACATGATGCCGGATAACAAAACCATCGCGGCTTTTCACCTGGCCTACATGTTCAATTATGTGGATGCCTTCCAGGAGGCCATCGGGCAATTGTTGCGATGGGCTAACGAAGGGAAAATAAGGCCGGTGATCGGCAAGACCTTCCCTTTTGAGCAGGCAGGAGCCGCGCAGAATTATTTGCAAAGCAGAAAGAGCGTGGGGAAAGTGGTCCTAACCATTTAAAAAGACGCAAGCTTTGTGGAAAAAATCAGCGTCTTTGTGAGTTGTTAACACCTAAACTCGGAGGGAGAACATGTTTGTGATTGCAATCATCGTCACGGTTTTCGGAGTCGTTGGAACGATCCTGTCGCTTTATTTGAGATTCACAGTAAAATCTCCCATTTTATCCACCCGCGGCGGCGATGAAGTGGTCATCGGCGCCCTTACTTTTCAGAAGATTCTAAATCTTGTTTTCACTTATTTCATTGTTCTGCATTTGATCTTCATCTTGATTGGAGTCAAGTTTTTGCTGGCGGTCATTTAGCTCGCGTCCTTATTAACTGAACAGCAGCGAACTGAGTTCAAGACTAAGTACACTGTTGCATAATTGCAGTAACGTATTTCGACAGGATGAACAAGATAAACAGGATAAAACAGATAGAATCTTATCAGAATCAAGGCACCCAATACCGCGGTCAACTCTTCAAGCCCGGTTTTGGGTGTAACAGTCAATAGGAAATCCCGTGAATCTTGTAATCCTGTCCAAAGAAATACGTCATCGTATTTTGGAAATGATGTACTGAGGCTTTGTTAGTTGACCGGAAGACCGGCGAGCGCTCTGGGCTTGTTGGCGAGAGCGATTACAAGTCTGGCCAAAGAACCTGGCATTCTCTATGAGTTTTCCAATCTAAGTTGGCGTGGTGGGTGACTTACCTTTGACAAATGCAGTGCGTGCTTACCGATTACGGCTGCTGGCCAGTCTGCTGGTGGTGACGCCCATTGGCTTTGCCAGCAAGCTTTACCAGGGGCCGGGTGCCTGGTGGCTTAACGATTATGGCGGGGGCGTGCTGTACGAGATCTTCTGGATCTTGCTCGCGGCCTGGGTGGTGCCTCACGCGCGCTCTTTTTGGTTGGGAACCAGCGTGTTTCTGGTGACCAGCGTGCTCGAGTTTCTGCAATTGTGGCATCCGCGTTTTTTGGAGACCCTGCGTTCCACGTTTTTAGGGCAAACGCTCCTCGGCACTACATTTGTCTGGTGGGATTTTCCGCATTACGTTCTCGGCTGCGCCCTGGGTGCCTGGTGGGTTCATTACCTTGGCAGACGTTGGAAGCCAGGCCAGGCACATGCGGAAGTGCCGTAGTGCCATTTGCAGGGGTTGGTCCGCCGCGGCAGAAGCCGCCGTCCCAATAGCAAAATGTGCGTTTTCGGTCAAGCGCTACTTAATTCCCGTGGATCGCAGGACCAGACCCGCTAACCAGGCGGAGTTGTTCCGGCTATTCGCTTGATGAAGTTCAGCACCGTTTCCACGAATGCCAGCGGGGCGTCGAAGTGCACCCAGTGACCCGCATCGGGAATCATGACCAACTGGTAGTTGGGAAAATGCTGGACCAGGAGACCCTGTTGCCCGGCAAGGTTCTGCTCAGACAGTTCGCCGCCGACAAACAGGGTGGGACCTGCGTATTGATCCCGTTGGTTGAGTTCCAGGCGCGTTTCGCGGCGGACAAACCGCTGCAATTCGGGCAAGTTGCAGCGCCAGGCGTAGGAGCCGTCCTCCCTGCGCCTGAGATTTTGCAACAGGAATTGTCGAATGCTGGCGTTGCCGATGCGTTCAGCCAATTGGCGGTCGGCATCTTCCCGCCGTTTAACGTCGGCCAAATCAACGCTTGCCAGCGCGTCCAGAATCTCGGGAATGTTGCCCAATTGGGCTTGTGGCGCCATGTCCACGACGATGAGGCCGCTCAAGAGCTGCGGATAAGCGAGGGCAAAGGACATAGCCGCCAGACCGCCCATAGAATGGCCCATGAGAACCACCTTCTCAAGTTGCAACCGTTGCAGCAGCTCCCACACGTCGTCGCGCAAGAGTTGGAGGCTGTGTTTGCCGTGGGGGGAATCGCCATGATTGCGCTGGTCGGGGACAACGACGTGCAACTGCTGGCCCAACCTTCTGGCTACCTGGTGCCAGTTTTTCGAAGAACCAAGAAGGCCGTGCAAAATGACCAGGTGCGGGCGATTCTTGCCGAATTCTTTGTAAGTCAGATTCATAGCGCTTGCGATGAAACCAGTTAGCTTACATCCCGTTTCCCTACTTACTGATCAAATACCTGTTTGTTCATGGTTTCTTGCAACAGCAACATCGGATTGATCGAGCCTCTGGTTTTTCTCAATTTTGAGAATCGCGCATTAATTATTCTTAAAATTAAGAATCCCGGCGCCAGGAACTGCCAGGCCTTTTGTCGAGAAATCAGGCACTTACTACCTTTTTCCTTCTGGCAAAAATTGGTCTGGAGTTTGCTGTATTTTAGTTCATTTCATTGAGAAGCCATTCAGAACAACGTAAATCATCCTTCCAAACAGAGATTCGAATTCAAGGAGAAGTTGCCATGAGCCCACAATCTTTATTTACCAAAGTCAAATCGGAGTCCTTGGAATTTGGCCCCAGACGTGGGGAGTACTACGACATTGCCAAAGTACAGCGGGACGTGAGTTTTGAGTTGGGTTCTTCCGAAAAGAACTGGTTCGAAACCATCGACCTGGTTTATCGCACCCTTTGCGCGGTCTTGTACAATTTCGTGCCCACTTCAGGACATCCCGGTGGCAGCATATCCTCTGGCCGGATTGTCGAAGGTCTGCTTTATTCCATCATGGACTACGATTTTTCGGAGCCGCAGGCAGAGGAGGCGGATGTGTTGGTTTATGCTGCGGGCCACAAGGCCATGGGGCTTTACGCCATGTGGGCCCTGCGCAACGAGCTAATTCGCATCGGAAAGCCGGCCTTGTTACCCGATGACGCCCAGCAGCTCCGACTGGAGGATTTGCTGGGCTTTCGCCGCAATCCAACCAACGACACGCCTCTGTTTAAGAAGTTTCGGTCTAAAACCCTGGATGGACATCCTACACCGGCAACCCCGTTTGTTCGCATCGCAACCGGTGCCAGCGGCGTGGGGGTACCCGCGGCGCTGGGCCTGGCGCTGGGCGCTTTGGACACATACGGCGCCACGGCCCCGAAGATCCACCTGTTAGAGGGTGAGGGTGGCATGACGCCAGGTCGGGTCCACGAAGCCCTCGCTGCCGCGGCGTCGGCAAGGCTGTACAACGCCATTCTTCACGTGGACTGGAACCAGGCCTCCATCGATTCCAACCAGGTCTGTCGCGAAGGCAGCGAGCCTGGCGATTATGTGCAGTGGAACCCCGTGGAGCTGTGTTATTGCCACGATTGGAATGTCATCTTTGTGCCGGACGGCAAGGATTTTGCGCAGGTGCTGGCGGCCCAGCAACTTGCCCTGACTCTGAAGAGCAAGCAGCCCACCGCAATCGTCTACAAGACAATCAAAGGTTGGAAATACGGCATCGAAGGCAGAAGCTCTCACGGCGCAGGTCACAAATTCTGCAGCGACGGGTATTACAAGGCGTGTGAAGAGTTTGAGCAAGCCTTCAACGTCACCATGCCGAGGTTCACAGGCAGCGCCACACCCGAGAGGATTGAGCAGACTTTTTTTGACACGCTGATGGTTGTCAGGCAGGCCCTGGAGAGTAGGAGAGAGGTGGCAGAATTCGCTTCGGACAGAGTGGCCCGGGCGCGGGATCGCTTGCGAAACCAGAAGCGCCAAACAGGGCAGGGCGTGCCGCAACTGAACAAACTGTACGAAGAGGCGAACAAACTGGACGCAGAGTGGACCCCGCTGGAGCTGATTCTCAAGCCTGGAGATTCGGTTACCCTGCGCGGGGTTTTGGGCAAAGTGTTAAACGTTTTAAACAAGAAGTCCGACGGGGCCCTGATTGGGGCAGCCGCTGATCTGCTCGGTTCAACCAGCGTGGTGAACCTGAACCAGGGCTTCGACCAGGGTTGGTTTAACGCGGTTTCTAATCCCGGGTCGCGGCTCATCGCCGTCGGAGGCATTTGCGAAGATGCCATGGGCGCGTTCATGGCCGGGTTGTCCAGCTTTGGCCACCACATCGGGGTGACGTCTTCCTACGGTGCCTTCATCGGCGCCCTGGAACATGTGGCTGCTCGGCTGCACGGCATTGGCCAGCAAGCCAGGTCCTGGGCAAACAAAGCTCCCTACAACACCTGGATTATGATCAACGCACACGCTGGGGCAAAAACCGGAGAGGATGGCCCCACACACGCGGATCCTCAGGTGTTGCAACTATTGCAGGAAAACTTCCCCAGCGGCGTGCTCATCACCTTGACGCCGTGGGACGCGCAGGAAATCTGGCCGCTCATCGTGGCGGGATTGCAAGCGCGGCCGGCGATTCTCAGTCCGTTTGTTACCCGGCCTCCGGACCCCGTGGTCGACCGGGTGGAATCAGGCTTGCCGCCGGCTTCCGCGGCGGTCAAAGGGGTCTACGCCATGCGCCGGGCCGACCCAACGGCTGTGCAGCAAAACGGCACCATCGTCCTGCAAGGCAATGGGGTGGCTACCATTTTCGTGCGCGAGGTTTTGCCAAAATTAGACGAGAAAGGACTGAATCTCAACGTGTTTTACATTGCCAGCGCGGAGCTGTTCGATCGACTGCCCCGAGCAGAGCAAGAGCGCATTCTACCGCAATCGCTGACTTACGAAGCCATGGGCATTACAGATTTCACTCTGCCCACCCTCTACCGCTGGGTGCGTTCCAACGAAGGGGTTCGACGAACCCTGCATTCGTTTCGCCATCACCACTATTTAGGCAGCGGGCAGGCCCACAAGGTTTTGCAAGAAGCGGGTATTCATGCGGAAGGACAGTTGCGGGCCATTTTGGACTATGCCAGCTACGTGGAAAAGAAACCACGCCACGGTCTGGCTTTCGCGCTCGCCCGGGAGAATTTTGTCAAACCGGAGGCGCTCAAAAACCACAAGGCAATCCGACTGACGTGCGTCTCTTGCGGGGCAAAGATCGATCCTTTTGACTACTTTGGGGAAGAGTTCCTGCCCACGGACGAGCATTGTCTCGAATGTCCCTACCGTGATCCTGCAATCTGCCCCTATTGTCAAGCCTACTGGTTGAATGCTAATTCGAGCCTCGACTTTCGTTGCCAGAAATGCACAGCTTAGGGAATTAGCCTTTTGTCGGGGCTCGAGTTGAATCAGGCGGACAATCTCACCGGTTGTTCGCCTTTTGATTTTGTACTCACATAATGCTTGCGTATTAAGCTAATTTTGTTTATTTTATTGCGGTTCATAAATCAATTGAAAGGAATATGTCGAAGGAGGAATAGGAATGGCACGTAGAACCATAAGGATTGGTGATGAGATTGTGGATCTGCCGGATGTTAGCAGAGGGTGGGTCTATTTGATCGTCGTGGGGGTATTGGCACTGATACTTTTGCTCACTGGACTGTACACTGTGGATGCCGACGAAGTGGGGGTGATCCAACGCTTTGGCAAATATGTCCGGACCACCGAACCTGGTCTTCACTTCAAGATTCCCTTTGGCGTGGAGACAGTGACCAAGCCCAAAATTCAAAGAAATTTTAAAGAAGAGTTTGGCTTTCGTACGGCGCAGGCAGGAGTGAGAACCCAGTATTCTGCGCGGGATTACTCCGGTGAATCGCTCATGCTTACGGGAGATTTGAATTCGGCTGTGGTGGAGTGGATCGTGCAGTACAAGATCAAAAACCCGAAAAAGTATCTCTTTCACGTACGCAACGTTAGAGAAACGTTGCGTGATGTTTCCGAATCGGTCATGCGGCTGGTGGTGGGCGATCACAGTGTGGATGAGGTGATCGTGTTGAGTCGGCAAGACATCGAAGTAGAAGCGCAAAAGCTTACACAACAGTTGCTGGATGAATTCGACACCGGAATCTCTGTTCAGAACATAAAACTGCAGGACGTCAATCCGCCAAAACCGGTGCAGGCTGCCTTTAATGAAGTCAACGAAGCTCGACAGGAAAAGGAGCGGATTACCAATGAAGCATTGAAAGCCTACAACGCCGTGATTCCCCAGGCCAAAGGCGAGGCTGAACGGACCATTCGCAAGGCCGAAGGGTATGCCACCAATCGCGTCAATCGGGCCAAGGGTGATGCCGACAAATTCGTGGCGATCTGGCGAGAATACAACAAGGCCAGAGATGTGACCCGCCGCAGGATTTACCTGGAAACCATGCTGGAAATCTTGCCCAAAATTGACAACACGTACATAGTGGACGAAGAACAAAAGGGGTTGGTGCCTCTGCTACAACTTGCAAGAAAGGAGGTGTCAAAATGAAGGGTACAGCAATCGCAGTCATCGTCGTAGCAATCGTTGCATTGATCCTCGTGACGAGCTCCACTTACACGGTGAATGAAACAGAACAGGTGATCATCCTTCAGTTTGGCAAACCCGTCGGACAGCCTATTAGAGAGGCGGGATTGCATTTCAAACTGCCTTTCGTTCAAGATGTGAAAACTTTCGACAAACGGGTACTCGAATGGGACGGCGCTGCGAATCAAATTCCTACTTCCGACAAAAAATACATTTGGGTTGACACCTTCGCCCGCTGGCGTATCGTGGATCCGCTCAAGTTCTATCAGTCGGTGAATAACGAGACCATCGCCCAGAGTCGCCTGGACGACATCATCGACAGCGCCACCCGAAATTACGTTTCCGAAAATGTGTTGATCGAGGCGGTGCGCAACAGCAATCGCAAAATCCAAACGACCGTGGAAGAGCAGCAAAGCTTTGGCATCGAGACCGCCACGCATCATATCGAAGAGGGGCGCGAAAAGATAACCAAACAGGTGTTGCAAAAAGCGGCCGAGGCCATGCCACAGTTCGGCATTGAGCTCCTGGATGTGCGAATCAAGCGCATCAATTATGTCGAAGATGTGCGGCAGAAGGTCTACGAGCGCATGATTTCAGAACGCAAGCGTATTGCCGAAAAATTTCGTTCAGAAGGGCAGGGCCGAAAGGCTGAAATCGATGGCGAGCGCGAAAAAGAGCTGCAAAGAATCACGTCGGAAGCTTACAAAAAGGCCCAGGAAATCAAGGGCAAAGCCGATGCCGAGGCAACGAAAATCTATGCCAATGCCTACGGCAAGGATCCGGAGTTTTATTCGTTTCTGCAGACATTAGAAACGTACAAAAGCACCCTGACCAAAAACTCCACTTTGATCCTGAACACGGACAGCGAGTATTTGAAGTTTTTGAAAAATATTCGTAGCAGGTAAATCGGTGAAGCCAGGGGTTTTATTCATCGTCGGACCCACGGGCGTGGGGAAGACCGAGCTTTCTTTGGAATTGGCCAACTTGATGAACGCCGAAATCGTGTCGGCCGATTCGCGTCAGGTGTACAAGTACATGGACATCGGAACCGCCAAACCGTCCAAAGCGCAGCTTGCCCGGGTTCCGCACCACTTTATCGACATCGTTTGTCCGGATGAGTATTACAGCGCCGGGCGATTCGGACGGGAAGCGCGCAAATGCATCGACGATGTTGTGGGCCGTGGGAGGCAACCCATCGTGGTAGGCGGGTCGGGCCTGTACATTCGCGCCCTGGTCCGCGGTTTGTTCGAGCCTCAAATCGCCGACGCTGAGGTAAAAAAGGAGCTGGCCAGGCAAGCCCGGAACCACGGGCTGGAAACCCTGTACCAGAAACTAAGACGAGTGGATTCCGCCACCGCTGAGCGCCTGAATCCCACAGACACCCAAAGGATTCTCAGAGCCTTGGAGGTCTACGAGATAACCGGCAGGCCGTTTTCTTTTTTCAGAAAGCTTAAAACGACCCCGGCGAATTTTCGGCCTTTGTTTTGGGGACTTACCATGGAGCGCTCCAGACTGTACGCCAGAATTGAAGCCCGCGTGGACCGGATGCTGGCCGCGGGCTTTCTGCAAGAGGTGGAGGATTTACGTGCTCGCGGCTATGAGCCACACCTGAACGCACTGAAGACGGTGGGTTACAAAGAAGCCAATCAGTTTCTCGACAAGCAAATAGATTGCGCCGAAATGGTCGCCCAATTCAAACAAAAAACACGGAACTACGCCAAGCGACAGATGACCTGGTTCAGAAATGAAAGGGACATTCGTTGGCTGGAGGTGACTGACGAGCAAAATCTCATAGCCCTGGCACAGGAGATTGGCGCTGCTGCTGACGGCAAGCGCCTAAAAACTACTTGACTTTTAGACTTAGTTTTTTTAAAATTGTCTTGATTAAGGATTGTCTTTTACTAAGAAAAGCGAATGTAGCTCAGTTGGTAGAGCACTGGCTTCCCAAGCCAGGTGTCGCGGGTTCGAATCCCGTCATTCGCTCTTTTTTTTGTGGGAACCATAGAGATGACGAAACGGGTTAGTCTGGCTTTTGCGCTGACGCTTGCGGTTTTTGAGCTGGCTTTTGCGCAGGTCCTGGTTCAAACGATAGATGAGTTTGGCACGGTGGACTGGCAGCGAATGGTGGTTCGTGCCTCCGGCATCGGAGTGATCCAATCCACGGCTCCTTCCAGGGTCGAAAGAGTCGAGTCCCTGGAGACCGCCAAGGAAACCGCGGCCGAACACCTGCTGCGGGCGGTGGAGTCCCTGCGCTTCGACCATTCTGCCAGGGTCAAGGATGTTGTCCTCAGGAATGTGCAAGCTCGCGCCAGATTGAAGAGCATCGTCGAGACTTACACAGTCATCGACACGCGCTCCATGTCCGATATGTCTTTGGAAGTTGAAATTGAGTTGCCCATCACGGGTGACCTCATCGACCTTTTGCTGCCACAGAATTGCGGCAAAGGCCAATTGCGTCTGAGTGACGAGTCGCTGTGTCCCACCTGTGGACAGCCCTGGCCTGAAGGGAAGCCCGTGCCGCCCAACGTGAAGCTCATCAATCTGGCCGAAGGCATCACTTCGCCGGAGGGCACGCCTTACACCGGGCTGATCGTAGACGCGCGGGGATTGGGCTTAAAGGCGGCCATTGTTCCGAAAATACTGGATGAAGAGGGACATGAAATCTACGGTACCGATTATTTTGCACGCGAAAGCGCCATTGAGTCAGGGGCAGTTCTTTACAAAAGACACTTGAAAAGTGCAATCAACGATCCCCGCACCGGACGGGAACCCATGATCGTGAGAGGCAGGACCGTGGCTGGAGCGCTCAAGACCGATGTTGTCATTTCAAATAGCGATGCGGCCCTGATCCATTCGGCTGCCCATACGGACAATTTTCTCAAGAAATGTAAAGTCATCATTGTAATCGGATCTTAAGAGGAGGCACCAAATGAAACACAGTTTTGTCAAGGGAGCTCTGGGCCTTGTTTTGTTTGTACTGGCCTGGTCTGTTGTGGCTGTTCATGCTAAAGGCACTGCGAAAAAAAGTCTCAAGAAGCGCGTGGCGGTTTACGTGTTCGAAGACAAAACCGACAGAAGCTTTCGTTGGTGGAACAACAAGAGCGTTGGCGATGGCATCAGCGAAATGATCACCACCGAGCTGGTCAAAACGGGCCATTTTCAGGTGATCGAGCGCCAGGAATTGGACAGGATTTTAGAAGAACAGAATTTAGGAGCCACAGGCATCGTGACGCCGCAAAGTGCCGCTCAGGTGGGCAAAGTTCTGGGCGTCGAGCTGGCGGTCATGGGCGCCGTAACCGAATTCGGGTACAAGAAAAGTGACGTGGGCGGACGCGTGAAAGGGTTTGGTCTGGGCCTGCGAAGGCAGTCGGCTACGGTGGCTATTGACTGCCGGATGGTGAACACCACCACCGGTGAAATCGTTGCCGCTGACAATATTCGCAAAGAGAAGTCCGCCAAGGGCATAAAAGTGGACACGCGCAAACTCCATTTCAAGAGTAGAAAAGCTTTTGACGAATCCCTGGTTGGCAAAGCGGCCCGCGACGCGGTCAAAGGGGTGGTAGGGCTGATCGATCAAAGTGCGCCGAAAATTCCCTGGCAGGCCAAGGTCATCACCGTAAAGAATGGTTCGGTTTACATCAATGCCGGCGCGGTTGCCGGCGTTACCGCCGGGGACACCTTTTACATTTACCGCAAAGGTGAGGACCTGGTGGATCCGGACACGGGTTTGGCGCTGGGTTCGGTCGATGAAAAAATCGGCGCCATTCGAGTGACCAATCCTGACCTTGGTGAGGGTAAGGCTTCGCAATGCACGGTAATAAAAGGTTCTGGCTTCCAAAGAGGGGATTTTGTGCGGTTGAAGTAAGTCAAGATGAGAATAACAGAAATTGCAACAAACAGCACGGCTGCCCAATTAGGCCTGCACGTAGGGGATGAGGTCGTGAGCATCAACGGCAGCCCCGTGCGGGACATCATCGACTATCGCTTTCTGGTCGCAGAGGAAGAGATCGAATTAGAGGTGCATCGAAACGGCGAAGCGGCCGTGTTTGAAATCGAGAAAGATTACGACGACCTTCTCGGTTTAGAGTTTGAGAGCCTCAAAATTCGCTATTGCGGCAACGATTGCCCGTTTTGCTTTGTGGACCAGAATCCGCAGGGCATGCGTTCGGCGCTCTATTTCCGCGATGAAGATTTCAGGCTCTCCTTTTTGTCCGGCCACTATGTGACTCTTACCAACCTTTCAAAACGGGACATGGATCGGGTCGTGTGGCAAAGGCTTTCGCCGCTGTTCGTCTCGGTTCATGCCACCGAGCCCGAAGTGCGCAAGTTTCTCTTCGGCATAAAACACGACGATCGTCTGTTCGATAAGTTAGAGTTTTTAACCCAAAACGGCATCGAATTGCACACGCAAATCGTCCTTTGCCCGGGCATTAATGACGGTGCGGTGCTCAAGAAAACCATCTGGGATTTGGCCAACTATCTGCCACACCTGAAGTCGGTCTCTATCGTGCCGGTGGGTTTGACCAGACATCGCAGAGGGTTAAAAGAGCTCAAACCCATCACCAAAGACTACGCAAAGAGATTGATCGAGATCGCGGATGAATACGCGTCGGCTTTCCGCAAGAGAATGGACGAATACTTTGTCTATGTTTCAGACGAGTTTTACCTCATGGCCAGCCAGCCTTTGCCAGGCGCCGAAAGATATGACGGCTTTTATCAGAAGGAGAACGGGGTGGGCATGGTGCGCTATCTTTTGGATGATTTTGTGGCGCAGAAGGCTCGATTTCCGCAAAAGGTAGCGCAGGCAGCACAAACCACATTGGTAACCGCTACCCTGGCCAGCGGATTCATGCGAGACACCATTGTACCCGCTTTAAATGGTGTGGAGAATTTTCGGGCACAACTGGAAGTCGTTAGCAACAGATTCTATGGCGAAAGCATTGGCGTCACCGGTTTGTTAACCGGGCAGGATATTTTCAATCACCTCGCTTCGCGCGATTTAGGCGACCGGGTGTTTATCCCGGCGAATTGTTTGAACGACGAAAAGGTCTTTTTGGACGATTGGCGTTTAGATGATTTGAGCGCCAGGCTCAACTGCCCGGTAGTTCCATTACCAAATGACTTCACCGCCGTGTTTGAACCCTTCGTTTAGAAAATGAAAGTAAAATGTCCCTGCCTGTTGTTGCTATCATCGGTCGTCCTAATGTGGGAAAGTCCACCTTATTCAACCGCATAATTCGCAACCGCAATGCCATTGTCGACGATCAGCCGGGCGTAACGCGCGACCGTAAGTACGCGCGGGCTGAGTGGTCAGGCCGAGAATTTGCCCTGATCGACACAGGCGGTTATTTGCCGGGGAGCCAAGATATCATTGAAAAAGAAGTCTACAAGCAGGTGCGCGCGGCCATGCAGGAGGCGCAGTTGGTGGTATTTCTGGTGGATGCGATGACTGGCGTCACCGGCATCGATGAAGAAATCGCCCACATTCTGAAGAAGTCGAATGCCAAAGTTGTTTTGGGAGTAAACAAAGTGGACAATGCGGCCAGGGAGCTTTTGAGCGCAGAGTTTTACAAGCTTGGCCTGGGGGAACCCATCCCTTTGTCAGCCGGTACCAGTCGCAATGTGGGGGATTTTCTGGATGAAGTGATCCAGCGCTTACCTGGTCGAGCGCCGGCAGCAGAAGCCTCAGGTGCACCCGTGCTTGCTCTGGCCGTGGTCGGACGGCCTAATGTGGGTAAGTCTTCTTTTGTGAATGCCTTGTTAGGCCAGGAAAAGTACATTGTTACGGAGATACCCGGCACCACGCGCGATGCCAACGACTCTGTTTTCAAATACTATGGCCAGAATTACTTGATCATCGACACCGCCGGCCTGCGGAAAAAATCCAAAGTGCAGGATTCTATCGAGTTTTACAGCACGGTGAGAAGCCTGCAAAGCATCAAGCGCGCCGACGTGGTCATCCTGCTGGTCGACGCCACAACCGGCATTGAACACCAGGACCTGAGAGTCTTGAGCGAGGCCATCCGGCTGCGCAAGGGGATCGTTTTGGCTGTGAACAAATGGGATTTGATTGAAAAAGATGCCAACACAGCGCTGAAGTATGAGCAGAGACTTCGGGAGACTTTAAAGCGCACGGCGTACCTTCCGGTGGTTTTCATTTCTGCAAAAACAAAACAGAGAATCTACAAAGTCATAAAGGTGGCAAATGAGGTCGATGCCGAGCGCAAAAAAAACATCAAAACCTCGGCGTTGAACAAGTTTCTAATTGAAGCCACGCAGCACTATTCGCCGCCTTCGTTGAATCGTAGAGAAGTCAAAATCACGTACTGTACTCAGGTCAAGTCAAACCCGCCGGTTTTTGCGTTCTTTGTGAATGCCCCCAGGTCCATTCAGCCGAATTACAGGCAGTATTTAGAAAATCGCCTGCGTGACCGTTTTGGTTTCCGTGGGGTGCCATTAACATTGAAGTTCAGGAAGAAATGATGGACAGAAGATCCTGTGGGTTCGGCGTCATCTTGTTGTTGCTCGTTTGGTCGAGGCCCGCTGCGACTCTTGCACAGCGGTCGTTGCAGAGGACCACACCGTCTGCGCAGTTTTCTGTCGACGACAGAAATAAGCTGTTTCAACAAGCGCTTGCGCTTCTGCCTGAAGAAAAAGTTCCAGTGCAATTCCGCGGTCACATTGCCGAGGACTTGCAATTTCGCTGCGCTACGATGATTGTGGCACAGATCCAGGAAAACTACGATCTTTTCAGCCCGGAACAACAGGCCGTTTTGGCGAGCATATTACAGCGTCCACGCCTGCCTCAGAGTATTGTTAGTCCCACCGGACGATTCAGGGTTCATTACATTACCAGCGGCGTCGACTCGGTCTCGATAACCGACGGCGACAGTGACGGCGTGCCAGATTTTGTTCACGAAACAGCCCTGGCCTTCGAAAAGGCGTTTGACGTGCAGACCCGGGATCTGGGGTATCGAACCCCACCGGATGACAACGGCGACGACGGCCCGGAATACGACGTGTACATTCAGGATTTGGGCACGCAATTTTACGGATTTACACAGACGGATGGCGATGTGCCGGACACGCCTGAGAACGACAAGCGCAGCTTCATCGTGATCGACAACGACTTCAACAATGGCCATTTTACCACGGGACTGCCAGGGGCCCTGGTCACCGCAGCGCATGAGTTCTTCCACGCGGTCCAATTTGGTTACCGCAGCTTTTCAAATAGCGATGAGAGATTCTATTACGAATTGTGCTCCGTCTGGATGGAGGACGTGATTTACGACGACATCAACGACTACTATCAGTACATTCCATTTTACTTTTCGGCAACGCACCTGCCCTTCGACAAGTTTACTTTCCGTTCATTCGGCGAGGCGATTTGGAATCACTTTCTGGTCAAGAAGTATGGCGATGCCAGCATGATCCGTCGGTCCTGGGAACTGATGCGTGACGGTTTCACCGCCATGCAAGCGGTGGAGCAATCGTTGCAGGAAATTGGCAGCAGTTTCGCTGAGGAGTTTGCCGAGTTTGGCGTCTGGAACTATTTCACCGATAGCCGTGCCGACACCGTAACCTATTACGAGGAGGGTAACCAGTACAATGCCATCAAGCTGAACGGTGATTTCGTTGTTTCAGAGGACACCTCCATCGTGGACTCCACTTTGTCGTCAACCCACAAGTACTTTGCATTTACCTTGCAGAATCCCGGCAATTATTCGATTACCGGCACCCTGCAAGACCCGGTCAGTTGGTTGTTTGCTGTTTTGACCATGCCCCCCGGGCAGAAAGCCGAGCTGCACATTTTCAATCTTGTGAACGGCATCAATTTGGGAGAGTTGCCGGCCTTGTCTCGCATTGTGGTCATCGCGGCGAACGTGGAGGTATTGGACGGTGAGGACTTGCCTTCGTTGCTCACAAAAAGGCTGAGCTTTCGGCTCAATCTTAAACTGGGACCCGTGGACTTCATCGGCGACACCGGGATTACGGCCATCTATCCCAACCCAATGAACATCTCGTCCAACCAGAAGGTTTCCGTTGTGTTGAATCTTCCTGCCGTTGAAAGCTCTGACTTGAAAATTTTCACCTCGGACGGTCGGATAATCCGCTCAGCAAAGTTGGGTCGGGGACAAACCGTGTTCACCTGGAATGGCCGGAATGACGACGGTGATCTGGTCGCTTCGGGCATTTACATCCTGCAGCTCAAACAGGGCGAGTTCATAGTTACCAGGAAATTTGCCGTGGTTCGCTAACGTTTAATTGTTGACTTTAATCTTCATATTTCTTATACTTAGTCTAAAACGACAGACGATCGATTTGACTTAATAACATGGTTGATCCTGGAGGGATTTCTGTTGACAAAAAGCGATATCATTGACATCGTTGCTGAGGGAACCGGCTTGACCAAGTTAGAAACGGCTGCTGTGGTCGATGGCTTTTTGGCAACCATCGGCTATGCGCTCAAGACAGGGGACACGGTCACCATCCGTGGCTTTGGCAGCTTCCGGACGGTCAATCGCAACCAGCGCATTTCCCGTAATCCGAAGACCGGAAAAATGATGAATATTCCCAAGAGAAGGGCACCCGTCTTTAGATCGTCCAACGACTTGAAGCGATTAGTAAACCAGGATGAAGAATAGCATTAATTAGATTGGAGGTGAGAGAGCTTGCCAAGTGGTAAGAAAAGAAAACGACACAAGATCGCGACGCACAAACGCAAAAAACGTCTGAGAAAAAATCGACACAAAAAGAAGATTCGTTAGTTGAAAAACTGCCGTAGGTTCAACACGTTAAATTTGGTGGGTAAGGGCTATGTCGGATGCGGTTGCAACCCGTACCATCCTGTTAGTCGATGATGATGAAATGATGCACCAGCTTACCCGGGCTTTCATGGAAAAATTTGGGTATCGGTGCATTTTTGCTTTTGACGGACAGGAAGGTCTGGAAAAACTTCTGACTCACAAACCGGACTTGATCCTGTTGGATTACATTTTGCCTGACATGGACGGCGAAAGCATTTATCAGGAGATACTTTCTAATCCAACGTATGAAGGTTGTCGCGATACTCCGGTCATCATGTTGACGGCGCGCAACCGAGATAGCTACACCCAGAACAGTTTGTTGCAGCAGGGCGTATCGGCATATTTGTACAAGCCCTTTGGGTTCCACGAACTCAAAAACGTCATCGAAAACGTTCTGGTGATGCACGAAATTCAGCACCGGAACAAGCTCTTAACGCAGAAAGTGCAGCAAACCAAGGAGTACCTGGAGTTGGTATTAAATGCTGCGCCCGTGGGCATTTTTTCCACGGATAAGACGGGGAAAATTGTCCAGGTCAATCATTGTTTTTCCGATTATGTCGATGGCCTGGAAAATCCTGTGGGGATGAACGTTTTGAGCCAGGCGCTTTTCAAGCGTTCGGAACTTAAAGTGAATTTTGAGCGGTGTTTGAATGCTGGTTACGCTTTTGAAGTCGAGCACCTGGACCTGACTCCTTCTTTGAATAAGCGCAAGAAAATCAACTTGAGGTGTGTTCCTCTTTACAGCAATGGTGAGATTTCGGGCTGCCTTGGCATTCTGGAAGACATCACGGAAGCTGAAAGACGCGCCTATGAGTTTTACACGCTGAGCCAGATTAGCCAGGCCATGCAGAGCACCCTGGATTTGGACATCTTGCTGCATCTCATTTTGACCTCGATTACCGCCGGCTGCGCCTTGAGCTTCAGCCGTGCCATGATCTTTCTGTACAACACCGGACAAGATTGTTTGCGCGGCAGAATGGGGGTGGGACCGACCACTGCTGAGGATGCCCACCGTATCTGGAGTTCTCTGGACCAGGAATCAAACATGTCCCTGGCCGAGTTCTTGATCAAGTACGGCAAAAGAAAACCAGATGCTGACGACAAATTCAACAATCTGGTGCAGAGCGTTTGCATCTCTTTGAGCGCCAGCAATAATGTGTTGGTGGACTCCTTTAGGAACAGAAGGCCGATCAAGGTAAGAAAGGAGGAAAGGGCTAAGCAAGGGCTCGAGGAGCTTTACGAGAAATTGTCTTTGGAAGAGTTTTTTTCGGTGCCACTCATTGCCGAAGGCAAGGTGTTGGGTATCATCGTCGCTGACAACCTGTACAGCGATTTGCCGTTGGACGAAAGCCGTTTGGAACTTCTGACTCTGTTTGCTAACCAGGCGGCCCTGGTGGTGGAGAAAGCCAACGCCTATAAAAACATCGAAGATCAGAAAGCTACTCTGGAGCGGACCTTAGACAAGCTCACCAAAGCACAAAACCAACTGATCCACTCTGAGCGGTTGGCAGCGGTTGGCAAGATGGCTGCACACGTAGCCCACGAGATCCGTAATCCGCTGGTGACCATTGGGGGGTTCGCAAATTCGATCCTGAAATTGACCCAGGAGGATGAGAACCTGAAGGAGCGTGCCTCCATAATCGTCAACGAAGTCAGGCGCCTGGAGAACATCCTCTCCGACATTTTGGATTTTTCAAAAACTCAGGAAATTCATTTCGAGTTGGCAAATCTCAACGAGGTCGTTGAGGAAGCTTGTTTGTTGGTCAAAAAGGAATGCGCGGCCAACGGAATTGAATGTGTCCTGGAACTGGACGATTCCATCCCCGAATTCCCTTTCGATTCTGAGAAAATCAAGCAGGTCATGTTGAATTTCTTGATCAACGCCATTCAATCGCTCACCGGAAAACAGGGCAAGCTCGTGGTGAAAACTCGGAAACTGGACGGTCGTCAAGTAGAAATCAGCATTGCCGACAACGGGACAGGTATTCCACGGGAGAACCTCGAGAAAATCTTTAATCCCTTTTTTACCACAAAACACGACGGCACCGGCCTGGGTCTGGCGATCAACGAGCAAATCATTTCAGATCACCGTGGGCGAATTCGGGTGAAGAGCGAAATAGAGGGCGGCACCAAGTTCTCTTTCACGCTACCCTTAGAAAAAAAAGCAGCCTGGGATGAATCGCCTGCGCGTGTTTCACCCGAACGCAAACAGACGCTGGTGTTGAGTTAGAGATGGGACAGCTAAGTTTTGATGACCTGTTGGTAGAGAAACAGTACTACACTGTTTCCGAAATCACCCGTGAGATCAAATATCTTCTCGAAGTCACCTTGCCGGAGATTTGGGTGCAGGGTGAAATTTCCAACTTTACCCATCATTCGAGCGGCCACATGTATTTTTCGCTCAAGGATGACAAGGCCCAGATTTCCTGCGTCATGTGGCGCAGCCGCAATCATTCGCTGTTTTTTACGCCCCAGGACGGCATGAAAGTTCTGGTGCACAGCCGGGTGACGGTTTACGAAAAACGCGGCAGTTACCAACTCGACGTAGACCAGATAAATCCGGCGGGCGTTGGGGAACTGCAATTGGCCTTCGAACAGCTCAAGAACCGCCTGCGAGAGGAGGGCTTGTTTTCCGAGGAATTCAAGAAGCCGATTCCGGAATTTCCCCAACGCATCGGCATTGTAACTTCGCCGACGGGTGCGGCGATTCGGGACCTGGTTACCGTGCTGCAGCGCAGGTTTCCCGCCGTGGAAATTGTGATCAACCCGGTGAGAGTGCAGGGGGAAGGCGCGGCGCCGGAGATCGCACGCGCCATCGACGAGTTCAACGCATTCGGCAACGTCGACGTTCTCATCGTGGGGCGCGGAGGTGGTTCCCTGGAGGACCTGTGGGCTTTTAACGAGGAGGTGGTTGCCCGCGCCGTGTTTCGTTCCCAGATCCCCGTGATCTCGGCGGTTGGGCATGAAGTCGATTTTACCATCTGCGATTTCGTGGCCGATCTGCGCGCACCCACGCCGTCGGCTGCCGCTGAACTTGCCGTGCACAGTCGGGATGAGCTGATGCGCCTGCTCGCACGGGACCGGCAAAAACTCATCGATTCCGTCGAAACGATGGTACGTTCTCGACGAGACAAGCTGCAAAACATCCGCGACAGTTATGCCTTTCGGCAGCCCTTGGACGCCATGAAGCAGCACCTGCAAAGACTGGATGAAGTGACCAGGAATTTGACCACGCACATGGCTCATGCTCAGGCCATGGCCGGGGAGAAGCTTCATGGTCTCACACAGCGTCTGGCGCTTTTAGACCACCGCGGTGTGTTGAAGCGCGGCTACAGCGTGTGTTATTCGCGCGAAGACCGACAAATTGTGAAGCGGGCCAGGGACTTGAGCGTCGACGATGAGATAGAAATCGAGTTTTATGAGGGAAGGGCCCTGGGGGCTGTTGCTGAGGTGCGCGACTAAGTTGAAAGGGGCAAACTGTGAATCAAGACACGGAAAAGCAAACGTTTGAAGGTGCCATGCACCGGCTGGAGGAAATCGTCTCGGAGTTGGAAAAAGGTGAGGTGAGCCTGGAGGAATCTCTAAAGAAATTCGAAGAAGGGATGGCGCTCACCAAATTTTGTGCCGCCAGGCTCAATGAAGTGGAAAAGAAAATCAAGGTGCTGGTCAAAAGCGGCGACGATTTTGACTTAAAGGAATCCGACACGTAGGTTAAGAATCTGAGAACTCATGACCGTAGGAATCATAGCCAATTTAGAGAAGCGCGCGGTTAAGAAAATAATTCCTGAAGTTATCGCCTGGTTGAAAAAACGCGGGGTGGATTTCGTCGTCGAGGAGAAACTGGCCGAGCATCTAAACCTGCCACGGCACGCTTTCCCTCGGTCCGAAGGCAAGTCGCTTTGCAGGAAGTGCCAGATGGTTATTTCATTCGGAGGGGACGGCACCATTCTGTCTTCGGCGCGGTTGGTGGGACGGTCGGGCACTCCAATCTTAGGTGTGAAAATGGGTGGCATGGGCTTTTTGGCCGAACTCGCACCGGATGAAATCTACACCAGTTTAGAGGACATCTTGAACGGTCGCTACCAGACCATGGACCGCATGGTACTGGAAGCGCGATTCGAAAATGACGATGGCACCGAACGCTTTCACGCCGTGAACGACTTTGTCCTGGACAAGGGCGCTATTTCCCGGGTCATTCGTCTCAAAACTTTTATCGATGACGAGTTCCTGAATAGCTATATCGGGGACGGTGTGATCGTTTCAACGCCCACGGGTTCCACCGCGTATTCACTGGCTGCGGGGGGTCCCATCCTAATCCCGGGCATGGATGCCGTGGTCATCAACCCGATCAGTCCCCACAGTTTGGGCGCCAGGCCTGTGGTCATTCCAGGCGACAAAACAGTTCGCGTCCAAATAGAGGAAGGTCCGCAAGAAGTCATGTTCAGCGCCGACGGACAAATTCGCATGATGCTGCATCAGGGGCAGCATGTGGAGATTCGAAAAGCCGATTACACCATCAAGTTGGTTTCCTACAAGGGACGCAGTTTTTACGATATCCTGCGCGCAAAATTGCATTGGGGAGAAGATGTTCGCGAAGACAACCGGCACAGCGAGCCTCATTGAATTGAGCAGCGCAAATTCACCTTACTCTCATGTCTAAAGAGCCCAAAAGCACGCCCATGATGGAACAATATTTGGCGATCAAGGCCAAATACCAGGATGCTGTCCTGTTTTTTCGCATGGGCGACTTTTACGAAATGTTTTATGACGATGCCAAGACAGCTTCCGAAGTGTTGGGGTTGACCTTGACTTCGCGGGCTCACGGCAAGACGGGTGGCGTGCCTTTGGCCGGTTTTCCTTACCATGCCCTGGACACCTATTTGACCAAAATGATCAAAGCCGGCTATCGCGTTGCCATCTGCGAACAGTTGGAGGATCCGAAAAAGACCAAAACGATCGTCAAGCGCGACGTCACCGAAGTCGTGACGCCCGGCACGGCCCTCACCGATGATCTCCTCGAAAGCAAGAGAAACAATTTCTTGGTCGCTGTGTTCTTAAAAGGCGAGGTGTGTGGCATGGCTACGGTCGACATTTCCACCGGCGAGTTTTCCGTTGCAGAAGTGTCCAAAGCGCTGTTTGTGGACGAAATCACCAAGATCAGTCCGGCGGAGTTGCTCATTTCTGAGGAGCAGGCTGGTTTCATCGAGGAGAAATTGGGCTCGGCGGAGTCGATGTTCATCACAAAACGGGAAGGGTGGGTGTTCACCAGAGATTATGGCTATGAGGTGCTGACCGGGCATTTCAACACCCTGTCCTTAAAGGGGTTTGGCTGCGACGATTTGGACGCCGGCATTTGCGCTGCCGGAGCAATCATCCACTATTTGAAGGAAAACCAGAAGTCTGAACTCAACCACATCAGCAGCTTGCAGCTCCAGACCGGGGCCGACTATGTCAGCCTGGACAGCGCCACGCGCAGAAATCTTGAGTTGCTCAAGCCCCTGCGCGATGGCATCAGTCGTGGCACATTGATTTCTGTCATCGACAAGACCAGAACGCCTATGGGCGCGCGCAAGTTGATTCAATGGATTCTACACCCCCTGGTGCAGCGGAAACGCATTTGCAGCCGGCTGGATGCCGTCGAAGAACTGTTGAAAGCTCCAACGATTCTGGACCGTGTGCGTGAAACCCTGGGACAAATCGGGGACCTGGAGCGGCTCATTTCAAAAGTGACCACCGGGCGGGCGTCGGCCAGAGATCTGACCGTCCTCAAAAGCTCCTTGAATTTGATTCCTGAAATAAAGGAAACCATTGCACCTGCCGAAGCACAGCCCTTGCTGCAAATAAAAAAACAGTTGGACGACCTCAAACCTCTGGTCGCCGAGCTGGACAAAGCTGTCGTCGACAATCCGCCGCTGGCGATTACCGAAGGCGGCATTATTCGCACCGGTTACAATGCCGAGCTCGATGAATTGCGAGACATCGCGTTCTCGGGTAAGGACTGGATTGCCCGGCTGCAAAAGTCCGAAAGAGAAAGCACAGGCATCCCATCGTTGAAAGTCGGCTTCAACAAGGTGTTCGGCTATTACATCGAGGTCACCAAACCCAATTTGTCCAAGATTCCGGCCCATTACATCCGCAAACAAACCCTGGTCAACGGCGAGAGATTTATCACTCCGGAACTGAAGGCGTTTGAGGAGAAAGTGCTGGATGCAGAGGAAAAGATCGTCACCCTGGAATACGAACTGTTCAATCAATTGCGCAAACTTGCGGCCGAACACGCGCACGCGATTCAGCACAATGCCCAGCTCATCAGCACGCTTGACTGTCTGGCCGGGTTTTCCCAATTGGCGTGTGAAAACAAATATGTGCGGCCGGAAATAACCGAGAAGTCGACCATCGTCATAAAAGAGGGGCGGCATCCAGTGGTGGAAAAGCTTTTGCCTTACGGCGAGTCTTTTATTCCCAACGACACTTCGTTGGACAATGAAGTAGAGCAGGTTCTAATCCTGACCGGTCCCAATATGGCTGGCAAATCCACCTATCTCAGGCAGGTTGGACTCATCGTTTTGCTGGCTCAGATCGGGAGCTTTGTGCCGGCAAAATCAGCGTCCATCGGGATCGTCGACAAGATTTTTACGCGGGTGGGAGCTTCGGACAATTTAGCGGGGGGAGAAAGTACTTTTCTGGTGGAGATGAACGAAACTGCCAACATCCTGAACAATGCGACGCCCAGGAGCTTGATCTTGCTGGATGAAATCGGGCGCGGCACCAGCACTTTCGATGGCCTTTCCATCGCCTGGGCCGTGGCCGAGCATCTGCACAACGCCCAACAAGTGGCCGCCAAATGCATTTTTGCCACGCATTACCATGAGCTCACGGAATTGGCGCTGGTGCTGCCCAGGGTAAAGAACTACAATGTGGCCGTAAAGGAGTGGGGCGACCAGGTGGTCTTCTTGCGCAAAATCCTGGAGGGGGGCTGCGACCACAGTTACGGCATTCAGGTGGCCCAGCTTGCGGGGCTGCCCAAATCCGTGATTCGGCGGGCCAAGGAAATCCTTTCCAATCTGGAGTCAAACGAATTGACCCCCAATCACATGCCAAGACTGGCCGTGGGTACTAACGGTCATTACCAGGAGCGAGACCAACAGTTGGACATTTTCGAAAAGCAGGAGCAGCGGCTGCGAAGCGAGGTTCAACAAATTAGCATTGACGAATTGACCCCCCTGGAAGCCCTGATCAAATTAAACGACTTGAAGAAGATTATTCAAAATCAGTGATTTTTGCTTGCTTCTTTGCCAAGAATTCGTTAGTTTAGCGCGGTTCCAATTGATGACCCCAACAGGAGCGACCTGCCTATAAGCAAATTTGTTAAAGAGTGTTTTAATTTAGCCGTAAATCAATTAAAGCATCGTTAGCCATTGTACAAATTTGTAGTCCGATTTTTCTTGTCTAACAATAAAGTTTCACAACACCCCAATAGCTGCTGTTTTTAGATGTGAGTCTTCAAGTGCGGCTGTTTGCGTCAGAGTCCTGAAAAAGGCCATTTTTTGTTTTATTTATTCATGAGGCGAGAGTCATGCGTAGTATTAAATTGAGTACGATCTTGTTCACTGTGTTGATGATTTCTGCCAACGTGTCAGCCGGAGGAGGTTTGACGACGGCAAAATACGCGGGGGAATTCTTGAGTTTAGGAGTTGGGGCACGTTCTCTGGGCATGGGAGGGGCCTACGTGTCCGTGGCCCGCGACGTGACCGCTGGTTATTGGAATCCGGCCGGTCTCTCTTTCATAGAATATCCGCAAGTCATGCTCATGCACACCAGTCAATTTTCCGGAGTCGTCAGCTACAACTACGGCAGTTTTGGGATTCCGGTGGGGCACAAAAGCAGTTTGGGCTTTAGCATAATTCGAGTCGGGGTGGACAACATCAAACAGACTGCCCTGCCGAACCCTGACCTCGAGGTAGGTGCTACTTACCGGGATGGTGAGGGCAGGCTGGTGCGAAACACCCCGTTTGTGAAAAACCTCTTTGCCAGCACAGACTATGGCCTTTTCTTGACCTATTCGAAGAGGGTTTCCGAGAGTTTTGCCTATGGTGGAAATGTGAAACTGCTGAACCGATCCATCGGGGATAATTCTGCCTGGGGCGTCGGTTTTGATTTGGGATTCATGTTCAATCCGCTGGCGCAATTGATCGTCGGAATCAATGTGCAGGACATAACTTCCACGGTGTTAGCCTGGGACACAGGGCGCCGCGAGCTGATTACGCCCACCATCAGAACCGGTCTGTCTTATCCGTTAGCCCTGTCTTTTGTAGGGGGCCAGGTCCAACCGAGCATGGATTTCATCGTGAAATTCGAGAATCGGCAGCAGTCGGCAACAACCAATCTTGGGCGTGCGAGCCTGGACGTAACATTTGGCTGGGAATATCAATACCAGCAATCTTTTGCCATTCGCGTTGGTGCCACCGAAGTTGGCCGGTTTGCCGCCGGCGCTGGCCTCCATTTTCCTAAACTGCAGATCGACTACGCCTTTTTGGACCACGGTTTAGGGGCTACCCATCGCATCTCCGCCCGGCTCACCATCGAGGAGCCCAAGTTCAAGCGCAAGTAGAACGGTCGACTTTGAAGATCTCCAGGGGCGCTGGTCTTGCGCTTCTCCAAGCCCCAAGCCCATTCTGCGCCCTTCTTCGAAGGTGCCGACCTGCACGTGGTTGAGAGCGGTCCAGTTGCCCCATGCTCCAGCTCTGCAGGGCCCGGTCAAAAGTAGCTGGCATGCCAGTGATCTTCTCAGTATTTGGTTGCCTGCGATGGCCCTCGTTTTGAGACGGACTCGTTTTACCCTGAATGCCCCCCGCTAAAAATAATAAAATTTTGATTGACTATTTTAAAATTTTATTGTATAATGTAAGTTAAATGTATATTGAACTTAATCTATCAAAACTTTTATGATTCTTACCGGTTTTTCAACTGGCTCCATTACATGGACTGAGTGTAAGGAGATGTTCGATTTCTCATGATTGTCAGCATGACGGGATTTGGACGGGGCGAAGTCAAAGAGGACGGCGTCGAAGTATTGGTAGAAATCAGGACCCTGAATCATCGCTTTTTAGACGTTTCATTGCGGATTCCCAAAAGCCTGAATTATTTTGAAAGCGATATCAGGGAGATGATTCGTTCTAATCTGACCCGCGGCAGAGTTGAGGTTACGGTGAGTCTCAAAAGTGAGGAGCAGGAACTCGCCGGTCTGACCGTCGACAAAGTGCTGGCTGCATCATACCTGAAGTTGTTGGAGGAGCTCAAAAAAGAATTCGGACTGCAAGACTCGATCCGCATTGAGCATCTTCTGCAGTTTTCTGACATCATCACCGTGGCTTCTGAAAAACCCTCCGATGAGAATGCCTGGAAAATCGCAAAGAAAGCGTTGCAGGTAGCTTTGTCGGATTTGTTGCAAATGAGGATCCGGGAGGGTAATGAAATGAAAAAGGATCTTGTGGGACGTATTGAAGTCTTGAATAGGCTGCTCCAGAGAATAGAGGAGAAATCGCACAGCAGATCCAGCACGGAATATGAGAAGCTCAAGGAACGCTTAAGAGAAATAACCGAAGCCGTTGCCGTGGATGAAGGGCGTTTAGAGATGGAGATCGCCTTGTTTGCGGATCGGGTAGATGTCACAGAGGAGTGTACGCGATTTAAGAGTCACAACGACTATTTTTTGGAATTGTTGGACAATGAAGAAACCGCAGGTCGAAAATTGAATTTTCTGTTGCAGGAAATGCATCGGGAAGCGAATACCATTGGCTCCAAAGCGAACGATTCTCAGATTGCGCACTGGGTCGTGGAAACCAAAGAGGAAATCGAAAAGCTACGGGAGCAAATTCAAAACATCGAGTAATCCAAGCGTGAGATAATGAAAGACAAAGGCCTCCTGGTTGTGATTTCAGCGCCTTCGGGTGGGGGCAAAACGACCATTATTCGCAGGGTGCTTGAAACAGGAGACGCTGACTTCAAATACTCGGTTTCGGTTACAACACGGCCCCGCCGGCCCGACGAGGTGGATGGCCGCGATTACTTCTTCTGGGATTTAGAAACGTTCGAGAGAAAACGGGAGCAAGGCGAGTTCATCGAGTGGGCGGAAGTCCATGGTGATTTTTATGCGACGCCGAGATCGCATTTAGAACAATGGCTGCAAGAGGGCAAGACGGTCTTGCTCGATTTAGACGTGCATGGTGGTTTAGAAATCAAGCGATTGTACGGCCCCTCTGCGCTATTGATTTTTATTAAACCGCCTTCCCTGGGAAGTCTGGTGGAGCGTTTGAAGAGCAGGAACACAGAAGACACTCAGCAAATCGGGAGACGCTTGCAACGGTTTCCCGAGGAAATGCAAAAAGCGGCATCGTATAATTTTCAGATTTTGAATGAAGACCTCTCAGCAACGGTTGCGCAGGTGTTGAAGATCATTGAACAACGCAAGAAAAACTAAATTTAACTGGAGGATGTGTTAATGGCAAGTACAATTTCCATTCGGGAAGTTGAAAAACACGCGCATAATATTTATGAAGCGATCATCATCATCGCTAAAAGAGCGCGTCAGATAAATGAAGAAAACAAACAGCTCTATCGGCAGGAAGAGGAATTTGATGATGAGTATTCAGATTCGGAAGATGAGCAAAATGAGGAAGTTGTGGTGCGAGATTATAAGAAATTGCCCAAGCCAGCCAGGATCGCTTTAGAAAGCTTTCTTGCCGGTAATGTCAAATACGATTACCAGGTCGATTCGGTGGAAGAGGAGGAAACCGCTTAAGTCGGTTTCTGCATCATGTTTTCTGCAAAGAAAATAACCGTAGGCGTTACCGGCAGCATTGCTGCCTACAAAGCGTGCGAGTTGGTTCGTGAGCTCAGGCGACAGCGTGCGGAAGTTCGCATCGTGATGACTGAAGCGGCGACAAAATTTGTGGCGCCACTGACGTTTGCGACCCTTTCCGAGAACCCGGTCCTGCATTCTTTGTTTGACTCGGGCACCTCCGAAGGCATCTTGCACATCGACCTGGCACGCTGGAGCGACACGATCGTTGTTTGTCCAGCAACGGCAAACGTCATCGGGAAAGTCGCAGCCGGTTTAGCGGACGATCCTCTTTCGACTTCCATTCTGGCCGCGCGCGTGCCGGTGGTTTTTTGCCCGGCCATGAATACGGCCATGTGGGAGAACGCGGTCGTGCAGGAGAATGTGGCCAGGCTAAAGGCCCGTGGCCACGCTTTTGTCGACCCTGAAAAGGGCCCCCTGGCCACGCGCAGCGAGGGCGAGGGCTGGGGCCGGTTGGCGACCCTTGAAAACATTGTGCAACAACTCAAGTATATACTTCTGGGCACTCAAGAGTTGGCTGGTAAGAAAGTCGTTGTCACCGCGGGTCCAACCCGGGAGCCGCTGGATCCTGTCCGGTTTCTCTCAAACCGTTCCACTGGCAAGATGGGATTCGCATTGGCAGCGGCTGCCAGGCTCAGAGGTGCTGAGGCAGTATTGGTCAGTGGGCCAACTCACCTGACGGCGCCGCAGGGAATTGATTTCGTGGCTGTGAACACCGCCGAAGAAATGTACCAGGCTGTGGAGAGGGTGTATGCCCGTGCAGATATTCTCATCATGTCCGCGGCGGTTTCAGATTATCGGCCAACTCGGCATGCCAGCCACAAGTTGAAAAAAGAGGACCAGGAAATGGTTCTGAATCTCAAAAAAACCAAAGATATTTTAAAGAGTCTTGCCAGGAAGAAAGGCCCGCGTCTCCATGTCGGTTTTGCCGTGGAGACCGTGAATGAATTGGCCAATGCGCAAAAGAAGCTGTACGCTAAAGACCTGGACATGATCGTCCTCAACAATCCACTGGAGGATGGGGCGGGTTTTGGCTGGGATACTAACAAGGTCACGATTTTGTACGCCAACGGCGACCAGGAACGACTGCCCAAAATGTCGAAGAGCGCGGTGGCGCAAAAAATATTAGACGGGGTTTGCAATCTTCTACACAAGAACGAAGAAAAGGCGTGCGCCAATTGAATAAAATGCCTGACTACGGGACTGTTTTGGATTTAACCCGATCGTACTTGCGGCAGCAAGCAGAATTATTTGGCAGTCGCATCTATTTGAAGGAGGCGGTGGAGTACCTGGCTGAAGAAGAGGCGGATTTGCACAACCTCGATCAGTTTTTTTCGCAGATCAAAGATTGCACAAAGTGCAAACTGAGCAAGAGCAGAACCAAATTTGTTTTTGGTGTCGGCAGTCCGAACGCCAAACTGATCTGCGTTGGCGAAGGGCCGGGTTACGACGAGGATCAACAAGGGGAGCCGTTTGTTGGGCCGGCTGGTAAGCTTCTGACTAAGATTCTCAACGCCATTGGCTTTGATCGCAGTGAAGTCTATATTGCAAATGTGGTGAAGTGCCGTCCGCCGGGAAATCGCGAACCCGAGCCTGAAGAAATTGCGGAGTGTTTACCCTACGTGAGACGACAAATAGAGATGATTGCACCGGCATTCATTTTGGCGCTTGGAAGAGTGGCATCTCAAAACCTGTTGGGAGTTCACACGGCTGTTGGCAAGTTGCGGGGCACGGTACACCGACTGGGGAATGTGGATGTCATCGTCACCTATCATCCGGCGGCATTGCTCAGGAATCCAGAACTAAAGCGTAGCACCTGGGAAGACGTGCAGCAGTTGCGCCGGCTTTACGATGAAAAAGTTGGCGACAAAGTCCCAATGGATTTTGACCGGAACAAAGCGTAACATGGCACGAAAAGCAGAACAAGAATTCAGCACAGATCGCATGCCGCCGCAGGCCATTGAGGCAGAGATGGCCGTGTTGGGGGCCATGCTGATCGATAAGGAGGCGGTGACCAAATGCATTGAAATGCTGGAGGACACCTCCTTTTACAAAACGGCGCACCAGAAGATCTTCAAAGCCGCCCTTAACCTTGATGGTGGTGGGACGGAAATCGATTATTTAACCATCACGGACGAATTGGAAAAAATGGGGGTCTTGGAAGAGGTCGGGGGGGCTTATTACATCACGGAGTTGGCCAACCGCGTACCTTCGGCTGCCAGTGTTGAATACTATGCCAAGATCGTATTAGAAAAATCGCTTTTGCGAAAGTTGATTGAAGTCTCGAGTGAAATTGCCAACGATGCCTTTGAGGCCAAAGAAGACGCCGTTGAAATCATCGACAGTGCCGAACAGAAAATCTTTACGCTCTCGGAAAAGAAGCTGAGAAAAGGTTTTCAGAAGATGGAACCGGTGTTGCGCAACACATTTGACATCATCGATAGTTACCACAAGAGAAAAGGCAGCGTGACGGGTGTGGCGACCGGTTTTGCTAAATTAGATGAGTTGACTTCCGGCTTCCAGAATTCTGACCTGATTATCGTTGCCGGCCGACCGTCTATGGGTAAGACCGCTTTCTGTTTGAACATTGCGCGAAATGCGGCCGTAGACCACAGGCTGCCCGTTGGCATTTTCAGCTTAGAAATGTCCAACACGCAGTTGGCCATGCGCATGCTGTGCAGCGAAGCCAAAGTGGACTCCCACAAGGTGAGAACGGGAATGCTGCCCCAGGAGGACTGGCCCAAGCTTAGCATGAGTGTTGGCCGTTTGGCCGAGGCACCAATTTTCATCGATGATTCGGCAGCTCTGAGCGTTTTGGAAATTCGTGCCAAAGCCAGGCGCTTGAAAACAGAGGAAAATGTGGGCCTGTTGATCATCGATTATATGCAATTGGTTAAGGGCCCCAGGAGCGCGGAGAGTCGGCAAATCGAGATTTCGCTGATCTCACAGTCTCTGAAGGCTCTGGCCAAAGAGTTGGACATTCCGGTTGTTGCCCTGTCGCAGCTCTCCCGTGCGGTGGAATCGCGCGGAGGCGACCGCCGTCCCATATTGTCCGATTTGCGGGAATCCGGGGCTATCGAACAGGATGCCGACGTGGTCATGTTCATCTATCGCCCTGAGGTTTACGCACGCCGCGACATGCCCATTGAAGAACAGGGCATTGCAGAGATCATCATTGCCAAACAGCGAAACGGCCCCACCGGGGACGTCAAGTTGGCTTTTCAAAAAGATTTTGTGCTCTTTGCTAATCTTTCCTACGAGCAGGAAGACATGCCAGGGGCACCCTTTTAAGCCATGAAGAACGGTTACAAAAAATCATTCGACGAGCTTGTGCGAAAAATAAAACGGTACAGCCCGAAGGCTGATGCCGCAATGCTCAGCAGAGCTTTCGACTTTGGTTTTGAGGCACACAAGGATCAGTTGCGCAAATCGGGCGAGTTGTATTTCACGCACTGTTTAGAAGTCGCCAGGATTCTCACCGATTTGAAGATGGATTCTACTACCATCACCGGAGGGTTACTGCACGACGTTGCCGAAGACACCGGCGTTACCATTGAAGAAGTCGAAGAGTTGTTTGGGGCAGAAGTGGGCAGGCTGGTAGACGGCGTGACCAAGATCAGTGAACTCAGGTTCGAAAGCGTCGAAGCGCGTCAGGCTGAGAATTTTCGCAAAATGATTCTTTCAATGGTGCGGGACATTCGGGTCATTCTTATAAAATTTGCCGATCGTTTGCACAATATGCGAACCATTGAATATTTGTCGCCCAAAAAACGAAAGCGCATCGCCATCGAGACCCGGGATGTTTATGCGCCCCTGGCGCACCGGCTGGGCATTGCAAAAATCAAATGGGAACTGGAGGACCTGGTCCTGAAGACGCTGAATCCTAAATCGTATTGGGAACTGGTAGACCAAATTTCCGGGAAACGTGAAGAGCGGGAGCGGTACATCCGCAGGGTGACCAACCCAATCCGGAAAGAGCTACGCCAGGCCAAGATAAAGGCCAAGATCACCGGCCGGCCCAAGCATTTTTACAGCATCTATGGAAAAATGCAAAAGCGACAGGTGCCGTTTGAACAGATTTACGATCTCCTGGCTATTCGAATCATCGTTGAAAAAGTCGATCAGTGTTACTTTGTCCTGGGCATCGTGCACAATCTCTTCACCCCGGTGCATGAGCGCTTCAAAGATTACATTGCGACTCCAAAATCCAATATGTACCAGTCGTTGCACACCACGATAATCGGTCCAGAAGGCAGGATGGTAGAAATTCAGATTCGCACCGAAGAAATGCATCGAACCGCTGAAGAGGGCATCGCGGCGCACTGGCTTTACAAAGAGGGAAAAGCCAAGCAGGACGAGTTGGACAGGCACATGACCTGGCTGCGTCAGGTGTTGGATTGGCAGAAAGAAACCAAGGATCCAGCCGAGTTCATGGAGAATCTCCGCATCGATCTCTTCCAGGACGAGGTGTTCGTATTCACTCCTAAAGGCGATTTGTTGAAGCTGCCAGTGAATTCAACGCCGATAGACTTTGCCTTTGCCGTGCACACCGATATCGGGATGCACTGCATTAGCGCCAAGGTGAACGGTAGAATCGTCTCTTTAAGCTACAAGTTAAAAAGCGGCGATTCGGTGGAAATCATTACTTCTCCGAATCAAAACCCAAATCCTGATTGGATCAAGTTCGTCAAGACATCCAAGGCCAGAAGCCGCATCAAGCGATGGATCAAAGAGTCTTTCTATGAGCAGAGTCTCAAGCTGGGGGAAGAGATTGTCAACAAACAGTTCAAGAAATGCAATATTAAGAAGGATCAGGTCGATTTAGAAGAATTTGCGCAAAATCTGAATTTCCAAAATGGTGAACAACTGCTGGCTTCCATTGGCAGCGGGAATACTTCCATTCATACGCTGATCGGTCGCATTTCCCCCGAGAAGAATGTGGAGATCAAAGAGTCGTCCGTATTTAAGAAGTTTCTTGCTCGGGCGCGTGGGGCGACCAAGGGGGTGCGAATTGACGGCATCGACAATTTGATGATCAATTTTGGCCAGTGTTGTCAGCCGGTGCCCGGGGACAAAATCCTGGGGTTCGTGACTCGTGGCCGGGGCATCGTAGTGCACCGAAGTGATTGCCGCAACATCACCAACATAATTGATGACGAGGACAGAAAGATCAAAGTGGAGTGGGATGTTGACAAAGACAAGCATTTCACCGTTGGCTTGCATTTGCTGGGAGAAGACCGCAAGCATTTCCTCAGGGACGTTACAGAGTCTATTTCCAGGACAGAGACGAACATAGTGAGCGTTGACTTGAAGGCCGAGGACTCGTTTGTGTACAGCAATTTCATTTTAGAGGTACGTAATTTACAGCACTTAACACGAATTATTAATAAAATTAATCAAGTGAAAGGAGTAATTAGCGTTGAAAGATTAGACGGTACTGTTGAGACAGCACCTCATTAACGGGTTATTTAGAGATAACTGCGGATGTCGGATCAAAACAGTAAACAGTATACAATTCAAACAGAGGAGTGGAATCCATGAAGAAAACCATAACCAAAAAGGACGTTGCGAA
This sequence comes from bacterium, assembly GCA_046757525.1. GTDB lineage: Bacteria > Zhuqueibacterota > Zhuqueibacteria > Oceanimicrobiales > Oceanimicrobiaceae > JBHHYI01. The sequence goes on along the minus strand of JBHHYI010000006.1, from coordinate 18,674 downwards.
GAGAACTGCTAAGTTAGCTGGGGAAAAAATCTATTTAGCTGAAAAGATCGTGGATGGAGTATTTACTTCCTTGAGGGAATTCATGGCAGAAGCCGATCCTGAAGTACGAATTGAGATCAGAGACTTCGGCGTCTTTGAGGTGAAAACAACCAAACCAAAACCCAAGGCACGAAATCCCAAAACAGGAGAAATCATTTTTGTGCCGGCGCGGCGTAAAACGCATTTTAAAGCTGGAAAACTCCTAAAAGAGGTTTTGAAGACCCCGCTTGACGAAATCAATGTAACTTAATGAGTCCAGGTCATTGACAAACCGTTAGGGTTCCCTCTAACGGTTTTACTTTATAATGAGCATTTCTCACTTCGACAAGATGATAAGACTATCATATAAACAATATCGTACCTGTCATTCTGGAAGAATCTTTTTAATTCTAAGAAATGAGTGTCGAAGCAGGGTCTTCGCTGAAAATCAAAAAGATTCCTACTGAATGACAGTTGCGGTAGACTCCTGTTGACCGCACGTAAAGTGAGAAATGTTAGTTTACAACGGACACATTTATGAGCAAAGGTCGAGGCAGAATCCTGGCAATCGACTACGGTGAGAAAAAGATTGGCATCGCGGTGAGCGATCCTTTGGGCATCATAGCCCAGGGGCTGCCAACCATCGTGTACAAAAGCCGCAGAGAGGCGCTCCACCGGATAAAACAGGTGGCTCAGGAATATGAAGTCGTGGAAGTGATTGTGGGCCATCCTTTGAATGCTCATGGCGAAGCCAGTGTCGTGACGATGAAGACCCAGGCCTTTTCTAACAAACTCAAAGCTGAGGTCGGGTTGCCAGTCCTGCTATGGGACGAAAGATTTACTTCTGTGGAAGCCCGTCGCGCCTTGCTGCAAATGAATCTGTCACCAAGCAGAAACAAGTTGTTGGTCGATCGGGTGTCTGCAACGCTGATTCTGCAAAACTATTTGAACTATGTCAACCGATAAACGGCTTCTTTGTGACTAAATGCGATGTCTGATAAACTAAACATTGCTGTTGTTGGAACAGGCGCCGTAGCCCAGGTCGTGCACATCCCCCAGTGGAAGAAAATTGGGGACGTGCAGCTATTGGCTGTGTGCGACAGGAACAAGAACAAGGCGCAGTGGATAGCTGATCGGTATCGAATCCCTCGTGTGTTTGACGACATCGAGGAATTGCTGAAGTTGGAGGAGGTGCAGGCGGTGGATATCTGTACTCCCACGCAAAGCCATTTGTACATAGCTGAAGCCGCACTTTCCAGTGGCAAGCATGTGCTGGTGGAAAAGCCCATGGCGCGGAATTATGAAGAATCCAAGAACATGGTCGATGCGGCCCAAAGGTACAGGCGGAAATTGATGGTTGCCATGAACGTGCGCTTCCGACAGGATGCCATCATTCTAAAGTCTTTTTTGAACGGTGGCGATCTTGGCGAAATATTTTATTCAAAAACAGGGTGGCTGCGGAAAAAAGAAAAAATGTTGGACCGGTCGTGGCTTTATGAAAAAGAGATTTCGGGCGGTGGCGTATTCATGGATTTGGGCATTCAGATGTTGGACGTTGGCTTGTGGCTGATGGGCGATGTCCCTGTGGAAAGTGTGAAAGCAGCTACTTACAATAAAATCAATAAATTAGAAGTAGAAGATTCCGCGGCTGCCTTCTTGAGGCTTAACAACGGTGCAACTTTGACGGTCGAAGTCAGTTGGACCTTGTTGTCAGAGAAAGACTTTTTCTACACAAATTTATTTGGCACGCATGGTGGTGCCCTTTTGAATCCGCTGCGGATTCACAAAGAACTGCACGGGAACCTGGTAAATGTGACGCCTAACAAGGTCGAGACTCAAATGAATCTTTATAAGAAGTCCTACCAAAATGAGTTGTTGCACTTTGTCGATTCCCTCAAAAATAGCACGCCACTGGTTTCAAGTGGAGCAGAAATGTTAGAGCGCATGCGCGTAGTCGAAGCGGTGTATGAGTCTGCGAAATCGGGACGAGAAATTGAATTGAGATGCGATTAGAGTTACTACTATCCCTTCTTACGGCTTTCCTGGTCAGTTTTTCTTTCCCACCCTTCCAGTTTGGATTCTTAGCCTACTGGGGGTTGGTGCCTTTCTTTTACATCCTGGAGGAGAAAAACCTAAAGGAGGCTTTTCGCTGGGGGTACCTCACCGGTTTGTTTATTAGCGTGGCTACGGTCTATTGGATTAATTTTGTCACCGTGCCCGGGGCCCTGGCAACCATACTTATTCATCCCCTCTATTACTCGCTCTATGCGATGATTCACGTCTTTTTGAGACAACGGCTGGGCCGGAAATTCGTCATCGCAATACCATTTGTTTGGACCGGCATCGAGTATTTGAAGTCGCTGGGCGAACTGGGCTTCCCCTGGATCAGTCTGGGCTACACGCAGACACAATATTTGTTGCTGATCCAATTTGCTTCGTACACCAGTGTTTTTGGCGTCTCTTTCTGGTTGGTGGTAATCAATGTCTTGATCTATTTAATCTTGAAGAACTTAGAGGATCGAGTCAAAGTTGCATTTTTTTTGACCGGCATTGTTTTGCTCTTCGTCCTGCCCTGGATGTACGGCCGGCATGTGATGCCGCGGCAGGAAGAGTTTAAAGATGACTTGCGAGTGGCCGTGGTGCAGGGGAATATCGATCCCTACATGAAGTGGGAAAAAGGCAACGAAAACCTGAGCTACGATATCTATGAAAAGCTCAGCCGGGCGGCTGCCAGGGAGAATCTCGACTTGATCGTATGGCCTGAAACAGCCAGTCCTAAGTTCTTGTTGTTGAATTACAAATATCTCACCAGAATCCACAATTTTGTGGATGAGATCGACACCCCGCTTATCACCGGCACGCCAGACGCGAGGTTCATTTCAAAAAATGAATATAAGACTTACAATTCAGTGGTCATGATTTCTCCGCACAGTAGTAGAATCCCTAAATATGCGAAAATGCAGTTGGTGCCGTTTGGGGAAAGGGTTCCCTATGAGGATTCCATACCTATATTTAAGGAATTCATCCAGAAGCTGGAGATGGGCCAGGGCAATTTTTCCCCGGGTGACAAGGTGGTGGTGTTCGACCTGCCGCTGAAAGATCATGTCGCCACAGACAAACAAGGGGCTGTAACCAACGGCACGAGTGCCCGGGTGCACAACCCCAGGCTTACCGGCACGGTTCCAGTGGCTTCGGTCATTTGTTTTGAATCTATATTCCCGGACCTGGTACGCAAGTTCGTACAACAGGGGGCAAGACTCGTGACCGTGATCACCAACGACGCCTGGTTTGGCAGAGATCATTTCCCCTGGTGGTTGAATGCTGGTCTGTACCAACACGCACAAATGTCCGTGTTCCGTGCCATAGAAAATAGAATCAGCATTGCGAGATGCGCCAACACCGGTGTCTCCATGTTTATCGATCCCTATGGCCGCGTGAAAGGAAGGTCGCCGCTGTTTGAGGAGGCCTACTTGACGGCGAGTTTGCCGCTGAGAAGAGAAACTTCTTTTTTCACCAGGCATGGGAATATTTTCACGCAGGTCGTCTCTGGCCTGGGTGTTTTGCTGCTACCTGTGGCTTTCTTATTTGGCAAGAGGGATGCAGTTTGAGAGGCATTCGTTTTAAAACAATGGGTTTAAGCCTGCTCACTTTGCTTGCACCCGGCTGGTCGTTTTCTCAGGGCAGCCAATACTTTACCCTGAGCGATGTGAAGGCCCGGCCTTTGGCCATGGGTGGTGCGTTTACTTCTGTTGAGGACGACCTGGCTTCTATTCAATACAACCCGGCAGCTTTGGATTTGTACCAGGCGGACAAATCCAAACGGGTGACCTTGTTTTTGAATCCTGTGGGTTTGGTGGTGGGCGGTGTCCGAAACAAAGATATCTTCAATACCGGCAGCTACTCTTTGGATGACTTTTTGCTCACCATGGGTTTGTTGGTAAAATCGGTGTTTGTTTCCTTGAACGCCTTCGACTTCGGTATTTTATTGGGTGAGGAAGGCTTTTTCCAGCCCGAAGCATTTGCCAACGACGATCTGTTCGATGTTTCTGGATTACAACAGAACCATGCCCATTCCATTGTGGGGCGGTGGAAGCTCGCCGACAAGATCTCCATCGGGGGTTCGGCCAGCCTATTATATGGAAGCGATGAAAACGACCCGGCTAAGAGTCGCAGGGACGTGGCGGTGAGCTATGGCATTCTATTGAAGCCCGACAAAGGGCTGAATGTAGGTGTGTCTTTCATCAATTTGCCCGACACCTTGAAGGATTATAGATGGCCTTTGGAGAGACTGGTGGATGAATCGGTAAATGTTGGGGTTTCTTACAAGCCGTTTGCAAGCATGCTACTGTCCCTCGATGTTCGCAACCTGGGCGAGGAACAAAACAAGGCGGTGCGAGAAATCCACTTTGGAGTTGAGCAGGTGTTGTTTTCACACCTGGCACTGCGCGCTGGTTTCTTTGATAAAAAGGAAGAAGGGGAGTACTCGCTTACCTGGGGCGTGGGCTTGCTGGATAGAAATTTGTTTTCTAATCCGGACAATGGATTTGCGCATCGAGATTATTTCCTGAACTATGCATTTGTTTTGGAAAAGAATGTCGGTGATTACACTCGCTGGCATTTTTTGTCCTTGCTAATCAGGATATAGAAGCCTGGCGGAAGCGGGAATTGGGGGGAACTTTGGATGAATTGTTAAGTAACATTGATGTGCTTTAAGAACTTACTGTTGATTTTATTAGCGATAGTCACTGTTTTTTTGACCTTAAGTGCACGAAGTCAAGAAATCACGAACAGGGAGTTTCTGACCGCTTTATCCGATAGTCTTTTGCAGGATGTCGCAGTCAATAGTTCCATACAGTCCACGTGGCCTATTAGAGTAAGAAATATCCAGGCCAATAATGGGGCGGATTGGTTTTTCCTGGATAGAATCGTTGGAGTATTAAAATCACATGGCTTCGAGAATATCTACGTGGGTCCAGAGGAGAATCAACAGTCCGACCAGCGGGCCCCGTTTGTCGTTTTTGAGTACAAAGTCCTGTCGGTTGGCATAAAATACATCAACCGCAATCCTGAGAAAAGTATTGAGGAGCAGAGACTACAGCGAATCGGACACGTTGGCCTATTTGTGCGCATCTTTGAACAGCCTTCGGGCAGATTGTTGCGCAGTGAGGAAATCAAGGGCGCTAAAGCGGACTGGGTTGAACGTGTCCATTTGAGTCAAATCGAAAATCCAAATATCTCGTTCACCCAGGGGGAAATAGAGGGAATTGGAAGAAATAACAAATTTTGGGAACCTGTGTTGATTACTGGCGTTACGGGTATAATCGTATTTTTATTTTATTCGCTTCGCAGTCGATAACAGAGGTGGGTTATTAGCAAGGCAACTGAATGAAGATTTCCGGCACCATCATAAAACTTAGTCTGTGGCTTGTTGTGGCAAGCCTGGCCCTTAGCTGCGGCGGCTACTCGATAAAGAAGAACATTACGGCCGCTGAACGCTTTGAATTGGCCAAAAGAATGTTCAACAACAAAGATTATTTCGAAGCCAAAACACAGTTTAAGATCTTAACTCTGAACAATCCAGCAGCGAATTTCATCGATGCGGCGCAATTCTACTTAGCAGAGTGTCATTTCCATCTCAAGGAATACATTATTGCAGCGGACGAATACAACAGGCTTGAGCGCCTCTACACCAAGAGCGAGTATCTCGACGATGCAGGGTTCAAAATAGGGGTTTGCGATTATAAACTGTCGCCTAAACCAGCACTGGACCAGAAATATACTTTGGAAGCCGTCAAACATTTTCAACAATTTCTGGAAGATTTTCCCGACAGCGATCTGGTCCCCGAGGCTGAAAGGCTCCTGCTGATTTGCCGGACTAAGCTGGCTGAAAAGGATTTTAAGGCGGGACAACTTTATCGTAAATTGCACAATTACACCGCCGCTCTGGTTTATTTTGACAGCGTTTTGAATCAATACTACGACACGAAATTTGCTGATGACGCTCTGTACTGGAAGGGCGAATGTCTTCTGAAATTAAGACGCATTGACGAGTCTCTTGCAACCTTTAACGGATTGATGGCGAAGTTTCCTACCAGCAAGTACCGCTCCAAAACCAAAGACCGCATTGCACGCATCCATACGAAATATAAAATCAACCAGGCAGCAGATGGGGAGGCGGTCATCGGCAACCACACAAAAAACTGACCGAGAATATTTTGAGAATTGGACTGTATGGGGGGACGTTTGATCCCATTCATAATGCTCACCTGATTATTGCCGAGTATGTGAAGGAAGAACTCGACCTCCAAAAGGTCATTTTCGTCCCTTCTGCATTTCCTCCACACAAACAAATCTATGTAGATGCCCAGTTCCGGTTTGAGATGGTCAAGCTTGCGACCTCGGACAACCTCGGTTTTACAATTTCTGACGTGGAAATGAACCGGCAAGGCGTCACTTACAGTGTGGATACCATCGCATTCTTTAAGGACCAACTAAAAGTGCCCAGGGAGCACTTGTTTTGGATCATCGGTTCTGACAATCTGTTCTCTTTTCATCGGTGGAAAAGCCCGGAGAAGATTCTGCAACTGTGCACCCTCGTGGTATTTCCGAGAAGCAGAGATAACCTGGCGAATCTGCCGGAACAAATCGATGAGAAAGAGATCATATATTTGCAAGATGCCCCTTTTATCGAAATATCCTCTACGACCGTCCGACAATTCGTCCAAAACAGGCGATCCATCAAGTATCTGGTGCCGCCTGCAGTAGAAGCCTACATTCTGAGCAATAAGCTCTACATGTAAGTCCCAAGATAACAGTATCTTAAGCCGTACCGTCGTGCAAGACCAGCCTGGTCAAAAAAAGCTTGCATTTATTGTAATAATGCATTAATTTGAGCACTCGGAGGGAGAATTATCGTGGTTTATTGGATTTCCTATTATATATTCAAGATCGTCATGAAAGTTCTTTTTCGTGGGAAAAGTTTTGGTAGGGAGAATTTGCCGGCCAAAGGCCCGTACATAGGAATCATAAATCACAACAGCATTCTCGACATTCCAGCCATGGCTTTGGTGGTGAAAACCAAGGCCTCGACCATGGTAAAGCACTCATTGTTCGATGTGCCGATTTTGGGTTGGTGGCTGCGAGCTGTGGACATGTTTCCCATAGTGCGCGGGGCTAGTGACCAGGCCTCGTTGGAGCATGCTCTTGAGGTGCTGCAACGCGGTCACGTTCTTTATATGGCACCGGAGGGCACCCGCAAGCACGAGTCGGAGGAACCGCCGAGGCCAAGGACTGGCTTTGTACGTTTAGCACAAATGGCAGACTGCCCCGTGGTGCCTATCGCGATTGTCGGAACGCGGGAGGCGTTACCTCCCGGTAGAAAACTCCCCAGGTTGGTTAAGATTCGGGCTAAAGTGGGGAAGCCAATTAAACTGAAGAAGACCGAAGTCAGCCTGCAAAACCGCAGTGCGCTGCAATCGCAGGCCCAGATGGTTATGCAAGTAGTCTACAAGCTCAGGGAGGAACTCAGGACAAACAGTCTGAATTGACGAGTACACTGTTAGCCACGCTACGCTTATTTTTTTACGGTTGGGAAAACATTCTTTGAGATGTGGAGGCCCAAATGGACGGTAACTTTAATTCTAACCATAACTCAATTAATCTTAGAAACGATGATGAAATTTTTGACGAGGAATACTACGACAGCGATGAGAGCTGGGAGGATGACAGCGACTGGGAAGATGATTGGGATGAGGAAGATGAAGAAGACTGGGAGGAGGATTTTGACGGGGAAGATTATGACGAAGAAGAATTCGATGAAGAGGATTTTGGCGGCGAGGATGGAGATTGGGAAGCCGAGGATTGGAGTGAAGAAGATTGGAATTAGGTCGGGAGCCTGTCTGATCTGCACGACTTATCGATGAAACCATGAAGCTTTATGCTAAAACCGCCTGCAAAGAGTACACTGTCGAGTTGCAAGACACCGATGGTGAGCTTCAAGTCTTGTTGAATGGACAATCGCATCCGGTGCAATTTCAACAGCTTGGGCCCCCCGGCCTCTTCTCCTTAGTATTTGCCAACCGCTGTTACCAACTATTCATTCGCAAAAACTCAGCGTGTTACGAAGTCATCGTCGATAATCAGAAATACCATGTTGAGTTAGCCGACGAAAGACAAAAACAGCTAAATCGACTCACAAAAAAGGAAGCGAAGCGTGCAGAGCCGAAACAGGTAAAAGCACCCATGCCCGGCTTAATAGTGAAGATCGAAGTCCGCGAAGGCCAGCGCGTCAAACCAGGGGATGGATTGGTCATTATTGAGGCCATGAAGATGGAAAACGAAATCAAGGCCACTGCAGGCGGTATTGTCAAGAAAATTTTCAAGACCGACGAAGAATCGGTAGATAAGGATACCCTATTGATGCTTATTGAATAGTCCCTCTTACAGATTCACCTTGTTGCAAAAGGAGTGCAATCATGCCTATCTACGAATATGTTTGCCAGGAATGCGGCAAGAAGTCCAGTTTCTTGATTCTTAAAACCTCAGAGCCTTTCACCGGCAAGTGCGAAAAATGCAGCAGCACTAAGTTGCGGCGTGTCCTGTCTCGCTTTGCAGCGGTTCGTTCCGAGGAGAGCCGCATGGAGCGTTTGGCGGATCCGAGCCGATGGGGCGATTTCGATGAGAATGATCCCAAGAGCCTGGCCAGGTTCATGAAAAAGATGGGGCAGGAAATGGGGGAAGACCTCGGAGAAGATTTTGACCAGATAGTGGAGGAAGCGGAAGAGGAGGCCTCAAGTGCCCCGGGCACGGATGAAGATGATTTGTAAAATCCTCGGCTCGACTCTTACTATTTTTTTCATTTGAGAAATATGAACCGTAAAACTCCGAAGACCATTGGCGTGTTGGGTGGAATGGGCCCTGAAGCCACGGCGCTCTTTTTTCAGAGAATCGTTGATTTGACGCCTGCAAAGGTGGATCAGAACCATATTCCTGTCCTAATCTACAACAACCCTCAAATACCGGACCGCACAAAAGGCATTCTCAAACAGGGCGAAGACCCCCTGCCGGAATTGCTCCGGAGTCTTGCCCTGCTTGAACAAGCCGGGGCCGACTTTGTCTGTATTCCCTGCAACAGCGCCCACTTTTATTATGAGCAGATGGCCTCTCAGTGCAAAGTTGAGATCTTAAATCTAATCCAGGAAGTGTTGGAGGCCTGTTTGCAAGAGAATGGCGATTACGAGACCGTAGGGCTGTTGGCCACCTCGGGTACCATTCAATCTCAACTGTACCAACAAGCCTTTCAAAAACGCGGCATCGCAGTGATCGTGCCGGATGCCTGGGAATTGAAGGATCTGCAGTCGGTGATTTACCGCATAAAAGGTAAAACCAAAAACGTCGTAGCGGTTGAAGCATTCGCCCGTCAACTGGTGAAAAAAGGGGCGCAGGCGGTGATCTTGGGATGCACGGAATTGAGCTTAGTTCAGTCTGAATTGAGCCTGGCTGTCCCGATATTTGATTCTCTGGAAGTATTGGCTAAGCGGGCTGTGCAGTTGGCTTTGACACGATAGGTAGCAGCAGTTTGGAGGACGTCATGTATTTTAGAATGCACTCATATCTCATACATTCCCTTTTGCTTGTTTTTTACTCGATTGCCACATTGGTTGGCTGTTCGAAAAATCACGAAGAAGAAGCACAACCCAAAATAGAACTCAAGAAATCTCATCGTTCCACAGGGGTCGCTGCGGATGCCGATAGGGAAAACCAACGCAAGGTTGGTGATCCGAAAGTTTATCGGGGGGTAGTCTACATTTCCAAGATCGATTCTTCTTCCCATTTGGCTTTAGAAGGCGAAAACGGGGAGGTATATTTCATCATCGGTGACAAACAGTTCGAGTTGAGCAATTTGAAGAATCGAAAAGTAGAAGTGTTGGGCTATGTTCATCGCAAGAAAAGCGAAATGGGCGTAAGGGATTCTTTGGAAGTCATTCATTATGAGATAATCCATGGTGAAGGAGACTAAAGTTCTGAGAAGCATACTACTGTGTGCTGGCGGCAAGGCTGGTCCGGTTATTCTACTCCTGCTATGTTTGCCACTCTTTGCCCACACTTCACAGAAAGTCAAAATCCACAACTTCAAACATTATTACAAAAATATCGGCGTGCCGGGGAACGGGGTGCAAGAGTCCAAAGGCTCGAGGCTTTGTGGATTGTCTCAACTCCGGGATGCTACCAGGGGGCTTGAGCAACCCAGGGGATTGTATGGCAGTGTTCACAACAGGTCCGGTTTAGACAAACCAGGAGAGCTCCGAACTTTTACGGCCATCGATTTCACCAAGGAAAAACCAACGGTTAGAGACGTGGTGGCGCGCCTCGTAAGGCACGGCGTTCATGCCTACATCTATGTTGATACCAGTGAAACGTGGCGTGGCGCGGACCTGGACACCTTAATCGATCTTTTTGATTTTCAGATTTATCCTACCAACACGGAAGTCTTCGGCGCAGAACCGAATCCCGGGATCGACGGCGATTCACTCATCACCATCCTTTTGTATCCAATGGCGGAAGAGCAGAATGATTCTGGCCACATCGCCGGTACCTTTTGGCCGGTGAATCAGTTTCCGAAAAAGCGGTTTCCAAACAGCAACGAGCGCGAGTTGCTTTACCTCGATGTGACGCGCTTAAACCAATTTGGGGCCCGAGATGTGGCCGGCACCCTGGCCCACCAATTTCAGCACTTGATTCACTGGAATCATGACCCTAACGAGGAGGCCTGGATCAACGAAGGTCTGTCTGAGTATGCCATATTTCGGAACAACCTGGGCTGGGGCAATGATCCAGCCTTTTTTCTGGATCAACCCGATCACACACTGATGCGCTGGTCTAACCGGCCGGCGGATTATGCCAGAGCCTTTCTTTGGATTCTCTATTTGCTGGATCACTACGGGGGCGATGCCCTGGCCCGCGATATTGTGGCAGATTCTAAGACCGGCATTGCTGGCTTGCAAGAGGTCATAAACTTGCGCGTTTCGGGGTTAACTTTTGACGAGATTTTCACCAACTGGGCTGTGGCGAACTGCTTGGGGGCTATCGTCGATGACAGCAGTCTTCTAAGTTACCCCTCTTTGAAACTGCCAAGGCAAAGATTTACCCACGCGTTCGGTCGTTTTGTCGGACACCAAACTGTGGAACGCGTCCATGCCTATGCCGCCGACTATTACCAAATTCCCAGGAGAACTGGTCTGGTAATCTCGCTTGATTGTATCGGCAATGCTCCGGAGCTACAAGCCAGGCTGATCAGGATCGCGTCCAACATGGAGCCACAAATCGAGGATTTCCCATTAGATGAACGTGGCAAGGGCTCGCTCACGATTTCCAGTTTTGCCCCAGCGTACGACAAAGTCGTTTTGATGACCTATTCAACGCAGGAATCGGCCGCACACCCTTTTTCCGAATACGAGCTGGACATCAGAAAACCGGGCAGCAGAGCCGTGTTTGTCGATACGTTGCAGTACTACGACAAACTGAGCAAAACAATCATGGCGGGATTGAGCCTGCCGTCTCAGGTAGGCAGTTCTGAAAAGCTTAGCTCCTTCGCCGTGCGTTTGACCCCACGCTCAGATGGGGTCTTGTCGGGCGCTGAAATTGCTGTTTGGAAGCAGCAGGGTAGAGGTGGGGCGCTTCGAGTATTTGTGTATGACGACAGTCTGGGTTTCCCGGCCCACAAGATCGATTCGGTGGACGTGGTCATGTCTGCTGTGAAACCCGGTGTCATCAACTGGAACCTGGCGGATTTCAGCGACAAACACATTTCGCTAACCAAAGGTGAAGATTTTCATATTGCGTGGGAGCTTGTGGATGCCAGCGCCGAAGACACGGTGTTTGCCATTCTCGACACGGCCAGAATTCCGACGGATCGTTCTTCGGTGTTTAGCGAAGAACGACTAAGCTGGGCCAAACTCGACGTCGGGTGTAATCTCTGGGTCAAGGCTATGGTGATCATTCCTGAGGATTTAACCGTTCCACGATTTGCCACCAGAATCTGGAACAATCCGGACAAGCCTGACTACCTGGATTTTTTTCTCCAAAGCGAGGCGCCTCTAAATCCATTGAGCGTTGCAGGGCAACTGGCCCTGGCGGATTCGATCGTTCACTTAGATTTTCACAGTTTAAGCGATTCAAACACGGTGTTCGAGTTTCCTGAATTCAAGTTATTCGCAAGCGGCACCGCCAGCTTAATCATTGGTGCGGAGCATGAATATGGCACCGTCAGGGGACAGGATAGTCTACAATTTCATGTTGACTTCATCGCTTCCCAAAAAGGGGGTAGGATTTCAAGCGCTGACGGCAAACTGCGCTTGAGCTTGCCGGCTGATGCTTTGGTCCAAGATGGTTACTTTGCTACTGTGGCTTTGGGGGACAATTACCAATTCGGTGTCGATCCCACATCGCTTCTGCCACGCGATTTAACCTCAACTGGCCTGGGCTATTCCGTGACGCCAGATCATGTGACGTTCAAGAAAATGGCTGACTTGGCCTTTTATTATGACAGGAACGATTTGGCGTTGCTTTCTGAAACCGACCTGGCTGTGGCCTATTTAGAGAAAGACCGGTGGGTGGTTTTAGGAGGAGAACTGTACCGAGACAACAAGTCTATTTCCGTTCTGGTAAATCGAACAGGTAGTTACAGCCTGGTTGTCAAGAGCTTTAAGAATCGCGATCAGGAAAACGCCATTCCCAACAGATTTCATCTGGAACAGAATTATCCCAACCCATTCAATCCGAGCACTACTATTGTGTTTGGTTTGCCGACCTCCTTGCATACCACCTTGAGAATCATCAATCTCAAGGGCCAGGTCATCGCCACGCTTTTAGACGACACGTTGCCAGCCGGGGAGCATCGAGTTGAATGGGACAGCACCGACGAGCAAAAGTCGCCGGTTGCCAGCGGTGTTTACCTTTACCAGATTATTGCTGGCGACTATTCTGCAACCAAGAAGCTGGTCTTGGTGCGGTAGGTCTTGAATTAGAGAAGCTGTCAGACCCCATAATAAAAGGGCATCCGAAAAAAAGATGCCCTTTTGTGGTACCCACCATGTCGTTTAGCTTTCTAAGATACCATCCAATCCGCAGTCGTTTTAACAAAGGGACTACGTCTCTAAGAATAAAAAACGTACACGGCGTTGCGATTATTTCTGCTATCTTCGTGCTAACATTTTGACCATCCGCAATGATAACACACCACACAACCCATTTCGTGAGTGACCGATGAGCCGCAGTCCGGGCAGGTCACGATTTCGACGGCACCGGATCCGGTGGTTTCCTGACTCCGGGGCACCTGTGTTTCAGGGGAGGCGCTGCCTGGCGGTACAGGGGCAGCAGTAGCTTCGTTAGCTGCAAGTTGGCCCTTACGCCTGAGGTAGCGCTCCAGGGCCTTGCCGATGGCGTCCGGGGTTGAGAGCATGAGCTCGCCGTTTTCCCAAACCGGTGCCGGTCCGGAAATGCCCTTCAGTTGGCTGATGATTTCTTTGGGATCGATGCTGGACCTGAGCGCCAGTGACAGCAGCCGACTAATGGCCTCGGTCTGAGCCGCTGCATTCCCGCCGGCTTTGCCAATGTTCGAAAACACCTCGCACACACCATCCTCATCTTCATTGATGGTTACGTAGAGATTCCCCTCGCCCGTGCGGATGCGTTCGGTGATGCCGCGGGTGATTTTGGGCCGGGTACGCGGGTGGTATCCGTGCTGGTCTACCTGGACTTGTTTCGAGCGGTCGGTTCTTAGAATGCCTTCCCGGCTCCCCTCGCGGTACACGGTGATGCCTTTCAAACCGGCTTTGTAGGCGGTAATGTAGATGTCCGCTACGGTTTTGACGTCGATATCCTCTGGTAGATTCACGGTTGAAGAGACGCTGCTGTCGATGTATTTCTGGATCACCCCTTGCATTTTGACGCGGAAGTACGGGTCAATGTCATGTGCCGTGACCACGTAATCCGGTAGACTCTCATCGGTGCCGAAAAGCCTTCTTATCAGCGGGTGGTAGACCTTGTATTCACGGAAGGACTCGCCGTCGTCATTCTTCACCCGTCGCGTGTAGCCAGTGCAGAAAATGGGTTCGATGCCTGAGCTGGTTTCAGCGATGATGGAACCAGTACCAACCGGTGGTACGGTAAGAACCGTGGCGTTGCGAATGCCATGGCTTTTGATGTTTTCGCGCAAGCTTTTCGGCAGGTGCTTGACGAATTTGCTCTTGCTGTAACCGTTCCACTGGAACAGGGGGAATGCCCCCTTTTCTTTGGCCAACTCGACAGAAGTTTCATAGGAAACATCGCGCAACGTTTTCATGATTTGATCCACGGTCTTGAGGGCCGCGTCGGAATCGTATTTTGTTTTCATGAGCACCAAAGCATCTCCTAAGCCGGTAATGCCCAGACCGACGCGTCGATCCGAAGCCACGGCGTCTCTGATCTTTTGAAAGGCATGAAAATCCATGTTGTAGGTGATGACGTCGTCCATGAAGCGGGTGGCCGTGCGGATGCATGCGCTGAAATCCTCAAAGTCAAAAGTGTCGTCTTCCCGAACGAATTTTACCAGATTCAGGTTGCCCAAATTGCAGGCGGTAAAAGCAGCCAACGGCTGCTCGCCGCATGGATTGGTGCTGGAAAGGGGGTTGACGTACTCCACATTGTGATAATCCTTCATGGTGTCCCAAAAGATGATGCCAGGCTCTGCGGAAGCGTGCGCGTTTTCAATGATCTTGTTCCATAGTTCCCGGGCGCGAACGGTTTTGTAAACTCTGGTTGGATGAATACCAACCTGTCCGGGAATGCAAGGCCAGCGCAGATCGAAATCCTTATCGTTGAGGACAGCATCCATGAATTCGTGGGTGATGAGCACGCTGATGTTGGCGTACTTGACTTTCTGGCGGTGCTCGTCGTTTTTGATGACGATAAACTTCTCGATGTCCGGGTGATCAACGCGCAGGGTAAGCATAAGTGCGCCGCGCCTGCCGGCCTGGGAGACTGTGTTGGTGCTTTCGCTCAACAGATTCATGAAAGCTGTGGCACCCGGTGAGTGGTCAACCGTGGCGTTCACCGGTGCCCCTTCCGGACGCAGAATAGACAAATCCGTGCCAACGCCGCCGCCAGTGCGATAGACCATCGCCGCCTCCCACAAGCAGCGGTAAATCCCTTCCAGGCTATCTTCTTCGATGGGGATGACGTAGCAATTGGAGAGGGTAGGGCGCCGCACCGCGTCTTCCCGGCCGGCGCCGTGCATGACCCGGCCTCCCGGTAGAAACTTGAAATCGAAAAGAATTGTGAAGAATTCTTTAAACCAGCGTTGCCGGTCTGCTTCCACAGAGGCCACTGCTTTGGCAATACGGTACCAGAGGTGCAAGGGGCCACTTTCTTGAGCCGCCAGGTATTTCGACCGAATGACATCGGCCGCCAGTTTGTTGTCCGGGTAATAGCTTTGCACTTTTTCAGCCCGTTCGATGGCTTCAACCGTGAAAACACCGCCAAATTCTTTTTTGATCAGATCGACCAGAAGCCTGCCCGGCATGAAAATACTGTTGCCGCTGCCTTCCGCCTGCGGCTTCTTATCTAAAGTGTTGCCATTGGACTTCTCAGCAACAGCTCCAAGGATAGCCCCACTGGGATGATTCTTATCTTGCATGACAAAACCTCTTCCTCTGTTAGGAATGTGACTGGGTGAAATATTTAACGAAATTATTTCGCGATCGGATTCTTGCAGTCGAGTACAGCGCTGTGTCGTTTACACCTGTTGGGAACGCTGACACGCTTGAGGGGCGGCAGCGTTTGTCAGTACCAAAAGACGCGAAGCATTCTTAGTGAATGGCTAGCGTTTCAGAACGCTTGTAATATACGAAACCCTCCGGGGAATGTCAAGCAAAAAATACAAAATATTGTGTATGAATATAACAGATGGCACTATACGTGGTATAGTGGAGGGCAAACGTACCGTTGTGGTGACTGTCAAAACGGGGCGGCAGCGCCAACATACCAGGTGCGGAAATCAATTCCGTGCCTGAATGGCAGCGCATTCTGCACGCCCTGGGATCCCCATAAAGCACATGAGGTTTGTCAATTGGTTAGAATCTTGATCCTATCCGCGGGTTGAAGTCTATCTGTTAGATTCATTCCATTTAGAATTGCCATTCTGTCCTTTGACAGTTGATCGTTGGGATAGCGAGCCAAAAAATCTTGTAAGGTAGTGCTTTGGGTTACTCTTACCACCTTTATGCGCGTTGGTCTCATATTCTTGATTTCTTGATTTTTCAGGCGATCAAAATTGTTCATGGTGTATTTGAATGAGCTTTCATTCTTTCTATAATACCTTCGCCTGCAAAGAGCCTGGAAAGCATAAACCTGACCGTCCTTTTCAATGAAATAAGCCAGCAGCTTGAAGGTTTCCGTTTCTGGTAGATCCATTCGCCTCGTTTGCGCTGTTTGTATTTCCCTTCTCATTTCAATTTCTCTAATCTCAGTTGTGTAACCATTTACGGTTGCCCTCTCCGAATGAATTATTTTACCACGGGCATCCGCCACAAGTTTCTCAGCGGCACTTTTGGCGCTTGGCTGTTGTGAAAGGGTTAACTCAATGACGGCAGTCCGGCTGTTGTTTATCATTTGAATTTGCTGCGGACTATTCATCAATTGCCAACCCTCGGGAATCGGAAATTGATAATCTAAAAGTGCGTGGTAAAAATATCCATTTCGGACCAACCCCCGACGTCGCTCTGGTCCGAAGACAAGACCGTCGATGGTGTCTAAATAATGATCTCGTTCTACCTTGAATGTGTAAGACGGGAGTACTCGTTGCCATTTTTTCTGCCATCTCGTGGCCATTCTTAACGTGGCCACTTCACGATCTTCCGGATCCGGGTGGGTGGAGAGCCAATCGGGTAAACCTTGGCCGCTTTGTTCTTGCAGGCGGTGAAGTGTCGTGAAAAAGTGCGCCATCTGACCGGCATCATAACCGATTCTGCTTGAATATTCCACACCCAATGAATCAGCCTGGCGCTCATAACCGCGACTGAATCCCAGAAACAGCAGCCCTACACCGGCTTGAACCGCATTGCCAACGAGAACCGACGGAGGGAACAGGATGCTTCCCATGCCGAAACCTATCTGGCTAAGCTGAGCCTTGGTGTACTGACTGGCAGCATGTCTTGCAGTGATGTGTCCAATTTCGTGTCCCTCGACGCCCGCCAATTCTGCTTCTGAATTCATGTAGGCTAAGAGGCCCCGCGTAACATAAACATATCCGCCCGGCAAGGCAAACGCATTGACCACTGGGCTGTCCAAAACCCGAAAATGGTATTGCAAAAAGGGTCGGTGAGAAATTATCGCCATCTCTTGTCCCAATTCATTCACATATTTTCCAACTGCAGGTTTCTCATAATAGAGACCTATCATGGAAACGATTTGTTGATCCGCTCGTCTCCCCAGGCTATTTTCACCTTTGTAGCTAAGCAGGCTCAATTCCTTCTTACCCGTCACGGGATTGACTGCGCAGGAGATAAGAAATAGCATTGAAAGGGACAAGAGAATAAAAAACGTCGCTTGTGAGAAAATTCTTGTTTTCATTTTAACTTCCAGAAAATTATAAGATTCCAAATTCCTTTCATTATTAAGAACTGCTTTGCGCCGCAACATTATTTCCTCATCGTTGCTATTAAATGTTTTTTGCTCCCACGATCAACCAAAGGTTAGAGCGTTTGAGTTGTGTGTTTGGGCCTCTTTAAAACAGCCGCAATTGCGACGGGTTCTTTGCAAGGCAGCGCACTGTTTTACCGGGGTCGGTTTTTTGCCGGTCAATCCAGGTAACATTATGGCAAAATAGTCGTTCTAAAAAAGCTTGACACACAGTTAAAATATCTTTATATTAGTGCCAATATTTAAAAGGTTTAATTACCAGAGTTGACCGACGAAGCTTTCATAGAAAAGACCCTCGAGCTTGCTGAAAAAGGCCGTGGCCTTGTGAGTCCCAACCCCATGGTCGGGGCGGTAATCGTTAAAAATAATGGAATTATCGCTGAAGGCTTTCACCAAAGATTTGGCGGAGAACATGCCGAGGTCGTGGCGTGCAACAAGGCGAGGGAAAGCGTAAAAGGAGCTACGCTTTACGTCAACCTGGAACCGTGTTCCCATTACGGCAAGCAACCGCCCTGCGTGGAAAGGATCGTTCAGCAAGGGATTGAGCGGGTGGTCATCGGCACGCGCGACCCCAACCCCATCGTCGATGGAAGCGGCATCAGATTCTTACAAGAACACGGGGTGCAAGTGCAAGCTGGTGTCTTGGAGAATCGGTGTGAGCATCTTAACGAGGCCTATTTCAAGTACGTCAAGAGCGGGTTGCCTTTGACCACGCTGAAAATTGCCCAGACTCTGGACGGCAGAATCGCTACCAAAACCGGCGCTTCCAAATGGATTACTTCCGAGCCCGCGCGGCGTTACGCGCACCAACTGCGCAGCCAAAACGACGCCATTTTGGTTGGCATCGGGACGGTGCTGTCCGACGATCCGCAACTGACCGTACGCCTGGTCGAGGGCGTGAATCCTATCCGTTTCGTGCTGGACAGTTTGTTGCGCATCCCTTTAAGCGCCCGGATTTTGTCAAAGGAGTTGGCCGGGGA
>JBHHYI010000005.1:0-57989 GCA_046757525.1 bacterium | reverse complement strand
GCGATCATCGACACTCTGAATTACGGCCGCGCCATTGCCGCTTACGAGAGGGAACTGGTTACCCGCTATTCCCCTTACGACCGCTACGTCAATGGCGATGACAATGCTTTGAGTGAGGTGCAAAAACAGGGACTGGAGCTCTTTTTCACCAAAGCGCAATGTGTGGAATGTCATAGTGGACCCATGTTCAACGATTTCACCTTTGTGGTTCAAGGAGTGCCCCAGGAGGGCGGCGGCAAGGATGTTCTGCCAGGCGATGATACCGGTCGCGAAGAGCATACGAAGCACGCCGCCGATCGCTACGCTTTTCGTAACCTGACGTTGCGCAATGTGGAGCTAACGCCACCCTACATGCACGACGGCGTCTTCAATACCCTGGAGGAAGTGGTGCGCTTCTACAACGACGGTGCACAACCTCGCCATCCGGCGGTTACCGACGATATGCTCGATGCCCGGTTGAAAGATGCCGATGGCAAGGCCGAACGCCTGGGCCTGACCGACGACGAGATTCACGCCATGGTGGAATTCTTGAAGGCCTTGACCGACCCTGGCACTGCCCTGGACCCCATGCTTACTACGGTTCCAGAAAAGGTGCCCAGCGGGCTCATGCCCGTGTTCGGCGTCAAAGGCCTGGGTTCCGGCAAGCCCAATGGCGACACGACCTACTGAATCTGTGTCATCTCGAGCCGGTTAACCTGCTGATAGGCGAAGAAGGGCCGGGCCAGTTTTTGGTCCGGCCCTTTTGGTTTGACGCAGCGCCACAATCCCATGAAACGGGATGTTCGGCGCAAAATGTTATTGACAATGGAGTTTGAAATTGCTACTTTAAAAAGTTTTATTAATCAAGAAAGCGAGAAAAAGCCGTGCCAATACCGAGAAAGATTCTTTGGGTGGATGACGAAATTGATCTGCTTCGACCCCATATCATGTTTTTAGAAGATAAAGGCTACGCGGTCACGCCTGTGACCAATGCCGAAGATGCCCTGACCTTGATCGACCAGGAAAGTTATGACCTGGTTCTGTTAGACGAGATGCTGCATGGTAAAGATGGTTTGACAGCTCTGGCGGAAATCAAGGAAGCCCATCCCGCGCTGCCAGTAGTCATGGTTACCAAAAGCGAAGAAGAAAGCTTGATGGTGGACGCCATTGGCAGCAAGATAGACGACTACCTGACCAAGCCGGTCAATCCCAGTCAAGTTCTCTTAACTTGTAAGAAGATATTAGACTCTGAACAGATAACCGGAGAACGTATTTCGCGGGATTACATTTTCGGATTTAACGAAATCTCCCGGGCACTCCAGGGCCCGCTCTCGTGGCAAGACTGGCTGGGGATTTACAGCAGGCTCTGCCAGTGGGAAGTGGCCACCGACCAGCATCGCGGCATGGGACTCAAACAAACCCTGAGCGACCAGGCCAGGGAATGCAACATTGAGCTGGGTAAGTTTATCGAAAGGCAGTACCCCCATTGGATCCAGGACAGGGATAATTCGCCGATCCTGTCCGTGGATTTGGTCAAAAAATATGTCGCGCCGTTTCTGAAACAGAAGCGCAATGTGGTCTTCATGGTGATCGACAATTTACGCCTGGATCAATGGCTGACGATTAAGCCCTTGTTGTACCAGTATTTCAAGATCCAGGAAGAGCTATACTTTTCAATTCTGCCAACCGCCACACCTTACTCGAGAAACGCCATTTTTAGCGGGCTCTTCCCAAATGAAATCGAGAAAAAATATCCCGAACTCTGGTCTGAGGGCACGGACGACGACCTCAGTCGGAACAGAAACGAGCACCAATTGCTGGATTACCAATTGGAGAGCCTTGGGATTCATTTGAAACCCAACACCAAATACGTTAAGATCCTGGATGTGCAAGAGGCGCGAAACGTCGTGAGGAAGATTTCCTCGTACGCGAACATTCCGCTGTTAGCCATAGTGGTGAATTTTGTAGACATTCTGGCGCACAGCAGAAGCGACTCCGAAGTTCTGCGGGAGATTACGCCGGATGAAGCTGCCTACCGTTCTTTGACCAAATCGTGGTTCGAACATTCCTATGTCTTTCAGATACTGCAGGAGCTTTCGAGGCGGGGCAACACGGTGGTGATTACTTCCGACCATGGCAGCGTGCGTGGCTTGCACGGAGCAAAAGTCATTGGCGACCGAGAAACCTCTACCAATCTGCGCTACAAGTTTGGCAAGAGTCTCAAAGTAGATGCCAAGCATGCCATCATCGTCAGAGACCCCAAAACCTACAAGCTGCCAACGCGCGGGATCAACTCGAATTACCTCATCGCCAAAGAAGATTATTATTTCGTCTATCCTACGAATTTCCATCATTATCTGAGTTATTATCGGGACAGCTTCCAGCACGGCGGCGTCTCTATGGAGGAAATGATATTGCCAGTCGTTACTTTGGAACCAAAGACCGAATCGTAATTCTGAGCCGAAACAAGACAGGCACCTGAATCCGATGACGACGGTCAAAGCTGAGAAGGGGGGCGTCAAGTTAGACAAAAAGAGGCGTGAACTTAGCTTCCTTTCCACAAGTCCCGAAGAGACGATGAGGATTGGTGCAGAGTTGGCTGCTGCCCTCGTTCCCGGCGACGTCATCGCGCTGTTTGGCGAACTTGGCAGTGGCAAGACCGTTTTTACAAAAGGCGTGTGCCGGGGGTTAGACGTGGTGGATGAGGTTACCAGTCCCACCTTCACGCTTATTCATGAATACCAGGGGTGCGTTCCTGTTTACCATTTTGACTTTTATAGAATTGAGGGCCTGAATGAGATTTTCGAGTTGGGGTGCGAAGAATATTTTTACGGTGAAGGCGTTTGCCTGGTGGAGTGGGCGGACAAGGGCCAGGTTCTGTTGCCCAAAAGCAGATACGACGTCTACCTGAAGAATCTGTTTGAGGCAGGTTCGGAGAAAACTCGGAATATTCTCATCCGCAAGCTATGAAAATCCTGGCAGTTGACACGGCTACCCAGATTTGTGGTATTGCGGTGACCAGCAATCACGGTCTCGTAGCAGAGTATCGGTTAAATCAAAAGAATGTACACAACGAAAAACTCGTTGGCGCCATTCAAGATGTGATGGCGGACTGCGGCTGCGAGCTCGGCCAGTTGGATGGGCTGGCTGTCTCGGTTGGTCCAGGGTCTTTTACAGGGCTGCGCATCGGTCTGGCTGTCTGCAAAGGCCTGGCGTTCACGTTGGATCTGCCGCTGGTGGCTGTCAACACCCTGGATGCTCTGGCATTTCAAGCGAGTCCGTGGCCGGGACAGATTTGTGCCTTGCTCAAAGCCCGGGAAGGGGAGGTCTATTTTGCCTTGTACGAAAAAAAGCGAGGGCAACTCCAGAGGTGCTCCGATTATCAGATCGTGACGGTGTCCGAAGTCAGCAGGCGGCTGGACCAAAAAACACTGTTGGTGGCTTATCCGCCCGATTTGATGCCAGACTTTCTCCAGGACAACATCACACAAGCGTCGGCGGATGTGGCCTACTTAAGGCCTTCCACCATCGCCTTAATGGGCGAGGCCAGATTACGAGAGCATGCAACGGCAGACATCGCTTCCTTAGAACCGTTTTATTTGAAAGAGTTTAAGCCGAAGAAAAAAGCATATTATGGCGAATCGGTCCGGTGATGCGGTGTCGCACGTGGCCCGGACGGCCTTGAAATGGATTCCGGGACTCTTCGTCCGTGCGATGCAACTTGGAGACCTGGAGCAAGTTTGTGAGCTGGCAAGAAACGCTTTTCAAGGATCCTGGCCGCGGAGTTGGTTTGTCCATGAAATAAGAGGGAATCCTTTGTCTTTCCCGTGCGTTGTCTTAGGGGTAAGAAAGAATTATTACTGCAAAGATCAAGTAGACGCCATCTTGATGAGCAAGTTCTTGAAGGAGGGATAGTTGGTATGGATTGGTTTAAGCGCGCGAAACTTGGGCTGACCCCGCAAAAAAGAAAGGATATGCCCAACTTGTGGGTAAAATGCCAGGGCTGCAATGAAATCATCTACAAAAGAGAATTAGAAAGAAACTCTTATGTCTGTGCCAAGTGTCAGTTTCATTTTCGCATAAAGAGCTCAGATTACATGTCTATTCTTTTGGACGACGGCAAGTTCGAGGAATTCAATACCAACATCGCGTCCGTCGATGTCTTGAAGTTCAGGGCTCTGAAGCGGTATTCTGACCAGCTCAAGGATGCCGCCAAAAAGACCGGCGTAAACGATGCCATGAGAACCGGCTTTGGCACCATTCACGGCCATCCGTTAGTGCTCTGCTTGATGGACTTCTCCTTTATCGGAGGAAGCATGGGCTCTGTTGTGGGCGAAAAAATCGCTCGCGCCATCGACAAAGCCCTTGAGAAGAGAATGGCCCTGATCATCGTGTCGACTTCCGGCGGCGCCCGTATGATGGAAGGCGCGCTTTCGCTGATGCAGATGGCGAAGACATCGGGACGTCTGGCCAGACTCTCCGATGCGGGCTTGTTGTTCATCTCCATTTTGACGGACCCGACCACGGGCGGCGTCACCGCCAGCTACGCCATGTTAGGCGATATCATTCTGGCTGAACCGGGGGCTTTAATCGGTTTTGCCGGTCCCAGGGTCATCAAACAAACCATTGGCCAGGACTTGCCCAACGGCTTTCAGCGCTCCGAGTTTCAACTCAAACACGGTTTCGTCGATGCCATTGTCAGCAGACAGGAAATGAGAGAGGTGCTAAAGGAGATTTTAGACTTCGCCTCAGACCAGGCCATGAGCCAAAATTCTCATGATGAGCATGTGAACAACAACGGCGGCTTAGAACTCTCCATGACACAATTAGAGAAGATGCGTCAGGCGTCGGAAAGCAATTAGGTGCACGGATAAACTTGGCAGCTTCTAACCGAATTGGTAGTACCATGCCGAAGATTTTGTTAACCAACGATGATGGCATCAACGCCCCGGGGCTGGCGGCACTGCGCCAACAATTGGTGCAGGTAGGGGAAGTCACGGTGGTGGCACCTGACGGCGAAAAGAGCGCCGTGGGGCATGCCATCACCCTGTCAGACCCTTTGCGCGTGTGGAATTTTGAGAAGAACGGAGAATTCTTTGGCTACGCGGTCAATGGCACGCCGGCCGATTGTGTGAAAATAGCCTGCTGGGCAATCCTGGATCACCGACCGGACCTGGTGGTTTCGGGCATCAACCTGGGGTCCAACACGGGAATTAACGTCATCTACTCCGGCACGGTCTCAGCGGCTACCGAAGGCAACATCGTTGGCATTCCTTCGTTTGCGATTTCCCTGACTACCTACAAAAACCCGGACTTTAGTTATGCCGCCAAATTCGCGCGCAACCTTTCCCAGACCATTCTGAGAAATGGTCTGCCCAAAGGGACTTTTCTCAACGTGAATGTACCGCCGGTTCGCGAAGACGAAATTCGGGGCGTGGTCATCACTCGACAAGGCAAAGCGATTTACAAGGAGAAATTCGACAAGCGCATCGATCCTCAGAGCCGGGTTTATTACTGGTTGACGGGCACCAAAGTAGAACTGGAAGAGGACAGCGAGGTCGACGACCGGGCGATCTTAGAGAACAAAGTCTCCGTTACGCCGCTGCAGTACGATCTAACCAATTATGGCTTTCTTGAAGAATTGAAATCCTGGCAAATCACATTCTGAAGGATTGAATGCACTCCCACCCTGAAGAATTAATCTTGATTTTAGATTTTGGCTCCCAGTACACGCAGCTCATCACACGCAAGGTGCGTGAGCTGGGCGTTTATTCTGAAATAAGACCGTTTAACTTGCCCCTAAAAGAAATCATCGAGCTAAAGCCCAAAGGCGTCATACTCTCCGGTGGACCCGCCTCTGTCTACGATGCTGACCCGCCTCTGGTGGAACGCAAGCTCTTTGACCTGCAAATCCCTTTGTTGGGTATTTGTTACGGCTTGCAATTGATAGCCCATTCGAAAGGCGGTGAAGTCGTCAGGGCGGCGAAGCGCGAATACGGCTACGCCAATCTCAAAATCGATGAAGGGTCGTGCCTGTTCAAGGGCGTCTGTCAAGATACTCAGGTTTGGATGAGTCACGGCGACGCCCTAATTCGATTGCCAGAGGAGTTTAAAGCCATAGCCCGAACCGAAAACTCACCCTTTGCCGCTGTGGCGAATACTGCGCAAACCATATTCGGCCTGCAATTTCATCCTGAAGTGGCGCACACCGTCGAGGGTAAACAGATTCTGAAGAATTTCTTGTACGAAGTGTGTGGCTGTCGCGGGTTGTGGACGCCGGAGTCCTTTGTGAAAAACACGGTGGCGGAGATTCGCCAGGAGATCGGCGAGGAACGGGCCATCTGTGCACTGAGCGGCGGCGTGGATTCTGCCGTAGCTGCGGCCCTGGTGTACAAGGCCATCGGTTCGCACCTGACCTGCGTGTTTGTAGACACCGGCGTCTTGCGCAAAGACGAAGCGATGCAGGTAAAGAATACTTTTGATCGTTATTTTAAAACGAATTTGGTTGCTGTGGATGCCTCCCGGCAATTTCTGGCCAACTTGGCCGGAGTGGCGCATCCGGAGGAAAAGCGAAAAATCATCGGCAACGCCTTCATCGAAGTGTTCGAACGGGAAGCGGAGAAAATACAGGACGTGGCCTATTTGGTGCAAGGAACCTTGTACCCGGACGTCATCGAGAGCGTTTCGATCAAAGGGCCTTCCGCAACCATAAAAACGCATCACAATGTGGGCGGGCTTCCGGAAATCATGAATCTGAAATTGGTCGAACCGCTAAAGGAGCTGTTCAAGGACGAAGTCAGAAAGATAGGGGCCGAGTTGGGCTTGCCGCAGCAAATCCTGGGACGTCACCCCTTTCCGGGTCCCGGGCTTGCTATTAGAATTCTGGGCGAGGTTACCCGGGAACGGTTGCAAGTCTTAAGAGAGGTCGATTGGATTTTTGTCGAGGAGCTGAAAAAGCACGATTGGTACGATAAAATCTGGCAGGCATTTGCAGTGTTCATCCCTTTGAAAACCGTTGGCGTCATGGGCGATCAGAGGACCTATGAAAATGTTATTGCCCTGCGCGCTGTAACCAGCCGGGACGGCATGACTGCCGACTGGGCGCGTTTGCCTTACGATCTTTTGGCGTCGATTTCAAACCGGATCATCAACGAGGTGCGCGGCGTCAACCGGGTCGTCTACGACGTCAGTACCAAGCCGCCCAGCACCATAGAGTGGGAATAAGCCTTTTTTCCCTTGCTTTTTTATGACTAAGTTTTAATTTTGTTTTAGTTTTTGATTTCTTAAATTAGCCACTGCCCTTCTGACTGACACCACTAATTTAATCAAGCTATTGTAGAATTTGTGGCAAGGGCGCTTAGGGGCAAGGTTGCGGGTGGGTTTTCAGATGTCTCATCCGCCTTGCGCCGGATTCGAGATTGACCTCATGTTGGCAATTTAACTCAAACCCAGTTGTTCAGAAGGGACATTTGGCGCAATTCAGCGCCTTTTCCGAATCTGGGTTAAATCACAGCTTACGGTTCTACATCCAAGGAGAGAAAACATGTGTGGAATAGTCGGTTACATTGGAAGTAAAGAGGCCGCACCTATTTTGATGGAAGGCTTGAAACGACTGGAATACCGCGGGTATGATTCGGCCGGCATTGCGGTTATTTCTGAGGGCAAGATTTTACTGGAAAAGCAGCCGGGAAAAATTTCAGGTTTGGAGCAAAAGCTAACTGGCACCCGACTTTTGGGCAACATCGGCATCGCCCACACGCGCTGGGCTACGCACGGTGCCCCAACCAAAGACAACGCCCATCCGCACACCGATGGTTCCGGAAACTTTGCCTTGATTCACAACGGCATCATCGAAAACTACATGGCCATCAAAGCAAAACTCCAGGCCAGGGGGCATGCATTTGTCACCGAGACCGATACCGAGGCGCTGGTGCATTTGATCCAGGAATACTACGATGCCAACGGCAGTTTCGAAGAGGCGGTCCGATTGGCCCTGAGTCAGGTCGAGGGCACCTACGGGATTGCGGTGATCACAAATCACGAACCGGACACTTTGATTGTGGCGCGCAAGGGGAGTCCTCTGGCCATAGGCATGGGGGAAAACGAATATGTCGTCGCCTCAGATGTTTCGGCTATCATCAGTCACACCAAAGATGTCACCTATCTGGAAGACAATGAAACAGCCGTCATCAAGCCGGATAACATCACCATCAAGACCATCGACAATTTGCGGGTCAGCAAAAAAGTCGAGCGGGTTTCCTTTGACCTGGAAAAGATCGAAAAGGGCGGGTATGATCATTTCATGCTCAAGGAAATCATGGAGCAACCGCAAACCATTGAAGATGCCATGCGCGGACGGCTGCTCTCCGAGGACGGCACCGCGCGCCTGGGCGGCATTCGCCACGAGCTGGATTCGCTTCTTTATGCGCCGCGAATTTTGCTCTCTGCTTGCGGCACCAGTTGGCACGCAGCGCTGATCGGAGAGTACATGCTGGAAGAGTTCGCGCGCACGCCGGTGGAAGTGGAATACGCCTCGGAATTTCGTTATCGGGATCCGGTCATCGACCGCGGCTCGGTGATGTTCGTCATCAGTCAATCCGGCGAGACAGCCGACACGCTGGCAGCTTTGAGAGAGGGCAAACGCAAAGGGGCTAAGTTGTTGGGCATCTGCAACGTGGTGGGTTCCACGATTGCCAGAGAGAGCGATGCCGGTGTCTACCTGCACGCTGGTCCAGAGATCGGCGTGGCCTCCACAAAAGCGTTTACGTCGCAGGTTACGGTTTTGGCTCTTTTGACGCTGCTTTTGGCCCGCATGCGCAGTATGGGCGCTTCCAAAGGATTTGAAGTTGTGAACGAGATGAAGGCCCTGGCTAAAAAAGTCACCAAAATCCTGCAAACCCGTGATGTGATCAAGGAAATTGCCCGGGAGTATCACAAGAGTCAAAACTTTCTCTATTTGGGTCGCGGGTACAACTTCCCGGTGGCTTTGGAAGGGGCGTTGAAATTGAAGGAAATCTCCTACATCCACGCCGAGGGCTACCCCGCTGCTGAGATGAAGCATGGCCCCATCGCCCTGATCGATGAGAACATGCCCGTGGTCTTCATCGCCACCAAAGACTCGACCTATGACAAAATCATAAGCAACATCGAAGAGGTCAAGGCGAGAAAAGGTCGGATCATCGTGATTGCCACCGAAGGCGATGAGGCCATCAAGAGGCTCGCCGATCATGTCATCTACGTGCCGCCCACATTGGAATTCTTAACCCCGATTTTGACCATTGTCCCGCTGCAGTTGTTAGCCTACGACATCGCTATTTTGCGTGGTTGTGATGTGGATCAGCCGAGGAATTTAGCCAAAAGCGTTACTGTTGAGTGAGGAAGCTTGCCATCATGTTGCACAAAAACAGGAGCCGTTTCTTATCGTTGGTTCTATGCTGTCTGCTGGGTTTGACAGGTAGCATTCAGGCCCAGGTGGCGACTACCATCCGCCGGGTGCCGGAGGTAGAGCCTGAATTTCAGCAAGCCTTGGCCGCCTACAATTCCGGACATTACCAATTAGCTCTGGCGAAATTTCAAAAACTCTCCAGGCCCACCATCGTGCACCAGATGGTCACCGCTTCCTTGTTGATGACAGGCAAAACTCTGTACAAGTTAGAGCGTTACGGCGAAGCCGAGATCGAATTCAACAAACTGATAAACCGCTTCCCTGTGAGCACTTACGTCGATGATGCTTATTACGGAAAAGCAGAGGTCAATTACCGACAGAACAAGTACCTGAAAGCTGTGAAAGACCTCTTTTGGGTGCTGGACAAGAGTGTGAACAAGAAGCTGCTCAGGATGAGTAGCAGATTGGCCAATTTCATCATGAATTCCGAGCTCAATTTGGCAGACCTGCGCAAATTGGTGAATTTTGCTCGCAGCGAGAACTCTGTTGCACTGTTGACGATTCAGTTGGCCCGGCGCGAACTCTCCATTGGTTCGTCCGACAAAGCTGCGGCTATTCTAAGAGAATACAAGCGCAAGTACCGTTCCAGCACCTATTTGCCGCAAATAGACCAGCTCTTGAAAGAGACCGAATCAGGAAAACTCAGAGCTTTAAGAGTCGGTGTACTCTTGCCGTTGACCGGTTATTTTGCCAAAGAGGGCTTGGGCGTGCTCAGGGGAATCCAGTACGGGCAATCGGAAAATCAAAACAATAGCGAAACCCCCATCCAATTGGTCATCAGGGACACCGAAAGCAATGCGATCCGGGCCATAAACGAAGTCAAAGAGCTCATCAAAAGAGAAAACGTTCGGGTCGTCATTGGGGAATTAGAAAGCTCGGTTACGGCGGCCATCGGCGCACTAACGGCTACGGAAAACATTCCGCTCATCGCCCCGGCCGCCACTGAGAACGAAGTGACCTCAGTGGGAAGCACCGTCTTTCAGTTGAACAGCAACTTGGAACGCAAAGGCGAAGCTCTGGCGCAGTACGCCGTGGATACCCTGGGCCTGCGCACCTTTGCCACCCTGGCGCCGGCAGACGAATATGGCCAGCAGTTGACCTCCAGTTTCACATCGAAGATCGATCGGTTGGGAGGACGCATCATCGCCCAGAGTTGGTACTATGGTGACCCCCAGGATTTAAGCCGGCAGTTCAAAGCCATTCGCGAAGCTGCTTTTCATTACGATTCAACAGACGTGGAACAGATGATTTTGGAGGCCGAACAGCGCGGCGAAAAACTGGAAGAAAGGAACATCCCGGTGCAATCCATCGATGGTTTTTTCATGCCGGTTTATACCGAACACATCAAATATGTTGCGCCCCAGTTCGCCCTGCACAATATCAGCACGCAAATTCTGGGCGGCGAATACTGGGACGATGTGGATGTCCTGAAGAGGGCACAGATTCAAAGGTACATCAATGGCGTCATCTTTGTTAGCGACTATTTCCCCGACGAGGACAGTCAAAGATTCAGGCGTTTTCGTACTGGTTTCAGGCTTAAAATGGGAACGACCCCGGAGCGTTGGGAGGCGTTTGGTTACGATGCCATCGGTGTCCTCAAGAGTGCCTGGAAGGCCGGGGCTCGGTCGCCGCAGGCAATCGTGGAAAAATTGAATGCCTTGACGAATTATGAGGGAATCAAAGGGAGAGTAACTTTTAAAGATAACAACCGTGTTAATAAAGAAGTAAACTTTCTGCAGTTTGTTAACGGTAGAATTATCAAATTAAAATAAACCTTGGCACCACTGGAGGTGACGTGAGATGCAAAACTCGGGTATTCTCAAAAGGACCCTGCTTGCCGGTCTGGGTATTTACTCTTTGACCAAAGAAAAGGCCCAGGAGATCATGGAAGACCTGGTCAAGCGCGGCGAGCTTTCGAAGGACGAAGGCGCAAAGTTTGTAAAAGCCATGATGGACAAAGCCGATGAGGAGATGGCTTATGTGAAAAACTTTGTGGACAAACGCGTGAACGAAACGCTCGCTAAAATTCGTCCTTCGTACGAGGATGAATTTAAGAAACTGCACCAGAAAATCGACAAATTGACCAAAGAAGTGGAGAAGCTAACAAAAAAGTAAGCCTCTGAGGAATAGAAAATGAGGAGCGAGGAGGTAGGGAGGGGTCTGCCCCTGGCATTTTTCTCAGGATTGCAACACGACGTTCATGAGTTAGGAGGTTCCGATGACAAAAGGTTTCCTGGCGATGTTTGCTGCGGTAGTGATGGTGAGTTCTGCATTTAGCAATTCGATGGCGCAAGGTGTTGGGTTCAAAGGCATAGGAGTGCGTCTGGGACTCGTGGAACCAGAAGGCCCCAATAACACGACGGTCTTCGTGGGCGGCCACGCAGACTTTGGCGAAATCATTCCCAACTTGAATCTCTACCCCAGCCTCGAGTTCTCGCGCAAAAACAGTTTCACCATCGTCGCCATCAATACCGATGTCAGATATTACCTCCCTGTGGTTTCAATTGTGAAGCCTTTTGCTGGCGGCGGCCTGGCCATCTTGGCTACCAGTGGCGACTCCGACGTTGGTTTAGACTTGTTGGGCGGCGTTGATTTTCCGGTAGCCCTGAATATAACCGCTTTCACAAAACTGAAATTCACCATCAGCGACAACAACATATTTCGATTGACAGGCGGAATCACGTTTAACCTGTTTGAATAGCAAATAGGTTCACTTACACATTTTTCGTCAGGCTTTGGCTTCGGTCAAAGCCTTTTTTGTTGCCGTGTTGCCTCAAAACTTTCCCTTGCAATATAGTGGCAAATAAATTATATTGACTGCAAATTTTTGCCGTTCTGGAACAAACTTAACGAAGGGATTGAGAATTGTCCACCTGGGAAGCCGTGTTGTTAGGCGTTGTTCAGGGCTTGACGGAGTTCTTGCCGGTCAGCAGTTCGGGGCATCTGGTTTTAGGGAAGGCCCTGTTAGGCATCGAAATAAACAACATCGTCTTCGAAATCTTCGTGCATTTCGGCACATTGTTGGCTGTTTTAACGTTGTTCAAAGAAGAGGTTTTCTTGCTGCTCAAAGGGTTGCGAGCGCTGCTTCTACTTAGATTCCGCGCGAACGCAAATGCAGCGAACAACGCCGAGGCGCAGGGACTGCGCTTGTTGGGACTCCTAATCGTGGGCACTTTGCCCGCAGCTATTTTAGGCTACCTTTTTGAAGAGACCTTTGAAGAAGCTTTTTCCCATCCCGAGTTCGTGTGCGGCGCATTGGTCGTGACCGGAGGTATCCTGTTGGCTTCAAGATTCGCGCACGAAAAGCAGCCGAGCTTTTCGTTCCTAAAAGCGTTTTTGGTAGGCGTAGCCCAGGTAGGCGCCATCCTTCCCGGCATTTCCCGGTCGGGTACGACCATCAGTGCAGGCATGCTGCTGGGTGTGCAAAAAGTTGAATCGGCGCGATTTTCTTTCCTTTTGTTAATTCCCATTGTTTCAGGGGCCACCATTCTGCAGTCGGTTAGATTGCTGTCCAATTTACCCGCAGGGGTAGAGCTCTGGAAGATTCTCGTCGGCACAATCGCGGCTTATTTTTCCGGTTTATTGGCTATTAAGTGGTTGTTAGGGGTGGTTAAGCAGGGTAGATTTGACCGATTCGCCTATTACTGCTTTGCGGTGGGCATTGTTGGGTTAGTCATCATGACAGCTTGACCTGTGCACCGGAAGGTGTTTCTTAACCGACCAACACCAGATGGTTTTATGTGGAAGCAATCGTGCGCAAACGCGAACGTCAGCGTTACGCCGGACGCGCGTTTCGGGACATAGGCCACTGGCAGATCCTGACGGTAGGTGGCTTCGTTTTAAGGTGCCGGCACGTGCCTGTGACCACTGAGGTGTTTGACGGAAGTCTTTCTTGGCAAAAGAAGGGAGGAGTATGCGGCAGACAGAGCTGTTTTCATCGAGGTGGGCGCTTATTCTGGCCGCGCTTGGCATGGCAGTCGGCACGGGTAATATTTGGCGATTTCCAAGAATCGCTGCTCAAAACGGGGGCGGATCCTTTCTCATTCCCTGGCTGACTTTTCTCTTCCTCTGGTCGATTCCCCTTCTTATTGTCGAGTTTGCCATGGGCAAAGAAACCCGGCGCGGGACCGTGGGCGCGTTCGGAAAACTGCTTGGCAGAAAATACACCTGGATGGGCGCATTTGTGGGCTTCTGTACCATGGCCATCATGTTTTACTACTCGGTGGTCATGGGTTGGTGTGTAAAATATTTCGTAGCCGCCACGGCCGGCGCAGCCGATCTGGCGCAATCCAACCAGTTTTGGCAACAGTTCACTTCGGGCTACCAGCCGGTACTTTTTCATTTTATTGCCATGGGCATCGGCGCGTTTGTGATCTACAAGGGTGTGGTGCGAGGCATTGAGCGGGCCAACAAAGTGCTGATCCCGTCCTTGTTTTTCTTGTTAATCGTTGCGGCAGTGCGGGCTTTAACCCTGCCCGGCGCCATCCAGGGACTGAACTTTCTCTTCAAACCTGAGATCGGGAAGCTGCTGGATTACCGAACCTGGTTGGAGGCACTTTCGCAATCAGCGTGGTCCACCGGCGCGGGCTGGGGCCTGATTCTGACCTATGCTGTTTATATTAAGAAACGTGAAGATGTGGTGCTGAACTCCTTCATTGCTGGATTGGGGAACAATTCGGCCTCCTTGTTAGCGGGCATGGTCATCATCCCGACCATATTTTCCAGACTGCCCTACGACGAGGCCATGAAAGCTGTGGGTGCTGGCAACACCGGACTCACCTTCATTTGGATTCCGCGGCTTTTCGAGCAAATGCCGCTGGGTTCGGTTTTTATGGTCGTTTTTTTTCTGGCTTTGACCTTTGCCGCGCTCTCTTCGCTCATCGCCATGATTGAGTTGGCCACCCGCATTTTCATGGATGCGGGCCTGGACCGACACCACGCCATTCTCTTTGTTGGCGTGACCGGGTTTTTGCTCGGCCTGCCCTCAGCGCTGAGTTTGAACTTCTTCGACAACCAGGACTGGGCCTGGGGTGTGGGCCTGATCGTCAGCGGCATGTTTTTCTCGTTCGCAGCAATCAAATACGGTGTCGACAAAATGCGTACGCACTTGATCAATGTTGAAGGCAACGATCTGAAGGCCGGGCGTTGGTTTAACGTTGTCGTTACCATCGTCATTCCCATTGAGTTCCTGGCCATGCTGGGATGGTGGTTCTATCAGGCCATCTCGTCTTACGATCCCCAGGGCTGGTGGAATCCGTTTCGTACGTTTAGCGTCGGTACCTGTCTTTTTCAATGGGGCCTGGCCATTGGTGTGTTTATTCTGGTCAACAATTGGCTATTCAATAAAACAGCAACCGAGTGAATATTTTAAGCGAGGAGGCGATGGATGACAGCCGCAGCGGTCATACTGATGATAACCATTCTCGGCCTGGTTTGGGGGGGCTTTGTTTTTGCTTTAGCCCTGGCGCTGAAGAAAGAATCTCAAAAAGCTGAGACGGATGCTTAAATGAAATACCGTGAATTCCTGAACAAGATAGGACACAAAGCGTTTTCTTCGGAGTATCTTCTCATCGGCAACGAAGACTTTCTTGTAGAGGATGCTCTAAACCGTCTCCTAACTGCTTTCTGTGATCCGTCCACCAGGGACTTTAACCTGGACGTTTTTTACGGAAAAGAAGTGGAGGCTGGCAAATTGCTGGAAATTGTCAACGCCTATCCCATGATGTCGGATTCGCGTGTGGTGGTAGTCAAGGAGGCGCAAAAGCTTTCACCTTCAGCTCTCGAAGTCGTGGCTAACTACCTGGAGAATCCTTCGCCCACGACGAAGTTGATTCTTCTGAGTAACAAAGCGGGTTCTCGCAACCGGCACTTTTCGAGAATCAAGAGCAAAGCCGAGCTGGTGGAATGCAATCCGTTATATGACCGCGAAATTCCCGCCTGGATCGTTACCTATCTGAAACCAAAGGGTTGTGAAATCTCCGATGAGGCCGCGGCCATACTACATGCCAGAACCGGCAACAATTTGAGGGAAATCGTCAACGAATTAGAAAAAATCCTGCTAAATCTCGATAGTCGAAATAAAATTGAAAAAACAGATGTCCAAAATGTTGTTGGGCTTTCCCGCACTTACAGCGTTTTTGACCTGACTGATGCCATTGGTTTCAAGGACTTAAGTAGGGCATTGAGGATTTTAGATCAGATGCTGCAATCCGGGGAGCAGCCATCAGGCATACTGGTTATGATCACGCGGCACTTTGTGAATCTGTACAAGCTCAAGGGCGCCATGGCGCAGAGAACGTCTCACAAGGCCTTGTCTGAGTTGACCGGGATTCCGCATTTTTTCATTGCCAAAACCAAGGAGATGGCAGACAAATACGCTGCGCGGCAATATGAGCGTATATTTGACGACTTGTTGCAGACCGATTTGATGTTAAAAACCAGCGCGCAAAAGCCACGCATGGCGCTGGAAAGTCTGCTGATCAAGATCATGAAATAGTTGGTTCCGTCTGAAGATTAATTTTCAGGAACTTTTTGAAAGTTTAGCGGTAGAAAAATTCGTTAGAACAAATATATGTCCGACATTTCTAACAACGAATCCAAACAACCTTCTGATGAAGAGTTAATTGAAAGATTCCAACGAGGCGATCTGTACGCATTCGATTTAATCGTCAAGCGTTACAAAGATCAACTGCTCAATTTCGTTTTCCGGTTCGTCGGCAACCAGGAAGAATCCGAAGACATCGTGCAAGAGACTTTTCTTCGGGTTTATAGAAAGCGCAAAGCTTACAAACGGATTGCAAAGTTCTCGACGTGGATATACACCATTGCGGGGAATCTTGCGCGCACAGAGTTGCGGCGGCGGAAAAGACGAAAGCTTTTCTCTATTTCGGACCTGGGTTTTGAGGATCGGGACTATGAAATCTCCGATGAAGGGCTCACACCTGAGTCGCAGGCTGATGGCATATTAAAAGAAGAAATAATCCAGAAAGAAATCAATAAGTTATCTCCAAAGTTTCGACAAGTTATTCTCTTGCGTGATGTACAGGAACTTTCGTATGAGGAGATAAGTAAAATCATAAAAGTTCCAATCGGAACCGTAAAATCCCGGGTAAACAGAGGGCGTTTGAAATTACAGAGTCGACTGAAACATCTTAAGAGGATAAAGTAATGCTTTGTTTCTATTCAACAATCTAAGTTGGACAATTCGGATTTACTAAGAGAAAAGACCGAGGGATGTGCTTATGAAAGCTTGTAAAATGTTTGAACCTGCGATCAACGATTATGTGGATGGTTCTTTGCAAGGTTTGCAAAAAAAAGAGGTTGAAAAGCATTTAGGCGGCTGTTCTCGGTGTCGGAGGGTGTGTGAAGACTTAAAGGAGGTCAAGGCGCGGCTCAAGAGTCTAAGAAAGTTAAAGACCTCGCCGGATTTTGTAACCGTCCTGAGAACTCGCATAAGCATGGAAAGAAGTTTAAGTCGTCGTGGTTTTGGAAATTGGCAAATTAGGATTCCGGTGTACCTCACGGCAGGCGTGGCTGTGATTCTGGTCACAGCCTTCCTCTTTAATCCTTTGAAAAATAGTTTCATAACCGATGTTACGAATGTCCCTTCAAATTCTTTCTCTTCAGAGCTAACAAATTCCAACCCATCCATTGCTCCCAAGCAGGTTTTTCAAGATCAACCCGATGCGGTAAATTATCCCTGGGACGTGGTCAACCCTAAAGGTTTCCGATCAAGTTCCGAAAGAACTGAAAGACCGCCTACGACAAATCCAGACTCTCTTAGAAATTCCTATAAAATCCATACTGTAGAATTGGAATTTTGAAAAAAGCAGAATGAATTAATTTTCATACGACCTTGATTTTGATGTGTAAACTACGTTTTCTTTGCCAAATTCTTGTTTGGCATTTACCTGTCTTTGTTGCGTTTCTCGTCTACCAGCCATTTTCGAAAGCATTCGCTGGCGACACTTTAAAAAAGCTTGAAAGCGAAATTGTTGAATTCATAGACTCTAGCGAAGCGGCGGTAGTTACGGTTAGGTCCAGATTTTCACACGAAGTGAAGATTCCAAAGGGCAGCAGTTTCCTGTCGTTTTTCAAGACAGAGGAAATGGAAAAGAAAGCCGTGTCCTACGTGAACATCGGCAGCGGCTTGATTTTTGACCGGCAAGGGCACATCATAACCAGGAGCAGCATCGTTCTGGGCGCTGATCACAACACGATTACGCTGGCCAACGGTGTGCAATATCCGGCCGAGTTCGTCGGTCACGACCCGGAAACAGGATTCGCGGTTTTGAAAATCGAAGGGGAAAATCTTGTGCCTGCAAAACTGGGCGACTCTGACCGCCTCTCTGTTGGCAACTGGATAATCATTATCGGCAATTCATTGGGCGTGTATCCATCTGTGGTTGTCGGATCGTTGAGTGGATTGAGGGAAGATGGCATCATTCAAGTTTCCGCCTTGTTAGATCCCGGCAATAATGGCAGCCCTATTTTCAATACTGACGGGGAAATTGTTGGCATCGTCGCGGCGCGGTTAAATACAGGCGAAAGTTCTGCGGAACCCTTTTGGGGTTACAATTTTAGTCAGACCACGTTGGCTTACCCAATCAATTGGATCAAGAGAATTGCCCAGGACATCCTCGAGTTTGGCTATGTCAGAAAGGGCTGGTTAGGCGTTGTAGGGAAAAATGACGCAAGCAAACCGGAAATCAAGAAAGTACTCGCAAACAGTCCAGCTCAAAAAGTGGGGTTGTCCGTGGGGGACATCATTGTAAAGTATTCTGACAAACGCGTCAGCGATATCGAAGAGTTAGCACGTTTGGTGCAATACACTCAGCCCGGCAAGGTCGTTTCGTTGCAGTTTTTGCGCAACGACCAATTGAAGGATGTGGATATTAAGATTGGCGAAAAAACCTACGCTAACAAACCAGAATTTGCGTTAGACCGAACGGTTCCCGTCCCCACCTCGTTGCTCAATCGGAGCCTGAGAACCGATTCACCAAACAATTCGATCAACTGGATGGAAAGAAACCAGATTCTGGAAATGCGGGTCAATCATTTGGAAAAAGAATTGGCACAACTGAAAAAGCTCCTACAAGAAAAGTAGTCCCGCTTTGTCGCAAAGCGTCTGTGCGTTGTTTTTTGGGACCGCCGGAAAGGGCGGTTTTTTATTGACTTTTTGAGAAATATTGTTAAATTTGATGCTTGCTATTTTAATGTGATAGGAGAAGAAATGGCCAAAGATAGAAGTTTTGCTGCTAAAGTTGCAAAATCAAGTTCGAAAGATCATGGAAACCACTGTCCCGAATGTGGTGAATCGTTGACTACGGTTCAACTGGTTGTTTCAGAAAGGCAAGAGTCCAGCGGGGCCTGGAAGTTTAACCAGCGGTTTGTGCGCGTATGCAAGTGCAACGACAAAGAGGTCTACGGTTAAACCTAGTTTCAGGAGAGACAATTGATTCTTGCTAAAGTGGTAGGCACGGTCTGGGCAACACGCAAAGATGAAAAACTGGTGGGCATGAAGTTGCAAATCGTCAAGCCTGTCGACCTGGAACAGAAACTGAAAGATGGCTTTCTGGTGGCGGTGGATGCTGTTGGTGCAGGCGTGGGGGAGACCGTGTTGGTGGCTCAAGGGAGCTCGGCACGCCAGACCGAGTTAACCGAAAACAAAGCCGTCGACGCCACGATCATGGCCATCGTCGATAAACTCGACGTGGAATAAGAAGATCGACTTATGCATTTAGCCAGAATAATCGGCACCATTTGGGCCACATGCAAAGATGAAAACCTCGAGGGGGCTAAGATGCAAGTTGTTCAGCCTGTGGATCACCACGAAAGAAACAATGGCGCTCCAATCGTTGCCGTGGATACCGTTGGGGCAGGCCCGGGTGAGTTGGTGTATTATGTAACAGCCAGAGAGGCAACGATTCCTTATCCCACCAGGATTGCACCGATCGATGCCGCAATTGTTGGCATTGTGGATTGGATTGACCTTTATGACGACAAGACGAATTGAAACGAGAAGTGTCGCGTGACCAAAGCGATCGTCCTTGCGACAAAAAATCAGGACAAGATAAACGAAATCAAAAAGCTTTTGTGCGATGTTGCTATCTCGGTGTTAACGTTGGCTGAATTTCCAGATGCACCCGATGTCATCGAAGATGGCCGAACCCTGCGTGATAATGCGGGAAAAAAGGCCGAAGCGATCGGAAACTTCACCGGCTTGCCCGCTGTTGCCGATGATACGGGTCTCGAAGTCGATTTTTTGGGCGGAAAACCTGGCGTCCTCTCCAGTCGATACTCCGGTGTGAACGCCACTTATGAAGAAAATGTCGCTAAACTGCTGTCTGAGTTGAAGGGGGTACCCTGGGAGAAAAGAAAAGCCCGCTTCAGGTGCGTTGTCGGCTTTTACGAGGAGGAAACAACGAGATTTGTAGAAGGGATTTGTGAGGGGTTCATCTGCGAAACCCCTCGTGGCGCTGAGGGCTTTGGCTATGACCCGGTCTTTTATTTGCCGGAATACGGCAAGACGTTTGCTGAAATAGGGTTGCAGGCAAAAAACAAGATTAGTCACCGGGCGAATGCATTTTCGGCTTTTAAGGAATTACTCAAGAACAATTGACACATTTTTTTTCGGGGCGTAGCGCAGTCCGGTAGCGCATCTGCTTTGGGAGCAGAGGGTCGCTGGTTCAAATCCAGTCGCCCCGACCAAGAGCCTGTTGTTACGAAAGTGACAGCGGGCTTTCTTGTTTACACCTGTGCCGCCACCAAATCTTATTATGCACCGCTCTCCGCATGACTCTGTGGAGTTTGCTCTATGGAGCGTAGTTCTCAAATATGGTACCTATCCCTTAACAAATCCCACGGATGAGGAAAGCTTAGACAATAAGAATGTCTTAACTGCTGTAAAAATAGACTTCTATAATGGGTTATGAAGCACGCAGCGAATGCAAAGTGGGGGCATGGATTTTGCCTTTGGTCGGGTAGCTTATTGCAGTTAGATATGGGTGGTCAACGGAGAATCTTTCGACATGATTTGAAGAAGTGGCTAAGAAGCAACCATTAGCCTTCAGGGACTATTTATGGCTGACAAAACAATACTTTTTGTGCCGTGCAAGGGAGTGACCCACGTACCCATGTTTAAGGCAATCATCGATTCGTTGCAGAACAGCAACACGAGATTTTCTTTTCATGCGTTGTCCTTTGACGATTATTACCACGAAGATAGCGAAAAATTCTTGACCGATTATGGGATACCATTTACCAGGATTCGGAACTTCACCGGATTGCCCTATCCTCTTACTCCTTTTCGACCGTGGTTAAATCTGAAGAACCAATACAAAATGTCGCAGCAAATACGCAGAGCCTTGCATTTCACCAGGCCCGATCTGGTCGTATTTGCGAACGATGCATTGGCAGGTGCCCAACATGTTTTGTACGAGACCAAAAAGCTTGGCATTCCAAGCGTACTTGTCGAAGACAGTTTGCGACAAAATTTACACGTGAATGGAAAAGTTGGCTTAAACGGTTTTTCCGCACATGCTGGCACACGAATAATGAAACGCATCCTGGGATTGCCGGAGAATTTGGCTGCTGACTACGGGGCCGGCAAGTGTGACCGCCTGTGTGTCATGGGTGACAAAAGTAGACGCCAATTCATCCAGTTGGGTGTGGAACCCGACAAGATCGTCGTCACGGGCCAGCCGCGTTACGATGAACTGTTCTTGCTGCTCAACAACGGGGCGATGAAGGCCGGTAAAAGTCGGCGCAAATTCAACATCCTCTACGCGTCTCATCCGTTCTCTCATTATGGTAGATTCTCCGCATTCTATGAAGACCAGATGTTAAAGGCTGTGCTGCAAACGATCAAGGAGTTGGGTCCGGAATACAGCCTGACGATCAAGCTGCATCCGAGTGAGAGCGAACATCGTTTCCACCATGTTCTGCGCAAATTGGGCGGGGACAACGTCTCGACCACCAGGAACTTAAATATCTATGACCTCTTCAAGGAGTGTTCTCTGGTCGTCGGAGCCGCTTCCACGGTGATTTTAGAAGCGATGCTGTTTAAGAAGCCAATCATTACTTTAGACTTTAGCAGACGTGCTGACTCCCTGCCCTATTCAGAGAAAGGGGCCGCTCTGAGAGTACAAAAGCCAGAGAAACTACGAAATGCAATTACAGATGCGCTCTTCAACGAAAAGTTGCGCTGCCGAATTAGGAAAGGCCAGAAACAGTTCTTAGAGGAATATGTTTATAGAATCGACGGCAGAGCTGCAAAAAGAGTGACGCGAGTTATTTTGGAACTAATGACTTAAGGTGTGATCATGACTAAGAAGAGAATTCTTATTGTTGAGGATGAGCCAAATATTCATCGGCTTGCTAAAACGACGCTGCAATTTAAAGACTTCGAGGTTATTTCATCTTTCAACGGTGTCGACTGCATCAAATTGGCTAAAAGTCACAAACTGGATTTGATAATACTCGACGTGATGATGGATGACATGGACGGATTCGAGGTATTGAAAAAGCTCAAGACGATCAAGAATACCAGGCAGACCCCGGTGGCCATGTTTACGGCCAAGGATGGTGCTGAGGATAAGGAGAAAGGGCTGAAATTGGGAGCGGTTCATTATTTCACCAAACCCATAGATCCGACCTTGTTTCCTGAGGAAGTTGCAGAGTTGTTGACGGCTCTGGAACAGGAGGATCAGGAACAAGAGGAAGCCGACATCAAGACCTATGACGAGCTATTCGTGGAACTGCAACAAGATTTTCTTTCCGAATTTCCTCACCGACTCAAGAGGCTGCGCAGCCTGGTGAAAGAGAAGAATGTGATCGGCATCCGCCAGTTCGGACACAAGTTAAAGGGATCGGGCACCAGCATGGGCTTTGAAAGGCTTTCCTTCCTGGCGGCCAAAATCGAACACGAGGCAGAAAAAGAAGATTGGCCCCAAGTCGAGAAAATTTACTACGAATTGCAGCAGACGTTTCGTGAAATAAAAATCAACAGCGCCTCGAACGTGTAGGTCCTGACCAATACCAAATTCGCGTTTTCGTAAGGATTTAGTTATTTGAATGAATCAATCATTTTTTCGCCCACAGAATTGAAAATCCCACTGAAGTTGAATTCAAAAAGTCTTATTTCTGCGGGATTTCTGTTTCTGTGGGCGGATTTTGCAGTCTTGGTCAGACGGCTAAATTCTTACGCGTTTTCTTTTTCTCGTATGTCCTTGTTTGTAGGTACTGTATACTGTGCTGATTCACCGCAATTTGTTTTCAAGGCCTGACAACAACGGCATCGTCAATTTCACAAGGAGATGATGCTTCCCTGCTCACAGACAAACATCAATCTCTCCTTTTGACGATGCCTCAATATTTACCCCCCGATCTTTTTTCGTTTCAATAGATACTCAAAGAGGGCCCGGTCGTAGTTTTCTTTGGTGCTCAAACGAATATAATCGATATTGTTTTCTCGACATACTTTTTTGTACCGCGTGATGAATTGCTGCATTTGGTTCTGGTACTCGTGTCTAATATGCCAGGGCTGCGTGTTGACTTCCTGACCGGTCTCCAAGTCTTTGAAGACCGCGTCGCTTTCAAATTCAAAGCTCAATTCCAGGGGGTCTAAAATGTGGAAGACGATGACTTCATGCTTTTTGTGACGAAAGTGTCTGAGCCCCGAAATCACCTTTCGCGGTTCATCGAATAGGTCTGAAAAGAAGATGATCAGTCCGCGCCTTTTAATCCTATCGGCCATCTGATGCAGGGCAGTGGAAATGTTGGTTTTTGAACTGCTTTCTGCCTGGTCCAATTCTTTGAGTATTTGGTGCAGGTAGGTGGTCACGGATCGCGGTGGCAAGTAGCGACGGATGGTTTCATCGAAGAGAACCAATCCCACGGCATCCCGCTGACGAATCATGAGGTAAGAGAGTGCGCCGGCCAGATAGGAGGCATATTCGAGTTTGCTAACGCCATTGGACGCATACCCCATGGAGGCTGAAACATCAAGGAGGATGTAGGCTTTCAGATTGGTTTCTTCTTCAAACTGTTTGACGTAGAAGCGATTCGTCTTAGCATAGACCTTCCAGTCCACGTGCTTAATTTCGTCGCCGGGCATGTATTGCCGGTGTTCAGCAAATTCAACGCTGAATCCGTGGTAGGGGCTTTTGTGCAATCCGGTGATGAAGCCCTCCACAACCAAACGGGCTTTTAAGTCCATGGACTTTAATTTAGAAACCGTTTCCGGATTCAGGTATTTGCGATAATCGAAGATCTCAGAGGTGGCCACCTAATGTCCCTCAATTTGCATGAGTCGGTTGATTACTTCCACGGTGTCGATGCCTTCAGCTTCCGCATTGAAATTGGTGACCAGGCGGTGCCGCAGCACTGGTTTGGCTACCGCTTTGACATCATCGATCTCAGGCGTGGGCCGTCCATCCAAGATAGCGCGGGTCTTTGCCCCTAAGATCAGATATTGAGAGGCACGAGGGCCCGCGCCCCAACTGATCCAATCTCTAATGAAATCCGGGGAGCCGTCATAATTTGGCCGGGTATTTCTGGCCAAACTGACCGCATAATCGACCACATGGTCAGCAACTGGAACCCTGCGAACCAGCCTCTGCAGATGAATGATCTCCTCAGCGTCGATGACGACTTCCAGTTCGGCCTGATAGGCACTGGTGGTTGACTTCACAATCTGGGCCTCTTCTTCCCGGGAGGGGTAATCTACCCAAAGGTTGAACATGAAGCGGTCCAACTGGGCCTCCGGCAGGGGGTAGGTCCCCTCCTGCTCAATAGGATTTTGGGTGGCCAGAACAAAAAACGGCTCTTCCAGAGAATAGGTAGTGCCTGCGGCTGTGACTTCATGCTCTTGCATGGCTTGCAACAAAGCCGCCTGTGTTTTTGGTGGCGTTCTGTTGATCTCGTCTGCCAGCACGATGTTGGCAAAAACAGGACCCCTCACAAACTTGAACGTCTTTTGTCCTGTACTCGTGTCGTCTTCAATGATCTCGGTTCCGGTAATGTCGGATGGCATCAAATCCGGTGTGAATTGAATGCGGCTAAATCTCAAGTCCAAAACTTTGGCCAGAGTACTGATCAAAAGAGTCTTGGCCAAGCCGGGTACGCCAACCAGCAAACAGTGTCCCCGCGCCAGTAAGGATATGAGAAGTTCGGCGATCACATTTTTTT
This sequence comes from bacterium, assembly GCA_046757525.1. Classification (GTDB taxonomy): domain Bacteria; phylum Zhuqueibacterota; class Zhuqueibacteria; order Oceanimicrobiales; family Oceanimicrobiaceae; genus JBHHYI01. The sequence continues at coordinate 33,376 of JBHHYI010000005.1, read as the reverse complement.
GCCCGACAATGATTTTGCCTATTTCCTGCTCGATTCTGGAACGAGCTTGTTTTAATCGTGTGACGGTTTCGAGATCTTTTGAACCCGCTTCGATTGCTGTCATAAGTCCTCCAATTGTGGTTTGCACACGTTCGCACGCCTCCCAAAACCATTTCGTAGATTTCAGAGCGGTTAAAGTAAACAATTCGCAAGCGAATGTCAATAATTTTCCTTGAACGGAAACATGGGCTTTGCTAAATTCAGCATCAGCCTTCAGCTCCAGGGAAAGCAGCAGATTCTCGAACGGAATCCGGCTGTACAACAGGCCTTTAGAGGTTAGAAATTCAAGAACGAAATAATGACAGATAAGATTATTAGCCTGCCTTGCTTGCGGGCGCCGCAAATCCTTGAAGGATGGGGAGAAGCCGCAAAACAACATTGGCCAAGGAAGTGAACTCACGCAGAGTAGAGGCTGCAATGAATTCAACTCCTGAGACAAGTTAGTTCTGGAGTTTTTATCTTGTTTGAGAAATTGGGGTAAGCAAGTCACCTTGTTTGTCATGGTCTTGTCGATTTAAAGCCACTACCTTCTTGCCTCTGGGGTTTCAGCTTGTCCGGGTTAGGAATCATGAAAGTGAACTTAAAAGATTGTGACTTAGACAAACTCCGGCTATTTGTTGAATCTATTGGAGAAAAGCCGTACAGAGCTCAGCAACTATTTAAGTGGTTGTATGGCAAAGGCGTTTTTTCTTTCGATGAAATGTCCGACCTGTCGAAAGCATTGCGGGAAAAACTAAGAAGCAGTGCAAGCATTCGGCCGTTAAAACTGATTTCTCTACACAAGTCCAAACAGGATGATTCGAAGAAATTTCTCTTTGAATTAGCAGACGGAAATCGAATTGAGACGGTTCTGATGTTCGATGATCGAAGAACCACGCTTTGCGTTTCTACACAAGTGGGTTGTGCCATCGATTGTAAATTCTGCGCCACCGCCCTCATGGGGTTGCAAAGGCATTTGAGCTCCGGTGAAATTGTCGATCAGTTTCTTTCCGTCCAAAAGGCAGCCGAAGTGAGAATCTCCAATGTGGTTTTTATGGGGATGGGGGAACCGTTTCACAACTATGAGAACGTAATCAAAGCCAGCAGAATCTTGAGCGATGCTTGTGGCCCCAATTTAGCCAGGCGGCATCTCGTGATTTCAACCAGCGGCGTGGTGCCCAAAATCATGCGGTTTGCCGATGAAGGTCACGGGTATCGATTAGCCATTTCGCTCAATGCTACCACCAATGAGGTGCGCTCCAGGCTCATGCCGCTCAACAAAAAATGGCCCATTGGAGAGTTGCTCAACGCGGCCAGGTATTACATACAAAAGACAAAACAGCAAGTCACTTTTGAATACGTTCTAATGGCCGGCATAAACGATTCACTTGAAGACGCTCATCGGCTCAAGACTTTGCTCTCAGACATTTTTTGCAAGGTCAACTTGATACCGTATAATGCCACGGTGAAAAACTTTCGCAGGCCTGGGCAGAATAACATCGAGCAGTTTTTTGCAGCCATGTCGTCGCTCAAGGCCCCGGTGACCATTCGTTGGAGCAAGGGGGAAGATATCGCTGCCGCTTGCGGTCAATTGGCAACGAGCGAGGCGGTCGCCAACCCGGCTGCGGAAGGTCGTAGGAACAAGAAAACCATGACTTAAGGGTGAAAACGTTGCTGTGCCTTTGCAACAAATTGAGAATTGGGCTGAGGCCTAAAAAGCACCAGGCTTGTATTGGGCATCTCCAAGTTTCTTGTAACTTATGTTTTTCACTTTTTCCAATTTCTTCAATGTTTGGGAGAGCCGCTTCTTGGTCTTGCCGTTTATGTCGAGGGCCTGCACTTTTTTGTATTCTTCCAGGGCTTTATCGAAGTTTCCCAACTGGAGGTAGATTGCGGCGAGCTTCTGCCGACAGCTCACTTCATTGTAAAGCGAAAGCTTGTTTTCGTTCTGGAGCGAAGCCAATATGGTGTTGTAGTAGTGCAGAGCGTCTGGCCACTTTTGGAGCTTGGTAGACATTTTGGCGGCGCACCAAAGAAAGACGCGACTGGTGGGAAATTCAGATAGAGCCTGCTTTAGAATGCGCATGCCTTCGTTCAGGTCTCCTTCTGCCAGGGCGATCCAGCAATAGCCGTTCATCGCCGCATAACGCGTATACTTTCCGCGACTAATGGCCAGTTGAATCATGGCGAGCCCTTGCATTCTTTCGTCGGAGACAAATGGCAGCCATTTGAAATGCCGGCTCAATTTGCTGCGGTAGTATTTGTAAGTACCCAAGCCAAAATACGCGTCATAGAAGGTGGTGTCCGCTTTTAAAGTCATCTCCAGGGCTTTGATGCTTTTCAGGCCATTTTGAAAGCCTTCTAAATACCGTTTTTGTTTGGCCTGATAAAAGGCAATGTATCCCAGGCCACCTCCTAAGAAAAAATAGGTCCAGGGATTTTTGCGATCCTTTTTCAGGCACATTTGCGACAACTTGACGGTTTTTTCTGCTAATGCAAAAAACGCGTCTTCTTCGTCGTAAATCTCGTAGTCCATCATTTTTGACTGCAGAGTGGCAGCGTGGAAAAAGTACCCTACCGGGCTGTCAGGCATTTCATTTTCAATTTCTGTGAATATGGCCTCTGCTTTTTCGTAGGCCTGCTGAATGGTGTATTGAATGCCTAATTCTATCAGCGAATCTGTCTTAGCTGTGACACTGACTTGAGCCTGTGCATCGGTTTGAGCAAGCAGTACCAAGCCAATAACCAGACTTAATGTTTTCATATCAACCGTTCGAGGTTCGCCACCGGGCGGGTTCTGGTGCTCCACAGAGTATAAATGTGGGGTAACGTCCGCCGAAATACCTCTTTGTGCGTATTGTTATTTCTGAAAGAGTTAACGTTTATTAGCAATGAATCCTTCCTTCGGACCATTCGAACTTCAGAGTTGTCGCACCCATTTGGCAGAATTTTAGAAGTCAAATATAAAAGATTGGCTCTAACATGCAAGGGTTATTAATTTTTTTTCATGAGTCAGCGTCAAAATTTAATTGCGCAAAATCGAAAATTAAAATATTGACAACTTCATGAATTATTTTTATATTTTTAAGTTTTATTCTTGCAACTCTCAGCAGCTACTAAGTTATGATGCCCGTTTATTAACGAAGCAGGATGTTGCTCAAAGCTTTTCTTTCCATTATCTAACAAATACCAAAAGCCGACACCAGTTGCGAAAGGAGTAAGAGTGGCCAAAATTGCTTTCGAATATAACCACCGTTCTGACCAATCTCTAGAAAAGTATTTGGAAGAAATCGGAGAGATTCCATTATTAACACCGGATGAAGAGATTCAACTGGCGAAAATGATTCAAAAGGGTGATCAGGATGCGTTGGAAAAAATCACCAAAGCGAATTTAAGATTTGTTGTTACCGTGGCAAAACAATATCAGAATCAAGGACTTTCCCTGGAGGATTTAATCAACGAAGGTAACCTTGGTCTCATTAAAGCTGCCTATCGGTTTGATGTCACCCGCGGTTTTAAGTTTATCTCCTATGCTGTCTGGTGGATTCGTCAATCCATATTACAGGCTTTGGCCGAGCAATCCCGGGTAGTTCGACTCCCGCTAAACAAAGTCGGGGCCCTGAACAAGATCGGTAAGACTTTGAGCGCGCTTGAACAAGAGTTTGAGCGAGAGCCTTCCGCTTCAGAGATCGCCGATCAACTCGACATGACCGCAATCGAGGTTTCCGATACGATGCAAATGTCAGGCAAACATATCTCTTTGGACGCCCCCTTTAACCAGGATGCTGAAAGCCGCTTAGTCGATGTGTTAGAAAATGATGAAATGCCGTCGCCCGATCACATACTCATCGATGAATCATTGAAAATCGAGATTGAAAATGCCTTGGGTGACTTGACCAAACGGGAGGCAGAAGTTGTAAAGCTCTATTTTGGCATTGGCAGAGAACACCCTTTGACGTTGGAAGAAATCGGCGAACGTTTTAGTTTGACACGTGAAAGAGTCCGGCAGATAAAAGAGAAAGCCATAAAAAGGCTGAGACACACCTCGCGCAGTAAATTATTACGCGGCTACCTGGGGTAGACAAGACCGCCTGGAACCGCCAATCGGGTAATTTCTCATCTTCAGATATTGTAATAATAGCAATGTTTTTTGACACTTTATTTTTTACTTGACATAGAGCATTAATTTTATTATATTGTGCGCGTTAATTGCTTCAGACAGTCCTACCTATCTTAGAGAAAACGGCTAAACACCATTAAACTCTATCTTAGTAACTAAAGAAGGGAATCTCAAGTCAAGTTTTAGCGAAGTATTACGAACTATGTTACTGGATCTGATTTGAGTCTTTGTATTGCCAATCTATGGAGGAAGGGGTCGATAAAAATGCGAGACAAAAAATTTAAGATTATATATTTTTCGCTAAGTGGCTCTCAAGTTAAACAATTGGAACTTAGTTGGGGGAAATTTTTCTCGCTGTTGTTAGCTACTTTCATTATTGTCCTACTCCTTGCATCCTCAACCATTGCGGTGTTTACAAATTTTTACCACAGCATGAAAATCGCTTCTTTGACAAAGTTGAATGCTATTCTAACTTCCCAGTTAACTGACATGGGCAGGAAAGCTGAACGCATAGAGAAACAGCTAGAGGAATTGGAGCAAGGCGACGACAATCTAAGAATTGTTGCCGACCTTCCCAGAATTGACCAGGATGTTCGTAATGTTGGGGTTGGCGGTTTTTTAGATGCCAGTTCTATGATGCCAGCCGTTTCAAGAGAAGTAGGCGACCAAATTCTCGAATACCAACAGCTTTTGGACAAGATGGAAAGAAGGATTGAACTGACAAAAGCGAGTCGCGAAGAGATCAAGGATAAATTGGAATATGATCGCACAGTGTTTAAGCATACCCCCTCAATTCGTCCTTTGTTGGGAGGAAGAATCCGCGACAAATATGGGTTCCGACTGGATCCTTTTACGGAAAAGATAAAACATCATGACGGGATCGATATCGCAGCAGAAAGGGGTACTGAAATATTTGCCACTGCTTCTGGTGTGGTGGAAAAAGTAGTTACTAAGTACAAAGTTGGACGCAGCTATGGTAAGCAAGTAATCATCAACCATGGCTATGGCTTCAAAACCAGATACGGTCACCTTTCGAAGGTGTTGGTCAGGAAGGGTCAGAAAATCGGTCGATGGACACCCATAGGCCTGGTGGGGGATACGGGTCGGGCAACAGGCCCGCATTTGCATTATGAAGTGATTCTGGACGGTAAACCAAGAGACCCACTGCGGTATATTCTGGATTAGTCAGCTCTTATTAATCTTAACAATACATAAGGTGCGCATTGATGATTGCTTGTCAATGCGCATTTTTTTTTCTGAAACAAAAATCTCTTGACATTTAGTTGGGAAATGTTTATCATTGAGCGGACTAATTGAGAATGAGTCTCAATAAATAATAATCAGAATGATTCTTATTTGTTATAATGGCTATCTTAAACACCAGTGGGAGAACTATTTGTCATGGGATATAGACTTGCTTTTCTTTTTTTCACTCTATGCTACCAGATTGGCTCGGTGCCGGTCTTTGGTCAACAAGCAACCAAGCAGGATACTTTGCTGGAATTGGTGCGCAGAATTGACATATTAACCGAGGAAATAGAAAAACTACGTTTGAGGGAAGTGGCTGAACCTAAGTACGAGAGTCGATATGGGATGGGGCCAGCGGCATCCAAGATTTACCAGTCTGTTAGGTCGGGCGTTTCCCTTTCTGGCTACGGCGAAGTAGTTTATCAAAACCTGCGCGAGCAAAGGGACAACGGTGAAAGGTCTTCCAAATCTAACCAAATAGACTTTTTGAGACACGTGACCTACCTGGGATTTCGATTCAATGATAGATTCCTGTTCAATTCGGAAATCGAGTTTGAACATGCGAAAACAGGTGAAGGCTCTGAAGGCGAGGTGGCTGTTGAGTTCGGCTACATTGAAGCCACGTTGCACCCCGCTGTCAATTTCCGTGCGGGTATGGTTTTGGTGCCGGTAGGCATCATTAACGAGTCCCATGAACCGTCAACCTTCCATGGTGTTCTCAGGCCTGAAACAGAGCGTCGCATAATACCAACGACTTGGAGAGCCAATGGGTTTGGTTTCTTAGGCGCCTTCAACAATGGTATCGGGTTTAAGCTTTATGTTATAGAGGGCCTGTATGCAGCAAAGTTTAGTTCAAATGGAATTCGTGGCGGTAGACAGAACGGATCGAAGGCGCTGGCAGAAGATTTGGCAATCACCGGTCGGCTGAACTACAACGGGATTAATGGACTCGATATCGGAGGCTCATTTTATGTCGGCAATAGTGGTCAAGACTTGGTCGATGATGCAGGGAAGAAAATTGGCGCACGATTGAGTTTGTTTTCGCTGCACTTGTTGTTTGCCCAAAAAGGCCTGGAGTTGCGTGGATTCTACGCGCAATCAAACATTGCAGATGTTACCAGATTGAATCGTACTTTAGGATTGACCGGCAGCAACGCCATCGGTGGTAGACAGCGTGGCTATTATCTGACGGTAGCCTACGACGTTCTGCCGCGCATATTTCCGCGCGCTACCCATTACTTGGCACCTTTTATTCAAATTGAGAAATTCAATACCCAGGATAGCGTGCCAACGGGTTTTGCGCAAGATCCGGCAAGAAATCGAACATTCTTAACGGTGGGATTGACCTACAAGCCACACCCCAACATTGCTTTCAAGTTTGATTACATCAATCGCGACAACAATGCTAATACCGAAGTGGACCAATTCAATTTAGCGGTAAATTATCTGTTTTAGCATCTCCATATGAAAATAACTGTGCTCGGCCGCGCTCGACTCATATCAGAAACAGTTTTGGTAATGTCATTGATGACCTCGAGCGCTTTCGCCCAGATGTTCAAAACTCAGAAACAGGCCCTAGAGCAAGCATTTCCAGCACCTCAAAGAACGGCCAGGAAAGTTCTGTTTCTGACGGAGGGGCAGAAACGCCGCATAGAGAAATTGGCCAAAGTAAAAGTGGATTCCAAGCTGATCACCTATTACGTCGGTTCCGATTCTCTCAAGGTGACGGGCTATGCCTTTTTTGACATGCGAGTCGTCCGAACCAAGTCGGTCACTTTTGTTGTGGTGCTCCAGTCAGATGGTCGCGTCAAGTACGTTGAAATTCTGGCCTTTCACGAGCCCCTTGATTACTTGCCGACTCGCCGGTGGTTGGAGCTGTTCAAATCCAGGTTGCTGAGCGTCGGGCTTTGGCCCAAACGCGACATTGCCAACATTACCGGAGCCACGCTTTCAGCCCGGGCTATTACACAGGGAGTGCGCAAAACATTGGCTATTTACCAGGTCGCTATTTCCCAGGATCACGCAAAGTGAAGTATATGCAGACAGGTGGATTCCAGAGTCACAGACTCATGCAGCTCACGCTTCTTTTTACGCTAATCTTTCTCACTGGCTTTTGGATAACTAACTTTGGGCTGTATTTTGCAAAGATGAGCATAACGCCCAAATCGGTGATGGATTACTATCTCGGTTCCGAAGAGCTGTATCGAATGCCACGTACCTACCAATCGATGCTCGAAGTAACACACTCGCATTTACCGATGATGGCCCTGGTGGTGCTGTTGCTCACCCATTTGCTCATTTTCGCGCCATATACTACCAAAACTAAGGTGTCTTTTATCATCAGCGCATTTACTTTCGCCCTGCTTAACGAGGCCAGTGGGTGGTTGGTGCGATTCGTACATCCTGGATTTGCCTGGCTGAAACTTTTTGCTTTCTTTCTGTTCCAGGCTATCCTGGGGTTTCTGATATTTGCCTTAGCCAGGTTCTTGCTTACCAATGGCCGCAACATCTCGGCTAATAGAATGAATCCTTCCTCCAAAGTTATTCAGGACTTGTGAGCTTGAGCATCTTGCCTCTACTTCAAAGCTGCAGGCGAGTCTGCAATTTTCGCGCTCCGTCAGAAATGTCTTGATTTTATCGTTGCAATTCGTTAAAATTGTTTGCTCTTAAGTCAGGACATTCCCTCTACATACAATGAAAATAACAGTTGCTTTGCTACCCTGTCTGTTTCTATTGAGTCATTTTTCCACGGCGGACTCCCAGGTGGTTTTGTCTGAAATCATGTTTGATGCCTTAGGAAGCGATTTCCACGATGAATTTGTTGAAGTGGCCAATTTGGCAGATTCCGTGGCGGTAGATCTTTCTGGCTGGCAACTCACGGATGGTTTCGGGGTGGACAATATTGTGGCTGTCGATCAGGGGACCGAATTGGGTCCCGGGCAATTCGGCATTGTTTTGGACGCCTCCTACTTCGACCACTCTGACACCTACGACGAGCTCATCCCCGCAGGAGCTTTGATTCTAACCATCGACAACAGCACTTTTGGCAGCAGTGGACTTTCCAACTCAAACGCTGAAACCGTTTCCTTGATCAGCCCTGATGGAACGGTGGTGTCAAGTTACACCTATTCGTTGGGAAACTCGCCTGGTTTTTCTGATGAAAAAATAGATTTGACGGGTCCCAACTCCAGTGATAATTGGGCCGATAGCCGAACGCTTTTTGGAACGCCAGGGGCCCGTAACAGCGTTTCGCCTCTGGAAAATGATCTGGCAATTTTTGCAAAAGACATCCTTTTTTCACCTGTGCAAGTTCATTCAGGTGGTTCAGTAACCATAACAGCAACCGTTCGGAATACAGGTTTAGATGCGGTGTCCGGGTTTCAGGTAGGGTTTTTCGAGGACCTGGATGGAGATTTCGTACCCGAAATGGGTGAAGAGCTCTCCAGGCCTTTTCTGGTCAACGAAGCCCTTCTGCCGGGAGATTCGGTCACTTTGGCCATCGATTGGCAAAACGTGTTGCCTGGCCAGCACGTAATTCTGGTTAGCGTCGACTCGTCCGGCGATGAGGACGCTAGCAACAATATTGCCCACCGGGAATTACGGGTTAGCTTTCAAGAGAGAGCGATCGTCATAAATGAAATCATGTATTCGCCTTTGTCCAATCAAGCCGAATGGGTTGAATTGTACAATCGCAGCAGCCGGGCCATTCATTTGAAAGACTGGGCCATTAGCGATTCGGACACTAATACCAGGGCTTTTGTCGAGAAGGACGTGGTGCTCAATTCACGCGATTATTTCGTGGTGGCCGAGGATTCCTCGCTTCTGCAGTTATTCTCACTTCCCGCAACTTCCCTAACTATTTTAAAAAACTGGCCCACGTTGAACAACGAATTCGACCGGGTTGTTCTTTTCGACTTGACGGGGAACCGAATTGACCAGGTAGATTATTTGAGAAGCTGGGGTGGAAGCTCCGGATTTTCCCTGGAAAAAATCAACCCGAATTTGAGTTCTAATGACAGCACCAATTGGAGCACCTCCGTGGCATTGGCGGGGGGCACGCCTGGCGCGCAGAACAGTCTGTTTGCTCAGGTGCTTCCTTCTGACGTCACCCTCACTGTGACTCCCGACCCCTTTTCACCCGACAACGATGGCCAGGACGATTTCGCCGTCATCAGTTATGAATTGCCCCTGACGACGGCGGCTGTCAACGTAAAAATATACGATGTGAGAGGCAGGCTCATCCGTTTTTTGGCTAACAACCAGGCCTCGGGTTCCCGGAACGCCATAGTTTGGGACGGTATGGACAACGACAATCAGAAAGCCCGCACAGGGATCTACATCGTATTTTTGCAAGCCCTTAATGCAGAGTCAGGCATTCTCAAGACCGCGAAAAAGACAGTGGTATTGGCCGGCAAACTTTGAGCGCGGTAGCGAACCCGTTTACTTCAAAGGAGGGATTTATGAAAACTCTAACTATCTTAATCTTGGGGCTATTTCTTATGGTAAGTTGTGAGCGAACTCCGAAAAGCGATGCTGAACTTCACAAAAAAGCTGAAGAAATTGCGCAATCCACGATAATCTTGGACGGTCACATCGACGTTCCTTATCGTTTGGTAGAGGAAATGGAAGATGTGTCCCAGGCCACGGAGAAAGGCAATTTCGACTATCCACGGGCCAAACAGGGGGGATTGAATGCGCCGTTCATGTCGATCTATTTGCCGGCCGAATTGCAAAAAACACCCGGAGCCTCAAAGAAAAAGGCTGACATGCTCATCGCCATGATGGACAGCATCATCTCGGCTAACCCGGATAAATTTGCTCATGCGTCAAACCCGGCGGACGTGCGCGACAATTTCAGCAAGGGCCTCATCTCTTTGCCTTATGGCATGGAGAATGGGTCGGGAATCGAGGACGATCTGGCCAATGTGGCCTATTTCTACAACAAAGGCATCCGCTACATTACCCTGACGCACGCCAAGAAAAATCTGATTTGCGATTCCTCCTACGATGAGAACAAGGGCTGGAACGGCCTCAGCCCTTTTGGCAAGAAAGTAGTGGCGGAGATGAACCGTTTGGGCATCATGGTGGATATTTCCCATGTTTCCGACTCTACGTTTTACCAGGTGCTGCGGGTGACAAAAGCACCACCCATCTGTTCCCATTCCAGTTGTCGCCATTTCACGCCCGGGTGGGAGCGCAATGTGGATGACAGCATGCTCAAACTGTTGGCCCAGAAGGGCGGCGTCATTCAGATTAATTTCGGTTCTTCTTTTCTGACCAAGACAGCCAATGAATACAGTGGGAAATTCAGGGCACACCAGTCAGAAATCGTCAAGAAATACGGGGCAAAAGATGAAGACGACCCCAGAGTCAAAGAAGAAATGGACAAGTACAAAAAGGCCAATCCCTATCCCCACGCAAAGATCGAAGACGTGGTGGACCACATCGATTATGTGGTAAAACTAGTGGGCATCGATCACGTGGGACTTGGTTCTGATTTTGACGGGGTTGGCGATTCTTTACCCGTGGGTTTAAAATCGGTCGCGGATTACCCCAATCTGATCTTTCACTTGTTAAAACGTGGCTATTCAGAAGAAGATATCGCAAAAATCCTGAGCGGCAATGTGCTGCGGGTTTGGCAGCAAGTGGCAGACTACGCGGCCAACTCGAATAAAACTAAGTCTGACTGACCCCTTTTGGGGATTAGTGCCAAAGGCCAATCTTGATGGATTCTTTATAAATCAAACAGGAGGTTGCCGCGTTCCTTTCTTTGGGGGCAGGAGATTCTCTAATTCGGCTAAGACGCGACGCAAGTCCTCGACAGGCCTCCCTTTGAGTGGAGATTCGAGCACTTTGCCATCTACGTTGTGGTAATGGTGTGGGAAGGATGTTAGCTCAGGGAAATGCTGCGCATTGTCCCATCGGCACAGAGGTGAATCAGAGAAAAGCTGGTAAGAGTAATCGAAATGACCATGGTTGAAATAGATTCTTGTCTGGAGTGCAGATGAGGGAACAAGGTTGGTTCGAATTTTTAAAGAGAATTGCTCCTGGGAAAAGTAGGTAGTTTCTATGATTTTTGAGTTTCTGCAAACGTCAGGTTGATTTAACACAGAAAGAAGATCAGCTAAAAGCTATTCAATTGGCTCATGATGAATCATATCTCTCATGCCCAACCAGCTTTGCAACATTTCAGTAGCCATTTTCCACTCGAGGGCGTCTTCTTCTTCCACCATGAATGTATTGTGTAAAGAAGGATCGGTTTTAAGTCGTTTGGCACGCTCTTTCAGGTATTGACTGAAATGATCGTATCTCATACCATATTTCTTTTCATACTTTTGGATGAGTTTCTGGTAACGCTCGACTTGGCCCAATACATAGTCCACCATTAAATTCCTTACCGCGGATTCAGAATTTTCAAATTGCCCCTTTTCCACGAGAGGTCGAACAATTTCAGCGAGTTTTTCTGACATGTTTTTGTGCTTCTTTTGAGTTCAATGTATCTATTGTGAAAATAATGAAATTGAATCTGGAAATCAATAGAATTATTTCAGGAATTTGTTTGGCTCGGTCTTCCTGCCCGCTTTAAGATTGCGATACCGAATCAAGAACCGTCTGATCGAAGAGAATTTTGGCTCGAAATCGATTTGCGTCCAATGCGACTTCCAGAGTGCAGTTTGCGGTCAGGCTTTGCTGATTGGGTTGTCTATGACCCACACGGTTCAGCCCCGAACCAAGATCTTCTTCATGGCATCGACCAGGGTGGGTTCCTCGTCAGGAAAAATCGTGCGAAAATCGAAGTACAAACGGTCTCCACGAATGTAGCCCAGGATTGGGGGATGGTGCAGTCGAAATCGTTTTGCCAAATTCTCTGTGGAGATGTGAGTGGCCTTCAAGCTTAGCGCCTTGCTGGCAATCTCTTCCAAAGGCAAAGCGCCGCTACCTATTTGAATCTTGGAGTCTTCCAGTCTGATATCGAATTCAGATTTAACCTTTGCATTCAGTTTGCGCATCACGTTGTGTGCCCGGGAGGTCAAGCTTTCGAGGGGTTCCAGGACTTTGTTGAATACGCGATTGTGTTTCAGCAATTCGCTTTCATTCAGATAGAGTTTCAAGGTAGGTTCTAAAGCGGCATAGGTCAATTTGCCACAGCGCAAAGCTCGCATCAGAGGATTGGATTTAATGCGATCGACGTATTTTTTCTTGCCCACGATAAGGCCGGACTGCGGCCCACCCAGCACTTTGTCGCCGCTGAAGGTAATCACGTCGACGCCGGTGGCCACGCTTTGTTTCACCACGGGTTCGTAAGGCAAGTCGTAGGCTTGCAAATCGACGAAGACGCCGCCCCCCAAATCCTGCACCACGATTAATTTGTGTTTCTTAGCCAGGTCTACCAGGGTGCCGACTTCAACTTCCTCGGTAAATCCTTTTATGCGGTAGTTGGAGGTGTGAATGGCTAAGATCACAGCCGTATCTTTGGTGATCGCCTGGTCATAATCGTAGAGGTGGGTTTTGTTGGTGGTGCCAACTTCTACCATGAGAGCGCCACTCTTGGCGATTACCTCCGGAATGCGAAATGAGCCGCCGATTTCGATGAGTTGGCCGCGGGAAATGATCGCTTGTTTTCCTTCGCTCAGAGAATTCAAAGTCAACAGCACAGCCGCTGCATTGTTGTTGACCACGCAGGCGGCTTCGGCGCCCGTGAGCTGACACAGCAGGGTTTCGATGTGCTGAATTCTTTCTCCGCGCTTGCCGCTGTTCAAATCGAGTTCCAAATTGCAGTAGCCCTGGGTGATTTCCAGCAAATTGCTGCGGGCCTCCTCAGGCAAGGGCGCTCTCCCCAGGCCGGTGTGCAGGATTACTCCCGTGGCATTGATCACTTTTTTGAGGCTGGGCTTCAACCCGGTTTGAATGCGTTGCTGGCTGTTTTCAGCGATTAGCTCCAGCAAATCGGGTTTGGATTTTTCAGCCAGGCTGGAAGTTTGTAGAATCCTTTCCTTGACGTCCGCAATCTCCTCGCGAACACAGTTGAGTACGAAGTCGCGATTCAGCCTGGCAAGATAGGGTGCAAGTTTGGCATGATTGAGAATTTGGTCGACTTGTGGAATATTCGCTAAAAGCGCTTTATTCATGATTCAGTGCAGACTCGACAGAAAATTCACTGCGACGGATTGGCCCTGGCCAGCGTCCGATCCGTGGCCCCTAAACAATAGAGCAATCCTAAAAGATTCGAATTGGTAATACGACCGTCAGCGACTTTTTGCAGCAGCTCACTGGCATTGAACGCAATGCCGAGGCCTGCGTTTTTCAACATGATTTCGTCGTTGGCACCGTCGCCCACTGCCACAATCTCGTCGGTGGTCAATCCTTCTTTTGCTGCAATTTCTTTGACGATGTTCCCCTTGGCTTCGCGATCTATGATTCTGCCTTTGATGTTGCCCGTGATCTGGCCGTCTTTAATCTCGAGTTCATTGGCGTAGGTATAATCAAAGCCCAGATGCTCTTTTAATCGATTGGCAAAGAAATCGAAGCCGCCAGAAATGAGCGCTAATCTAAATCCCATAGCTTTTAGAGTCGAAATCAATTCATAAGTTCCCGAAGTCAACTTCAAACCACTGGCTACTTCTTCCAGGACGGAAACTGGCAAGCCCTTTAACAAACGAACCCTTTCGCGCAGGGCTTCTTTGAAATCCAGTTCGCCGGCCATGGCCCGTTTGGTTATCTTGGAAACCTTGTCTCCCACGTTGGCTGCTTTTGCCAACTCGTCGATCACTTCCCCATCGATGATGGTGCTGTCCATGTCAAACACCACCAGCCTTCTTCGTTGCCGAAAAGGGGTGTCGGGTTGGATGATGGTGTCAAAACCCACTTCGTCGCAGGTCCGTTGAATGACGTCTTTCAGAAGCGAGAGATCCCTGAGTTCCGAGGCGTCTACCAGCATCTCCAGGGCAACCAACTCGCCCCTGGCCAGATGCCGCATCCGTTCGACATTGACGCGAAAGTTTGCCAGTGTATTGGTAATGGCTTTCAGGATGCCCACTTTGTCTCGACCAATGATGGTAAACACCTGCAAGTTTTTGTCGACTGCGTTTAGAGTCGCGGCTGCGACGATGTCTACTTTCACCTCGGCCGGCAAGGAGTGCGCGTTCTCTTTTAATCGCTGACACGCGTTTTCGGGCGTTTCGCTTTTGTCAACCGGTTCGGTGACCATGCTGATGATGTTCAAGCCGTGCAAAGCATTTTGCTCCACAGCAACGATATTCAATTTCGAGTCCGTTACCGCGCTACAAATATCGGCGATGAGATAGGGTTGGTATTTCCCGAATGCTGTCAAAACGATATATTTTTTGTCTTTCATTTGAATGATAGCCCCAAAGTTGTTGCTGAGTCCATAAATTAGACGAATTTTATTAAAAAATGCTTTAAATGTCAAGCCATTTCAAGACACAAAACTGCAAGAAGAAAGGCTGATGACAAATTCATCAGCCTCGAGAGGGAGGAGAAGAGCGTAAACTGCTTTCAGATTTATTTGTTTGGGCACCGTCTTTCAAAAAGAGTATGTGACTTCAAAGGAAACGATGGTGTTTTGGGTGTTGCCGAAATTGTCTTTGAGGCTGTGATCGTTGTCCAGGTTGCCCAGGATATTTAATTCCCATTGCCGCGACACGGTCCAATTTAGGAACAGCAAGACAGAATTGATATTTCGGTCAGAGTAGAGATTAAATCTGTCTATGTCGCTGACTCTGGCGTTGGGGTGTCTTTCCATGAGAAAAGAGTCGCGTACACTCAGCATCAGGCCGTTGATTTTAAACAATTCCACGGTAAAAGTGGGTCCAAAGGTCCGGTAATCTTCAAAGCTGATGCTTTGCACGATGGACACCACATCCGTGGCAATGGCGCCAAAATTCTTGTCGTTGTTTAGTTGGCTGTAATAGATTCCTAAACTTATTTTCCACTCCGGGTTGACATTAAAGTAGATTTCTGGTTCGACTTCCCACAGCAAGTAGTCGGGAATGGTGGTATTGACCAGTTCGTAATTCCTGTTTGTGAACGAGCCTTTAATTACCGTACCGAAAGAAGATGCCAGGGCTGCACGCAGGGTCATGCGAAGATATTCCTCTTTGTAATCAAATTGGAATGATGGGTCCAGAGGAATGTGCAAGTAGCTCCGGAATTTGAGCTGATTTTCCAGCGACAGACTCGATCCACCGCCCAGGTCTTGAAAATAATTAAAGTCGATGCGATTCTCGTCGTAATCATTTTCGGCGAATGTGGGATGAAACCGCAAAATATTTTGGTACCCAACCCCGACGAACGAGGTCGACGCCAGTCCGAACTTAACGGTTCCGCCAACGGTGTTGTCGAAATAGTTGGGGTAGATGGAATCTTCTTTGGCATAATGTCGCAAGATGAAATCATCTTCAAACTCCAATGCAAAGGGACCTAACTTGGAGAATTCAAAGCCCAGGGTCGAGTTGTTCTGAAGATATCTTAGATTCGAGTCCCGATAAAAAGAAGTGCCTTCAAAACGATTCTCGAATTGCCACGAAGAGTTGGCCAGCAAAGGCTTTACCAATCTGAAAGTGGCTTCTCCCGAAAGATAGTCCCGGCTGTATTTCAGGAACGCAGCGCCCTGGACTGAGTTCTTGTAATTTGACGTATAGTCGAAGTTAAAGCGGATGCCTGTGTACGGGTTGCCGTTGCCTTCATCAAAAGTGCTGTCGGTTTCAAGGAAGGCCAACTCCAACTGCTGCCGCCAAAAATCGACGCCCGTGACAATCTGTTTCGACCAGGTGAAATTGTTCGAGTCATTCAAAATCTCCCCTGAGTCCAGACTTTCAAGATAGTCTGCGTCGATCTCATCTTCCGCTGGTATGGAATCCGGCGACTGTTCGATGAGTTGCCAGATGGTCTCGAGCCAGATGGTTGCCGACTCATAATCCTGCTGAACTGCAAATTGCTCGGCTTCTTTTTTCAAGCGGACAATTTCTTGCAGAACGACGGGATCGCTGAAATCCTGGGCTTCTTCTCGTAACCAGCGCTGCAGTCTGAGCAGTTGAACCTGGTAATAGGTTTCATCATCCCAGGACTCTTCGGAATTAGTATCTGCCAGGCTGTCTGTCCAGGCGAAATAATGATCCTGTCCCAAAGTCACGGTCGGATGCACCAAACCGAAGACCACATTCAAAGCCATGAGAAGGTGGGCTGAAGCGCAAAACCGACAGAAGTTTTTGAACGATCCCGTAAGCATGGTTCTTTTTCTCGAGTACAAAGGGCGTCGTCCTGAGTAGTCCCGACCGCTTTTAGGTCGGGACATATCGCAGGGCGACGCCCGTCACCCCTCGATACGGTCACTTGAACAGCAGTGACCTACTCGGGATGACTCGCACATTGTTTCTCAGAAACGTCTGCTTTTCGCAGCGCAACCGTCCCCTTTGGCCCACCAGCCAGAACACCGCCACTTGCCCAACAAACGGTCAGCGCCAGTGTCCTTTGACCCAAACGTAGCCACGCTTGGTGTGTCTCCAGTGGCCGGGAACCCACACTTGCCCTTTGCGTTTTTTAACCCATTGGCCCGATGCCCAAACATAAGTGCGTCCGTTCCATTTCCAGTGGCCGCCCACCCAGACGAAGTTGGGGCCAGGTTTGGCTACCCTTTTTTCCACTCTTGCCCGTGGCGGCGCTTCGCGAACGTAGACCACGCGACTGGCACAAGCGGCCATCAGGGTGACCAGACCGACTAAGATGACTTCTCTGAATCGCTTCTTGTGCAAAAACATTTGGTTAACTCCTTGTGTTAAGTTCAATGCACGAACGGATGGTCAGTTAACCAATCTTATCGGCAAGAAAGCCAAAAAAAGTGAAGGTTCGTAAGACGACTCAACAAGAAGCTAACAACAAGATAATAATGATCAACAGTATTGGCGGCGTGGCTGCTTGCCACAAAGTAATTTCTCGCCGTTGAGTTTTTTGTTGTGACATTTTTCATCCCCTGTTTGTCAAATTACCCAAAAACGATTTCTAAGTAAACGGGATACCCGTAGCGTATAATTGCCTTTTCGCCTGCAATGAGCGGAAAAGCGCAAGCCCGCAAGCTAAACAAGGTCCAGCTTGTCGAATCTTTGGCCCAGAATTTCTTCAGCCTCGACTCCCAGCCAGTCTTGCAGCAAGGTGGCGTAAACCGATCGGAAATCCGTATGAAATTGCAGGTCGCCATTGGCAAGATTGTCCAGACTTGGGTGTTCGCCGATGAGGCCTGCTTTGACCGGCTTGCCGAAAATGAACATAGGGGCGGCTTTACCGTGATCGGTGCCGCGGCTGCCGTTTTCTGCGACCCTTCGGCCAAATTCTGAAAAGGTCATTCCCACCACACGTTCGGCTTGTCCCAGCTTGTCCAAGTCATTTTGGAAAGCTGCAATGCCTTCAGCCAACATTTTCAACAGCCGTTCGTGCTGGCCGTGCTGGTTGGCGTGAGTGTCAAAGCCGGTCATTGAAATGTAGTAGACGCGCGTGTCCAGGCCGCCGGCAATCATTCCTGCGATGAGCTTGAGGCCCCGGGCAAAGGGAGTTTTAGGATAGTCCGTGTGATTTTGCACCTGGCGCACCGAGCGACGAATTTTGTCGGCGCTGAGCTCTGCGTTCAGGGCGGTGCGACGCAGGAATTCTAACTGAGCGTTTGCTCTCGTGTTGCCGCTGGTAAGGGCTGCGTTTTCTTGCCTGTGAGTATGAGCGTACAATTGGGTCATCCGAAACAAGCGCTCGGGATCCTGGACGGCAACCCCAATGCCGTTTTCCCCTCTCAAGGATGGATTCAAGGTGTTTCCCACACTAATCCCCAGGGTGGGACTGCAGTGCTCTAAGTGGGCATTGTTGCACACGTGGTCAAACACTCTGCCGATCCACCCGGTGGTTTCATAGCCATCGGATACGCCGGTTTGCCAGATTTCCATGGAGCGAAAATGCGAGCGATTCGGATTGGGGTAGCCCACGCCTTGCACAATGGACAGGACCCCCTGATCGATTAGGTTCTTAAAGGCCACCAGCCCGGGGTGCAAACCGATTTCATAGCTGAGCCGAATGATGCTGTCCTTGGCAATAGACAGGGTGGGGCGCAATTGGTAATATCGGTCATGCCGATATGGAATCACCGTATTGACGCCGTCGTTGCCACCGCTGAGCTGCACCACCAGGAGGACGTGGTCATCGGGAATGCCCGGTTTGCTGGAGACCAGGGGGGCGTCGTAGGGGTTCTGCATGGCCCAGGCCGTCCGGCTTAGAAAGGTCGGCACAGTCACCGAAGCGGCTGCCAGCGTAACGCCCCGACGTAAGAACTCCCGCCGCGTCAAAAGCCTCTTTTTTTCATCGCCCTTCATTTCCAAGCTCCATTCATTTGAGTTGAGTTTTTTTTGCTGATTGCATGAATCAGCAAAGCTGATACGCGGGCAAGATCATCATCTCACCCAACAATGTTTTCAACGCTTCTAACTTGTCCATTTTCACCAGATTGTTTTCAAAATGTTGCACCAGAGTTTTCTGCTCTTCCGCGGTTATTTCTTGAGAAATCAGAACCGCAAGCAGGCGGTGTACAATTTCTTCGGGTGACGCTTGCAGATCGACGAGGGCCTCGGGTTTGAAGGCGATGCCCAAATGCGGCTGTCGCATCATGCGTCTCAAGCTGTTTCGGCCGGCGCCGCCTTTACTGGTCTTATCTTTGCGACCTGGGTCGCGTTTTGAGCGCGGGTCGATTTCACTGGGGATCTCCCCTCTGGCCACGATTTCCGCAAAAGTGTAGCGGGTCAACAGCCGCGAAGTATCGATCCAGGCTTTGCCGCCGGGCCAGCCTTTAACATTGGGCGGCAAGAAAGGCACCTGGCCCATCAGGGTCAACATGTGCAAATAAAATTCAGGGTTTTCAATGTGTAAACCCAGAGTGCGAGCTGTACCGATGAGCAGTTGAATGGGACTCTTGATTTGCACACCCACGTTTTCGGCGTCATAAAATTCGTCTTGTGCGAAAATGCTTTTCAACAGTGGCTCGAGATGATAATCGTCCTGGCGAAAATCTTGGGCCAGCTTTCGTACCGTTTCTTCTGAGGCGGTTTCAAAGCTGAAAAACGCCAGCAACTTGCGCGTGATGAACTCCGCACAGGCGGGTTGCTCTAAGATAATCTCAACGATGTCGCCGCCGTCGAAGTTTCCCGATTTGCCGAGAAAGGTCTTCTTGCCGTAATCGTGTTGTCTGCGGCGCAATTTAAATCTGGCCTGCGAAGGGTTCCAACCGGTGAAGGCGCGCGCGCTTTCCTTTACATCTTGTTCGGTGTAGTGTCCCGGGCCAAGGGTGAACAGCTCCATTAATTCTCGGGCAAAATTCTCGTTCGGCTTGCCCTTGCGATTCTGATTGTTGTCCAGGTAGTGCAGCATGGCTGCATCGCGGGCGATGTCGTGCAACAGGTGGCGAAAGTTACCCACAGCGTGTCGGTGGAAAAGGGAAAGTTGCTGGAAAAGCAGCGGCGTGGACCTAACCTTTTGGGCGCTGGTGGCAAAATGGCCGTGCCAGAAAAAGGTCATCTTTTCCCAGAGCATATCCGCCGGCGTCGCGGAATCGATCATCTGCTGAATCCAGGCAACCTGCAATTCACGCCCGTGCTGCCGGTTGATCTTCGCCAGCTTCTTGCGTTCTTCCTTAGTCATCTGCCTCAATTTGTAAGGCGTTATGGCCCGGTCTTCAGCAAGCCACTCGGGTGTTTTCAGGGGTTGCGGATCGAAGTCGAAGAGTTGGCGCAAGCTGGCATCGAATCCGGCATCTCTAAAGTCCTCGATCTCTTTTGGTTTGCCGCCGAAGCCTGCCCGATTCAGCAAATGCCGGGCAGCGACCCAATCCCACGATTTTTTGTCGTTGCGGTTAAAAGTTTTAGCTTCCATTTTCAACCACTTATTTTACACATGGAATGAAATTCACGATTACGGTCTACATTAATGTAACGAATCAGGCTAGAGAAAAATTGCCCATTTTGACTTGACCGCCACCTCAGCGAGATGGCGGTCAAGCTTAGCTGGTTTACTTGATCATCAGCATGCGGCGCGAGAGTTTGGTGTTGTCACCCGCTTTGAGTTGATAAATGTAAATGCCTGAGGCCACCGGTCTGCCGAAATTATCCTTGCCGTCCCATTTAACAGAATAGGTGCCTGGCGCTTGTTTCTTGTCGATCAGAGTTCGAATCTCCTGGCCGAGGATGTTGTAGATCTTCAAAGTCACCGGCGAATTCTTCGGCAACTGGTAGTTGATCGAAGTTTCCGGATTAAAAGGATTGGGATAGTTTTGCAGCAGAGCGAATTTCTCCGGCACCGATGCGCTACCATCCTCGGACTCCACGTCGGTTATCTCATCCCTGTCCAGATTCAAATTGATGTTCTGGGCGTCCTGTCCATTCCCGACTGCCACGGTGGCTGCGTTGTCCACGCTACTGCCACCAAAATAGCCGTCCGCGTAGCCGATGCCGGTCGCCCGGATTTTGTAGGTACCCGCCGGCACGTCGGCAAGGAGGAAATTTCCGTCGGAGTTGGTGACGGCATTTACCTGAACATCGTTTTCAATTTGACCGTGCACCAGAACCCCTGCGATGGGATCGCCGGTTTCGGCTGAACGAACCTGTCCGCGTATTGTGTGTAGGCCCGGACGGTGCAACGGGGTTAAGGCAAAATTGATGCCGTCGGTCACGCTACCGGCTTCAACAAACACAGGGTCCGCTTCTCTGAACACCTTGGCATCGTCGTAAAATTCTCCGATGAAGCCAAAGGCCCAGCTAAACACGAAATATTTTCCTGGATTCAAGTTCGTCAAATGGTAATTCCCACGAGGGCCGGTGAAGGTAATGTGGGGAAACAAATCTTCTGGTGAAACGGCTATTACCAGGGCCCCCAAGATTGCTGCTTCATCCTTTTCTGAAGTGACCCGGCCTGCTATGGTACCCTTTGTTTCCGCAAACGGTTCCAGAAAAAAGTCGATGCCGGAGGTGTCGTTGGGACTGACCACTTCTACCAACGTTGCCTCGTCGCGATTGCGTACGTTGTCAAAGAATTCGGAAAAGAAACCCTCGGCAATCACCTGCACTACGTAGCTGCCGGTGCGCAGTCCTTTCACGGTGTAGGCGCCGTCGTCATTGGTGTAAGCACGACGGTGGAAATCCGAATCGGCCTCCCACACCTGCACCAGCGCATCGGCAATGGGAAGGCTGTCCAGGGCCGAAGCAACCTGGCCCGAAATACTGCCTCCCATCTCTAAAGTGAAGTCGATGCCGGTAAGCTGCGTGTTGTCTTCAATGGCCAGAATGGTAGCCTCGTCTTTTCGGGCTTTTTCTTCAAAGAACTCTGGCAAATAGCCCTCTGCCACCGCTCTGACGATGTATTTCCCTGCGGGCAGGTTTTCAATGGTGTAATTGCCCTGGTCGTCGGTTTCGGCGCGGAAACCTACCACGTCGGGCGAAGAGGCCACGGCCACATCGGTGGTTTGAAGAAAGGCCTGCACCGCGGCCCCTGCGATCGGCTGTTCGGTGACCTGATCGGTGACCGTGCCTGAAATTGAGCCGCGCGGATCCAGCGCGAAGTCGATGCCAGTGGTGTGCTGATCTGGCTCGACGCCGACCAAAGTAGCATCGGCAATCTGTTTGGCGTCATCGAAGAACTCACCGTTGAAGCCTTCCGCGGACGCGTGGACGTAGTATTGCCCCGGCCGTACTTGAATGATGTACTCGCCGTTTTCATCGGTGCGCGTATCCTTGAGTACGAAATGCGCCAGGTTGTCCACCGACACGCCAACGGTAAAGACTTTGACCAGGGCATCCACGATCGGGGTTCCGTCTACGCTGCTGGTAACCCGGCCGGAGATGGCGCTCTTGGTGGCCAGGCCGAAGTCGATGCCATCCTTCACCTCTGGCGCGGTTATGCTCACAAGCTCCGCCGTGGATTCATCTTCGGCATCGTCAAAGAATTCCGCTTTGAAGCCCGGGGCGTTGGCTTTCACGAAGTAAAACCCGGTGGGCAAGGAGTCGATCTCGTAGGCACCGTCGTCGTTGGTGACGGCGTGGTAGGTGAGTCTGCCTTCAGCAACCGCCAGAATGGCTTTTACGTGTGCCCCTGCCAGCGGCAAGCTGTCGATGTCGGCAAACACCTGGCCGGTGATCTTACCCCCTTCGGTGAGGTTGAAATTGATCTCGGCCACGGTGTCTTCTTCAGCAACCTGCACAGGCTCTGCTTCCAGGTAATTCCTGGTGTCGTTGAAAAACTCACCGATGAATCCGCGAGCTTTGGCATAGACCACGTAATGACCGGGAATCAAATCGCCAACCAGATAATTGCCCTGGTCATCGCTTGTGGCACTTTTTACCCAGTTAATATTGCCCAAACGAATGGCTTTCACCTTGGCATCCGGAATAGGTGCCGCGTCAGGATCGGTCAAAACCGTGCCCGAGATGGCACCCGTGGGCAGAGGGCTGACGGTGACTTCTGCGGTTGCTCTCAAAGTCAGGCCGTCGATGTCTACCAGGGCAATGACCTTTCCCTGGTTGATTTGGTTGGCGGCTTTGAACAGACCGCGTTCGCTGATTTTACCCAGGTCTTCGGGTTCCACGTCCCAGCGTACGTGCCTTAGGAGCACCACATTGCCCGCAGCGCTTGAAACCGTTACCCTAAACTGTTGCTCCTGACCTGGCGGCACCACGGCCGACTCAGGCTCTATGGCCACATCAATAAATGCGTTGAAAATTCTGCCAATCTTGACTGAAGCCGACTTCTCGAGAACGAGATCGCCGATGTAGGCCGTCACGGTGACTTCTGCTTTGCCGATGTTCCGGCCGGCTATGAAGAAGCCGTCCTCAGTTATGGTGCCCATCGAATCCGGTGAGACACGCCAGTCCAGGCTGTCTATTCTCACCAGGTTTCTGCCCGCTGCTGAGGCGAACACTTCGAATTTTACGCTTTCCCCTAAGCCCAGATGGACTTCCTTAGGGGTCAGCACCAGTTGTACATCCTGTGCCTGTGCCGAGGTGAAAAAAGCAACACCGGTCACCAGGGCAAGCATCGTTAATACAATAATTCTCAATTTTTCCATGGCTGTCATCCCGTTGTTTGCGTTTAAGAATCTATTGACTTTGTTGGTTCAAAAAGTACCTCTGAATTTAACCAAGAGGGAGTTCGCAGGTGTCCTTGAACTCCCTCCTGGCTCTTTGTTACAAGCGGACCTTGTAGGGCGAGGCCCAAATAACCGCGTCGTAGGGAGCCGTATCGTCGAAGATCGTTCCATTGTCTATGACGTCCAGGGCCGCGTGATGAATCCCCATGCGGTGGCCGATGACAAAAAAGGCCGAAAAGACTCCGTCGTTGGCTGTTTCATCCGGATATTCGCCGCTGTCGTTGAAGACCTTCCTGGAATGACGGAAGCGATTCATGCGGTGCCTTAGGGTTACGGTTTCTCCAGGTTCGGGCGGAAACTCGTTGGTATTGGTCAGGGTCACGAACACTTTTATGGTATCGCCCCGGCTGAGGGTGGGAATACCTTCGTGACGATTCATGAAGGTGTTCAGCGGATCGGTGATCACGATGTCTGGTAACGTGTCCGGCAAGTCTATTCGCATTTCCAGAATATCGATCGTCGGATCGTCGGATTGAGCCACCGCCATGGATACCTGGGTGATTCTCCAATCGACCAGTTCGTTGCCGGTGTCGTTGACCTTCTGCAATTTCGCCTTTCTGGTGATAGTATTAGTCATGGGCTTGGAGATGGGTTTGATGACCACTGAGGTATCCGTTGTGTCCACAGCCAAAATGACAAATTCGCCGTTGAGTGTGTGAATAATGGTAGCCGTGGCCGTGGTGTCCGTGTCGAAGACGATTTCAATGGATTCCAGTTCAAATTTACCGCGGCGACCATATTTCAGTGCGCCGATCTGTTTGCCCAAATCGTCGGAGTTGTAACTGGGCGACTGGGCGCCATTGTCGTCAAAACCATTGACGTTAAACATGTCGTCGTCTTGCTGAATCGACTGTTTGATGGCCGCGATGTCGGCCGTATGATCGGTTTCTGTGCCAGCCGGATTGTTGCCACAACTGCTTGCTAAGACCATCAAACTTAATGAGAGTGAAACCAAGAATGTAGTTTTTATTGCCTTTCTTAACATTGATCATTACCTCCTAACACGTTTTGTTCGGTTAAAAAACAGTTTGCGATTCCCCGTCTCGGCGTTAACTCTCTCGAGGGACAAGAGCGTTGCCAGATGCCAGGCGGGGTTTCCTTTTTTACCGCGGGTTTGCTGTCTTACTTTTTGCTTCACCTCCTTTCCAGAGAGGAATGAAACCTCTCAGTTTAAGGGCCTGATTTTTAATTAATGGAGATATTCTTCAAACTCTTTCTAATCAATTCAAATGAAACTTGAATGCCTTCGTCGGCCGCACGGTAGTTGCCCTTTTGCAGCGATTCCTCAGCCATTCGTCTGATGTCTTTGGCGCTGTTGATGAGCTGACCATTCCACTTTGTGTCGGAATTGGCAACGCGACGCTCTGCTTCTTGCAGGGCCAGGTTCAACTGGTTCAGTCGCACGCGCAAGAGGTCTTCGGTCACGTTGCCGGTGTCCTGGTTCTTTGCGATGGCTTCCGCTTTCGACAGAAAC
Organism: bacterium; assembly: GCA_046757525.1. GTDB lineage: Bacteria > Zhuqueibacterota > Zhuqueibacteria > Oceanimicrobiales > Oceanimicrobiaceae > JBHHYI01. The sequence continues at coordinate 8,332 of JBHHYI010000005.1, read as the reverse complement.
CTCTGTGCCGCCAGGACCGCCTCCAGGGCTAACCGGTTAAAGCCGGCCTTGTGCGCCTTGTCGGCTCGGTTGACAGCAAACTGCGCCATCTTGATCAAAACCGGCGCGTCTTTTTGGATATTTTGATCCACGCGACTATTGAAGCTCTTAATATCCTGTCTGGTATTGGCAATTTCTTCTGAAAGCTTGGCCGAAAATTTTCTCTGCCTTCGGCCGCTAGCAATTTTCTTGGCACGTTTTATCATGTTCTCGGCCAAATTTACCTTCCAGAGCGCCTCGTAATTTCGACTCTCTTTGGCCGCAAGCTCAGCCTCTCTTTCAAATCGAAGGGCGCGTTCAAAAAGGAGTTTGGCTCTGGGATTGTTCGACCTAAAAACAACCCGCCTGGACTCCCCAATCAGGCTCTGCAACCGAGTTACCGCAGTCTGCACTTGCGTGTTGACCGACGGGGTTTGCCCACCGGCAATATCCATGGCCCGGAGTAGCAGCAGAATGCTCTGATTAAACAAAGACTTGGCTGACTCGAATTTTCTGTTGCGCAAGGCTTCATCTGCCGATTCAAACAATCTCAAGGCCTGGTTAAGAATCTGCTGCGCTTTTGGATTGTGATGTTTTTCGAGAACTTCCTGGGCACGAGCTCGTAACGTTTCAAATCGATTTTTCTCCTCTTTGATTCTGTCCAATTGGGACAATGGGGATTGCTTAACCTGGTCGATGGCCCGCTGCGTCAAGGTGATGGAGGCCCGGTAGTGATCGACCGCCCGTTTGAAATTCTTGGCAACAAAGGCTCGTTCAGCCGCACGCTGATTTTTCTTGGCTTCCTGCAGGATGCGTTCAGACTCTTTGTGCCCGGTGCCAATCACCAAATTATCCGCCTTCCGCATCAAGTCGTTGAGTTCCCGGCGCAGTCGATTCACCGGGCCATTGAGCGTAAGCTTCACCGCTTGCTCTAACAGAGAAAAAGCCAATTTGATTTTAGCTCCGGCAAGCGCGAATTTGTGGTCGGTAATGGCTGTATTGGCTTCTTCGCCCAGGGTTCGTGCACGCTTTAAGAGTGATTTGGCCTCCTGATTTCCCAGAGAATGAATCAGCCTGCCAATGGACTCCAATTCCGTCTTCAGCTTGTTCAACGAGGCCTCCAGATCGTTCCTGGTTTGCCCAAAGCCCAAATCTGCCACGGCAACGACAAGACAAAGCACGAGCAGCCGCGTGAAAGTTTTTTGAAAAGAATTTCGCATATTTCTTACCTCTCAAGTAATCCAAAAACAAGGATTGCTTGCCTCTATTTTGCTTCTCAACCATTAAGCAAAAGAGATGCCACTGGCGTCACCTGGATAGTAAAAGTTTCTATTTAGTTATTAATATTAGGATTATGGATGGCTTTCTCGAGGCGGGGCCGCCAGCCATGGCAACTTTTTTGCACCATTTGGTACATACGGGAGTGTACGCCAAGGTGCATTACTTTCCTCTTTTAGGAAACGCTCTTGTGTACGTAACGCAATCGTCGCGATTGCGCAGCCTCTTTTCACACAGCCAATTCTCCCTTTGAAGGGAGACAGATTTTCGCTCGTTCAGAGCGAAAATCAGAGGGATGTCTGGCCGACAGCACCTTGGCTTGGGATTTCAGGACGCCTCCTAAAATCCCCCTGGTTTTTTCGCTGGACGCTTCAACAACCGTCCCCCTTCAAAAAGGGGGATTTCGTATCGAAGCCCGTCACCCCTCGATACGGTCGCTTGAGAAGCAGCGACCTACTCGGGATGACTCGCACATTGCTTTCCGGAAATGCCTCGCTGTCTCCGTCCTTTATCACAGCCCCCGGTTGTCATTCAGGAGGAATCTTGTTAGCTGGCTGCACCGTGCTGATCTGTAACAAGATGCCTCCAGCATGACAAGGCTGCCTTTGGCGTTTCCGACATTTAAAGCAATCCCGATGCATCGGGTTTGCCATGGCTTCTAAGGACTTTTCGGCCTGGCTTCTAACCGTTCCATCATGGAATACAATTTTCTACGAGTAATTCCAAGCAACTTGGCAGCTTTGCTTTTGTTGCCCCCAGCCTTGAGCAGAGCGTTCTTGATCAGGTCCCTCTCGACTTCTTCCAAAGAGAGGCCCTCGCTGGGAATCTGCAAAGATGTGCCGCCCACGGCGGTTGGCGCGGCGTTGATGTGAGGCGGCAAATCCTCCGCTTTAATCGGGGCGCCGGCAGACATGATCACCGAACGCTCCACCACGTTTTCCAGCTCCCGCACATTGCCGGGCCACCTGTAGTGTATCAAGAGCTCGAGCGCGTTGCTTTCAATGGCGTTTTCCGCCTGACCAAGCTTCTTGAGAAAATGAGAAACCAACGCGGGAATGTCTTCTTTCCTTTCTCTAAGCGGTGGCAAGGTAATAGGGAAAACGTTGATGCGGTAGTACAAGTCCTCACGAAAAGACCCGTCTTTCAGGGCTTCTTCCAGATTGCGATTGGTGGCGGCAATGGTTCGCGCTTTGGTTTGAATGGTCCTGGTGCCTCCCAGCCGTTCGATGAGTTTGTTTTGCAACACGCGCAGGAGTTTGATTTGGGTTGTGAGTGAAACGTCACCGATCTCGTCTAAAAAAATCGTGCCGTTGCCGGCGAGTTCGAAGCGCCCGACTTTTAGTTTGTCTGCGCCGGTAAACGCTCCTTTTTCGTGGCCAAAGAGTTCGCTTTCCAGGAGATTCTCAGGCAGGGCGCCGCAGTTCACGGCCACAAACGGTTCTGCGGACCGAGGGCTCAACTGATGAATGGCCTGGGCCACGAGCTCTTTGCCGGTGCCGCTTTCTCCGCGGATGAGCACGGTGGCATCGGTGGGAGCCACCCGTTCCACCATCTTGTAAACTTCCTGCATGATGCCGCTCTGGCCGATCATGTTTTCCAGCGAGTATTTGTCTTTAAGCTCTTGCTTGAGCTGCACATTTTCTTCCGCCAACCGCCGTTTTTCCATGATGTGGCGGACTTTGAGCTTCAGCTCATCCATTTCAAACGGTTTGATGATGTAGTCGTAGGCGCCCTTTTTCATGGCCTCCACGGCGTTCTGTGCCGTGGCATAAGCGGTCATGAGTATGACTTCCGTCTGTGGCTTCTGTTTTTTCACAGAGCCCAACACGAACAGTCCATCCTTACCTGGCATTTTTAGATCGGTCACTACCAGATCAAAAGTGTTCTGGCTAAACTTTTCCAGACCGGCTTCAGCGTTTTCAGCCGTGCTCACGGAATAGCCTTCCGGTTCCAGAGCAAACTTCAGCACTTTGCACATCTTGGGTTCGTCGTCGATGATGAGAATGTTTCCTTGCGGCATGGCGAGCTTGTCCTATTTACTTAGTTGATCGGTCGTACCCTTAAAGATCGATTTTGGTACACACAAAAGTTTCCTGTCAGCTTATCGAGATGCTTATCGAAAAGCTCTTTCACAACAGCCAATTTTTCGTCGCTATTTGCGTCGTCTAAACGTAGCAACAGAACACCATGTTGCCCTTTTCTTCGTCGAAAGACCAACTCCCCAAAATCTTTATCCATTGTAACCAAGATTCGTTGGTCTCTATTGGCAATTTTCAAAATGTCTTCATCCGACATTTTGGGATTAATGTTCCGAACAGGTAAAACTTCATATCCTTGAGATTCCACCTATGTTTCAACGATCTTACCTACCCCCACATCGAATAAGAACTTTGGCTTGGAATTCAAGCTACTTCTACCCTAAAAATTTTTTCTTCTTCAATTCTTTGAGCAGCGTACGCCAGAACCGCTTGAATGTCTTCCGGTTCAAGCTCTGGGTAATCTTTCAATAAATCGGAAACCGAAACATTGTTGGCTAAAGCATTTAATATTTGTGCGACTGAAATTCGTAGGCCACGAATAGTGGGTTTTCCAACCAATACTTGGGGATTTACAGTGATTCTCGCAATTAGGTCTTTTTGTTTCATAACAACTCCAAACTGAGTTTACGGATTACTATTCAAAATATACAAAAAAATAGTCAAAAATGAAAGTATGGCATAGTCCCCCGAAGTCATCTGACCTGGCATCCTGAACTCACTGCTCAGCCGGTAAATAGAACCGCATGGTAGTTCCTTTGCCTTTCCCACTGTGGACTTCGATCCAGCCGCCGTGCTTTTCGATGAGGCGCTTACAAATCGCCAAACCCAGCCCGCTGCCGGAAGTTTTGGTGGTGTAGAACGGCTCGAAGATCTTCTCCGGGTCGCCCTCGATGCCGCAGCCGTTGTCTGCGATTTCTATTCTCGCGTAAGGGCGTCCTTTACGCATTTCTTTTTTCAGGCGAACAGACAGATTGCCACCGCCGTTCATGGCGTGAATGGCGTTGAAAGTCAGGTTCAATAGCACCTGGTTAATGGCATCCTCATCGTGGTTTACCGAAGGCATGGGTTCAAAATCTTTTTCTAACTGCACTTTGGCCTGATGAATCTCGTCTTCCAGAGAAGTGAGCGACTTCTCAACCGTGCTGCGAATATCCGAGGCATTGACCTCCAAGTCGCGATCTCGAGCAAAGGTGAGGAAATCTGTAATCAAGCGATTGAGCCGGCGAACCTCGCTGGGAATGAACTCGAACAGTTCGTCCGGTTGCCCTTCGTTTGCATATTTCGATTGCAAGACGTCCGCGGTGCTTTTGATGATGCCAAGCGGATTGCGAATCTCATGGGCCACGGTGGCGGCCATCTGTCCCATGGCGGCCAGGCGCTCCGTTTTGCGCAACGACTCGTGGGTTTTGATGAGCAGGGAGATGGCCCAAAATAAAAACAAAGAAAACAGAACGGTGACCGAAAAACCGATGATTCCGGTCAGGATCAAGCCTCGTTTAAAAGCGCGCAGGAGATCAAAGAAATCCGCGCTGGCTTGCACCACGATCACGGCCACCACATCGTCCAGCGACCCCACCACCGGAGCGTAAGCGCTTTTGAAACGATTGTTTTCGATCACATGCGTCGGGGAAACGGCCGGGATCCCGAGGACCGCCCTGGAGAAAGCCAGGCTGTCTTCGGCCAAAAAAGTGAGTCTTTCGCCCGGCGAGAAAATGTCGCGGCTGCTGGCAATGACCCGGTAGGAGTCGTCCACCAGATAAACGCCCTGCAATTGGTTTTCTTTGTCAACACCAGACAAAACAGAAGTCAACGAGGGGAGCACGAGAGACAACTGCTGGTTCTCGATGAAATTGGTGAAATTGCCCGATTCAACGACCTCGGCGGTCAAACTGGCCACCGATCGCAGGCGCAGCGCCAGCTCTTGTTCCAAAAAGTTGCCCATCTTTTGCAGAAAATTCCAGCTCCCGAAGATAAATCCCAGCAAAACCAGGCAGGTGAGTAAAACCAGGCCTGTGACCAGAGCTTTGCGTCGATGCAGTATTCTTTCATCCATGCTCGCAGATTGCTTGGTTCCTCCAGCGGTCACTTTTCACCAAAAATCTCAAGCCATTCGGCGAGCTCTTCGGCGGTCAAGTCTTTATCGAACTTGTTGTGCAGCTCTTTTCTTTTGAAGCGTTTTTCAATGCGATCATAAAAAGCTGCGGGCGACAAAACCTGCACGTGGTTCGATCTCGCAAAATGGATGATATCATTGTCTTTCGTGACCAGGATTATGTTTTTCTTGTTCTGTTCTTTTGCAATCAGTAGTTTGATGAGCGGGTCGGCTTTGAATGGATGCCGTGAAAACAAAACAGTCAGCCTTGGGGTTGGCTGCTGGTCGTGACTGTCCAAAACGGCGTAGGCTCCATCGAAAACCAGGGTGATTCCGACTTTGCTACGCATCAAATAGGACCGCAGATGCAGAATCAATTCCTCCCGGGCGCGCTCTAAGCTTTCGTCCAAAAAGCGGCGCAAGTCGGGCACCAGATGAATCATGTTGTAGCCGTCGATGATGATCTTGTTCATGACGCTGCCTCACTGATTGGGACTGTCCGCAACAGAGCCGTCTGGCGGTTCTTCGTGTTGAGGGAAGTCGAGAAACCTTATTGTTCTTGGCAACATTCTCCCTCGACTTCGCCGGGATGAAGCTCATTCCCTGGTGGGCAGCCCCTTCACGCCTTCAAAGCAATCTCCCTTCGTAAACTATTCGCACCTCGCCCTCCAGAAACAAAGAGGCCTCTGCGCTGTCGCCGTACACTTTGAGAACGCCGCCACGGGTAACCACTTCCACGGGCAGCCCGGTGAGCTTGCGCAGGGAAGCGACCACGGCCGCAGCCACGCAGCCGGTCCCGCAGGCGAGAGTTTCCCCCTCCACGCCGCGTTCGTAGGTGCGCACGTTGATTCTGCTTCGGTCCACGACTTGCACAAAATCGACGTTGGTTCCTTTGGGCTGGAAGATGGGGTGATAACGATATTTCTGGGCAGGCGTCAAAATTTCTAAACTTTCCAGATCATCTGTGAATAGCACAAAGTGCGGCACGCCCGTGTTTACAAATCCCCCTTCGCGCAAAAAGCTCTCCTCCACAATCCCCAGGTTTTTGCGAATGTCCCGTGGTGGCGGCATTTTGAGCCGCACCCGATTCTCTTGCACGGTGGCTTCGTAGCGGTTGGAACTCACGGTGAAGGACATTTTCGGACCTGGCACGATGCCTTGCTGTAACGCGAAATAAGCGGCACCGCGGGCGCCGTTGCCGCACATTTCGGATTCGCGACCATCTGAATTAAAGTAGCGCATTTGGAAATCGAAATCTTGGCTGTTTTCGATGAGCAAAACACCGTCCGCGCCGACCCAACTTCTACGCTGGCAAATCTTTCGGAAAAAATCCCCTTCCGCGCCGGTAAACATCTTTTCCCGATTGTCGAACAGAATAAAGTCGTTGCCGGTAGCGGAAATTTTGACGAAGGGAATTTTGGCGAGACGGTTCATCCTCTGCGCTTTAACCTTTATTATACTTCAAAATATAAGGATACGCGGGTGCAAAGTCAAAACAAATTTCTGTTGAAAGCTACCGATAATCCCGTACCCAGGAACCGTAGGTCGGATTGGGAAGGATGAAATACTTTACGCCCCAATTGGGGTCCTCAGGTACTTTTTCCTGACGCAATGCTCTGGCTTGCTCCAGCCCTCGCACGGGCATGATGTCGCGGATGTTGTCTCCGATCAAGGCTAAGATGACCAGCGGGCCGGAGTCCTGGCAGCGACCCGTACCTGTTTCGAGGCAGCGACGCCGTTTAGCTTTGGTGTCCTCCCGTCCCTTTCTGGTCAAGATGATGTCGCCCGGTTTAAACAGGTCGTATTTCTGCAAGTTTTCAAAGGTGGCTTGTTCATGTTCGAACCTGCGGTTGGTTATGTAAGCGATGTGAGCCAGCTCACCCAAACTTCGCACACGGTCGATGAACTTTTTTGCACCCGGAACCAGAGTGGCCTCTTTGCGGAAAACCCATTTGGCCCAGGATTCGGGTGTGTAGTCAGCGCCGATCGCTCTTCGTTCCACGGCATACTGCGAATTGTCCAGCACCGTTTCGTCCACGTCGAGCACCACCACCCAATCCCGCGATTCGTTCTGAGCGGCCCGTTGCACCGCCTGCCAGGCATTGTTGTAGACCTGGGTGCACAAGGCAACGTACTCCACAGACTGGGTGATCCACTTTAGGTCCCGGGACATTTCTTGGTTGCTTTGCGCACTGGTGGTGGGCGCATAGCTAATGAACAGGCATAGACACAAAAGTCTGACAATTAGGACCAGTCGATTGTTGTTCTGATTGATCAAGATCGCCTCCTTATTTTAAGGGTAGTGCTTCCACAAAACTTAGAAGCCATTGATTAACAATTGCACCCTGTCTCAAAGCTGGGGGAAAAATATTAAATTGCAGGCTGATTGTCAACCAAAAGTTAGAGCCGGTCTAAAACAGAAGGCTCGCCGCGGCCAGTCGTACCTGGCCGGGCGTTCTGCAGCTTTGTACCTCATTTCACAATTGCAGTGACAAGAGAATTTTAACAGGATGAACAGGATGTCTTCAATCTTGTTTATCCTGTTGTTCTGTCTGAAATAAGAATTGCTAAGAAATGAAAATGACACAATACGGTCATCGTAAGTGTGAAATGATGTACTTGGTGTGCGTGTTGGGCCGGAAGATTTGCATGAAGGGGTTTCCTGCGTCTAACTTTAGCTCTCTGGAAACGCCTATCTCTTAGTAACGCAAACGTCTCGTTTGCGTAGCGTGTTTTTCCATAGGCTAATTCTCCCTTTGTAAGGGAGACAGATTTTCGCTCGTCCAGAGCGAAAATCAGAGGGATGTCTGGCTGATAGCACCTTGGCTTGGGATTTCAGGACGCCTCCTAAAATCCCCCTGGTTTTTTCGCTGGACGCTTCAAAAACCGTCCCCCTTTAAAAAAG
>JBHHYI010000004.1:0-58777 GCA_046757525.1 bacterium | reverse complement strand
CTGTACACAGAAGAGCAGACCATAACGCCTGTGAGCAATGGTGCTGGAGAGGTTACGCATTTTATCGGAATTAAGCAGGACGTCACCAAACGCAAACAGTTGGCAGTGGAATTGACAAGATTAAAAGAGTTTAACGAGAACATAGTCCACAATATCGACGAGGGAATCATAATAGAAGATTCGGAAGGAAAATGGAGCTTCATAAATCCGAGCATTGAGAAGATGTTGGGTTATTCCAAAGATGAGCTGGTCGGCGAACATTGGTCCAAGATCATTGCACCGCGTGAATTCCAAAAAATCGTGAAAGAGAGCGAGCGTCGACGCAAAGGGGAAAAGAGCAGGTACGAAAGTTGTTTCGTTTGTAAAGATGGTACGGAGCTTCCTGTGCTTGTCAGTTCCACACCGCTGTTTGACCGCGGTGAGTTTCGTGGCGTGCTTTCAGCGATAACGGACATCAGCGAACGCAAGCGTGGCGAGGAAGACCGCATTGCAGCGCACCAGCTCACCGAACAACTGTTGACTTCTATTCCCTCGATTTTGATTGGCGTGGGAAAGGACGACCGGATCACACGCTGGAACACCGCGGCAGAACAAACTTTTGGAATCAAGGGTTCGGGGGTCATCGGAAGGCCGTTTCTTCAATGCGGCATCGATTGGGATTGGTGTGAAGTACTCCATCGTATTTCAATGTACAGAAAGTGCAAACAACTGACGCGTCTGGATGACATCCGCTATTCCAGACCTGATGGCAAAGAAGGCTTTCTGAATATTCACATCAATCCCGTCGTTGGCGACAGCCTGAAGCAGGCGGGCTTCCTGCTGCTTGCTACGGAAATTACGGAGCGTAAGAACTTAGAAGGCCAGCTTGCGCAAGCTCAAAAGTTGGAATCTATTGGCCAATTGGCCTCAGGAATCGCTCATGAGATCAATACGCCCATTCAATATGTTGGGGACAATATTCGTTTTATGCAGGATGCTTTTGAAGATTTAAGGAAACTCCTGGACAGGTACCGTGACTTGTTCGAGGCGGCCAAAGAAAAACAACCACTTGAAGCGCTCATCCCCGCTGTGGAAACAACCACGCAGGAGATTGACTTGGAATATCTGGTCGATGAAATTCCGCTGGCCGTTCAGCAGTCCCTGGAAGGTGTGGAACGGGTAAGCAACATTGTACGGGCCATGAAAGAGTTCTCACATCCAGGTCAAGCGGAGAAATCACCAATAGACATTAATCGTGCTCTGGAAAACACAATAACCGTAGCCAGGAACGAATGGAAATATGTGGCAGAGCTCAAGACAGACTTTTGCCCCACGTTGCCGTTAGTGCCCTGTTTGCGCGGAGAGTTAAACCAGGTATTGCTCAATATTCTTGTGAACGCCGCTCAGGCCATAGCTGAAGCGACGGAGGGAGACTCGAGCAAGAAGGGAACGATTACGGTCACGACGCGTCATGACGACCAGTGCGTAGAAATACGCATCGCTGACACCGGTCCCGGCATCCCGAAGAAAGTTCGCTCGAAAATCTTCGACCCGTTTTTTACTACCAAGGAAGTTGGCAAAGGAACGGGGCAGGGATTAGCCATATCGCACAACGTGGTGGTGGAGAAACACGGCGGCAGCATCACCTTTGAGACTGAAGTTGGGAAGGGAACCACTTTTGTGATACGATTACCAATAAGACCCTCGAACCAATAAGGCAACAAATTTTGAAAAAACGTCTATTATTTGTTGACGATACGGAGAACGTTCTTCAAGGACTTCGACGAATGCTGCGTTCCAAGCGTCACGAATGGGACATGGAATTTGCTGCCAGCGGGGAAGAGGCGCTGGCGATTTTGTCTGAAAGACCCGCCGACGTAATCGTGGCCGATATGCGTATGCCAGGCATGGATGGGGCCGAACTGTTGTCTACCGTGATGGAAAGGCACCCACAGACCATACGCATCGTGCTGTCCGGACAGTCTGACAAAGAAATGATCATGAAGTCGATTGGGCCGACGCATCAGTATTTGTCGAAACCTTGCAATGCAGATGAGCTGAAGAACATCATTGAACGGGCGCTCGCCCTGCGCGATTTGCTAACAGATGAAAAACTCAAGGGTCTGGTCGCCCAGATAAGATATCTGCCCAGTCTGCCGACTTTGTACTTAGAGCTGATGCAAGAATTGCAATCGGCCAACGTGACCATGAAAAGGGTAGGAGAGATAATCTCCAAAGATGTTGGCATGACCGCGAAAATTCTGCAGTTGGTCAATTCCGCGTTTTTTGGACTCAGGGAAAATATTTCAAGTCCCATTCATGCCGCCAAATTGCTTGGACCGGAAATCATAAAGGCTCTGGTTTTGTCGGTGCAAGTATTTTCAAAGTTTGATCAATTCAAAATCAAATGCTTGCCGTTAGCCAAACTGCTGAACCACAGCTTGTCGGTCGCCGCCTTCGCAAGAAGGATTGCGATTTTAGAGACTCAAAGCGAGAAAATCATTGACCATGCCATAATGGCCGGTTTGCTGCACGACACCGGCAAGCTGGTGCTGGCAGAGAACCTTCCAGATGAATACGGCGAAGCGGTGATGTTCGCCAGGCAGCAGGGGATTGGCATGTGGCAAGCGGAGCAGGAAATCATCGGCGCTACGCACGCCGAGATTGGGGCTTATTTGTTGGGCCTTTGGGGATTGCCTGACAACATCGTGGAAGCGTTGGCCTACCACCATCGCCCTCAACACTGTCTGGGGATGAACTTTAGTCCACTGACCGCAGTCCACGTGGCAAACGTTCTTGAACACGCGTTCTGTGACACCAAAGTGCTTGCAGCGGAGCCTGATCGGGAGTACTTGCAGAAACTGGGCCTGGCGGACCGACTTCAGCTCTGGCAGGAGAATTGTCGACAGGCGAGCCAGGAAAGGGAAACCTTATGACAGAAAGAATTCTTTTTGTTGATGACGATCCCAACATACTCGACAGCTTCAAAAGGACTCTGTCCCGGCATTACAACCTTGAAACGGCCTTAGGCGGAGAAACAGGTTTGGCGAAAATCCAAAACAATGGGCCGTTTGCGGTGATCGTGTCCGACATGAGGATGCCACAAATGGACGGGGTCAGCTTCCTAACAAAAGCCCGTGAGAAAACCCCTGACAGCGTCAGAATCCTCCTTTCCGGCCACGCCGACTTGAATGACGCCATTGCCGTGGTCAACCGAGGGTACATTTTCCGCTTTTTGACCAAGCCGTGCCCCAATGAGATCATCACAAAAGCTTTGGACGACGCGGTCAAGCAGTACCGACTGATCATCTCTGAAAGGGAATTGCTGGAGAAGACGTTGCAGGGCAGCGTCAAGGTTCTCGCCGACATCCTGTCCATCGTCAGCCCGGATGCGTTTAGCCGTTCAACCCGAATAAGGAAAGTCGCCCGCCAAACGGCAAAGCGGCTGAACATGAGCGACTTGTGGGAAATTGAACTTGCTGCCTTGCTATCACAGATCGGCTGTGTCACCATACCAGGGGACATCCTGAGGAAGAAATACCAGGGTCAGGCGTTGTCTGTGAGCGAACGCGAGATGTTTTTGAGCCACGTGCAGGTAGGCGACGAGCTGATCGCTAATATCCCGCGTCTGGAGAAAATCGCTGAAGCCATCAGTTACCAGGAAAAACGGTTTGATGGGGGAGGGCCACCCAAAGATTTCAAAAAGGGCAGGGAAATTCCTTTGATTTCCCGAATTCTAAAGGTTGTGCTGGATTTCGACACGTTGGTTGCTGCCGGCAGGAACGCAACCGAGGCTCTTGACGAACTGCAAACTCAGAGTGAATGGTACGACCCCGATGTTTTGGCCGCCCTATCCGCTGAAGTCCTGTCTGTTAAACAGGGATTTGTTGTAAGGACCGTCACCACACAAGAGCTCAAACGGGGCATGATCCTGGCGGCTGATGTACGAACCAATTTGGGGGTTTTGTTGGTGCCTAAAGGGCATGAGATCTCCGAACTGCAGAGGATACGCCTTATGAACTTTGCCCAAAATGGGCATGTTAAAGAACCGATCAAGGTTCTGGAGCTGATACAGCGGTCAAACGGTTGACACTTTCCCGCAAAAAGCCTGAATCGTTTTTTCGGGCTCAGGACAAACGAATTGAAGAATTGCTCGTTGTTGGCGATATATTATTGATGCAACCTGAGAGAACAGTAACTGAAATCCACCCAACAAGATTGCGAGGCATAAGACGGACAAAATGATGACATTGACCATAGGGCAAGCGAAGCCAGGCATGCAGTTAGCCAAACCCGTGGTGAATCCGCAGGGCAGGGTTCTGTTTAAGCCAGACGTTGAATTAACGGAAAAACATCTGAAAACGCTGAAAGCCTGGGGCATTACAGAGGTCACGATCAAGGGCACAGAAGGGTCCGGCCAGGCAGCCAGTGCGGAGAAAAGGGTCGTGGTGATTGACGATCAAATAAGGAAACAAATTACGCACGAAGTCGATTATTTGTTTCAGAAGACCGACAAGGCCGATCCCGTGGTCAAGGAGTTGTATCGGCTGGCAATCAGGAACAAGTTGAGCCAAAAAACAGGACACCTTGATGGATGATATTGAAACTCTCGTACGCAGCGTCAAGAAAATCTCCAGCTTGCCTACCATTTACGTAAAAGTCAACGAACTTATAAATGATCCTACGAGTTGCGCCGCAGACCTGGGCCGTGTCATTGAAAAAGATCAGGCACTCACCGCCAAGCTGCTGCGATTGGCCAATTCGGCATTCTACGGGTTCCCGGGCCGCATTGAAACAGTAACAAGAGCCGTCACAATCATCGGGTTTAAACAGCTCAAGGACCTCGTGTTGGCGTTGTCGGTCAGGAGTGTCTTTAACGAATTCGGCAAGAACAGCCCGATTAATATGAAAAGCTTCTGGGAACACAGCATCGCTTGTGGCATCGCATCGCGGGTGCTGGCTGTGTACAAAGGGGAGCAAAGGCCCGAATCCTTTTTTGTCGCGGGTTTCTTGCACGATTTTGGTCGCCTGGTTTTACTGGAAAATTTTCCTGAGAAATACGTGGAGGTTTATGAAATGGCCAGAGAAAGCAATAGACTGGCCTTTGAAATCGAAAGAGAGGTGTTTGGATTTACGCACGCTGAAGTAGGAGGGGAGCTCATTCGCACCTGGAATCTCCCGGCTTCGTTAAGCGAAGCCATTCGGTACCACCACGATCCTTCGAAATCCAGGGACGATTCAGACTTGACAGCCGTCGTCCATATTGCCAACATTGTGGTCCACGCCTGTGAGATAGGCTTCAGCGGTGATTTCTTGGTGCCGCCGCTGAGTCGGGTGGCCTGGGATCTCACCGGTCTCAAATCGAGCATTTTAGCAACGGCCGTGGCAAAAGTGTACGAGCAGTTCGACGATTCGATTGCGTTTCTGATGATCGATGACAAAAAATCGTAGGAACCTCTATTGAAACAGGGCAACTCAAGAACCAGGTACCTGGAAAACAGGGTCGCTCATCTCGAGGCGGTCAATCAAAAGATCCAGGCCTCATTGGAAGCTATCAGATCCTTAACCAGTTTCCAAAAAAAAATTGGTTCCCATCACAATTTGACGACCATTTTCGAAGAAAGTACCCATCGCGTACTTCATCTCATAGACTTCAAATCCGTTGCGTTTTACCTGTACCAGTATGACTCGTTTGATTTTGTTCTCAAGCATGTCTATCCAACGTTTTTGAGGGAAGCAATATGCCAGGAGGTCGATTCGCAGATAGAAGCCGGCACCTTCGCCTGGGCCCTCAATCAGAACAACCCGGTGATCATCAAGCCCTTAAGACTGGAAAAGAAGTCCGCGCTGGTTTTTCACTCTCTTACCACGGAAAATCAGGCTTTGGGCATGTTTGTCGGTCAACTCTTTGCTCGGAGAGATCGAATTTATCACGAAACTTTCGATATGCTTTCCATTGCCCTCATGACCACTTCGTTGGCCATTGAAAATGCCACCCTTTACCAGGAAATTGAAAACTACAACAAGCGCCTGGAACAGAGGGTGGCAGAAAAAACCTCTCAGGTCTTGCAGGCCAACGAAACCTTAAAACGAGAAATCAAGGTGCGCAAGCAAGCCGAAGCAAAATTGACCACACACAAGAAATATTTCGAAGCTCTGTTTAATAACGCTCCTGAAGCCATTGTCTCGTTGGATTTGAATGACAACGTCGTCACCATTAACCCGCAATTCCAGGCACTTTTTGGCTTTGCACTCGAAGAGTTAAAGGGCAAGGACATCGATGATTTCATTGTTCCCAAAGAAAAACGGGCAGAAGCTAAGCAACTCACAAAGGCGGCCCTGCAAGGGAATCGAGCAAAAGTGGAATCGTTGCGCTGCCGGAAAGACGGTTCCCTGGTACAGGTTACCGTCAGCGGGGCCCCAATCGTTGTTGGTCGAAAAAAGGTGGGGGTCTTCGCACTCTATGAGGACATTACCGAACGCAAACGTGCTGAAGAGGAATTGAAACGCACGAAGGAAGCAGCAGAAGCGGCGACGCGGGCTAAAACGGAGTTCTTGACCAATATGAGTCATGAGATTCGCACGCCATTGAATGCAATCATCGGCATGTGCAATTTGGTCCTGGAAACAACATTGACCGCAGAACAGCAGGAGTTTCTTGAGATTGTGCAGTCTTCTTCCGAGGGATTGCTCAGCCTGATTAACGACATCCTCGACATATCCAAAATCGAAGCCGGGCAAATAGAAATAGAAGAGATTGAATTCGATTTACGCGAAGTGATTGAAGGGGTCGTAGAAATCTTTGGTGTGAGCGCTCAAGCAAAAGGAATCAAACTCTCTTGCCAACTTTGGCCCCAACTTCCTTGCCGACTGGTTGGTGACCCCACGCGATTGCGCCAGATTCTGGTCAACCTGGTGGGTAATGCCATCAAATTCACCGACAAAGGAGAAGTGGTCTTGAAGGTCGAGCCCCTTGGCCCACCACACACGAGCAAAAACCAGCACACCCCGGTGAAACTGCGTTTCGAAGTGGCGGACAGTGGCATCGGCATTTCGCCAAAGAATCTGAAGAAAGTTTTTGAGAAGTTTTCGCAAGCAGACACCTCGACCACACGGAGATTTGGGGGCACGGGTCTCGGCCTGAACATTTCAAAGTCACTGATTGAATTGATGGGAGGCGAAATGAGAGTTGTAAGCGCGCTGAGTAAAGGCAGTGCGTTTTGTTTTGATTTGGAATTGACCACGGGAAAGGATCGACAAGAGTTCTTACCCCTGCTTGATCGCGATTTCAGGGGTTCAAGCATATTGATTGTCAGTCACGACGAGTGCAGTTTTCCTGCTCTGCAAAAAACGCTCCACGCCTGGGGTCACAGAGTAAAGCAGGTGCAAAATTACCAGCAAGCGCTTTCTTTGTTAAAGGAGAACGATGATGAAGCGATCGACCTCATAATATTCGACCAGCCAACACGGGATAAAGCAGACCTGGGATTGGCTCGATTCTTAAGGAAGGACGAGAGGTTGAAAAACACAAAATGCATACTTCTTGCCGCAACAAAGGTTGATTCGGCTTTGCAGGAAGACCTGGAGGTTGTTACAAAACCAGTAAAACAGACACGACTGCTGGAAATCATTTTGGATGCTCTTGACGTTAGAGGAGATGAGAAAAACATCTCCAAAATCAAGAACACATTGGAATTGTTCCGCAAAAGAATTCACAAACGAGTGCTCCTGGTGGAAGATAACCTGGATAACCAAAAGCTGGTCAGAAAGATACTGGAAAGGGCCGGGTATCTGATCGAAGTCGCTGACAATGGACAGGTGGCGGTGAAAGCTGTTCAGAAAGCTCACTACGACATCATCTTGATGGACATTTACATGCCTGTCCAGGACGGGTTTGAAGCAACTGAACAGATCCGGACCTGGGAGCACAAGACCAATCAACAACGCATTCCCATAATCGCTCTGACGGCTCACGCGATCAAGGGGTATCGACAGAAATGCCTCGAACACGAGATGGATGATTATATTACCAAGCCGATCAAAAAGAGACTGCTTTTGGAAACGCTTGACAAGTGGATTGAGGCGCGTGCCAGCGTTTTGGCTGCAGACGACTGAAGTTTGGACAAGAACACCCTTTGATCTTGGATCTCGCTCCAAGGGAATATTCTTATTGCATTTTTGAAAATAAGCGTATATATTAGCATATTTTTGAAAATGGTTTAATGCGGCCTGAAGAAATAGTGGTCGTCATACCCGCGGTAAATGCGGAGAAGACGATTCAACGCGTGTTCCAGGGCGTTAAGCAGAATCTACCTGACAGCCCTGTCATTATTGTGAATGATGGTTCCACTGATCGTACCAGGGAAATATGCCAGAGCCTGGGTGCCGTGTACGTGGAACATGACCAAAACTTGGGCAAGGGCGCAGCGCTCAAATCAGGATTTGACAAGGCTCTTGACTTGAATGCCCGGGTGATCGTTACCCTGGACGCGGACTGTCAGCACGATCCCAGCGACATCCATCGCTTTCTTTGTGAGTTCAAGAAAAGTGGCCCTGATTTGATCTTTGGCTGCCGAATGTCCAACATTCACGATATGCCGTTCCACAGAGTTGTGAGCAATTATCTGACCTCCAGACTCATTTCCTGGCGGACAGGAACAAGAATTAGAGACAGTCAGTGCGGCTTTAGATTGATCAAGGCTGAAGTGTTGAAAAACATAAACTTAGACTGTAATGGCTTCGACCTGGAAAGTGAACTTGCCGTCAAAGCCGCTCTCCATGGCTATGTAATCGATTCCATTGATATTCGGACAATTTACCAGAAGGATCATTCCAGCAGGATGCGGCTGCTCAAAGATACGTGGCAATTTGTGAGGTTGTATTGCAACAGTCTATTCTGGAGCCACACGAATTAAAAAGTTTCGATGATTTTGGACGAAGAATCCACAACAACTAAAAGTCAGACTGCGGTCGCCACGCCGAAGAAAAGGAACATCATTCGACGAATGTACAATTGGGTCCTGCACTGGGCTGAGACACCTTACGGGCCCTGGGCTTTGTTTGCTTTGTCTTTCTCCGAATCGTCTTTTTTTCCCATTCCACCAGATGTCTTGTTGATCGCATTGACCATTTCGGTGAGGAAAAAAGCTCTTAAATTTGCCTTGATTTGCTCTGTTGGTTCAATCTTAGGTGGAATGTTCGGTTACTTGATTGGGTTTGGCTTTTGGAATTGGGTGGGGGATTTCTTTTTTAACTATATTCCTGGATTTTCTGAAGCTCGATTTACCCAAATAAAACGATTATATGGGACGTACGATTTCCTGATCGTGTTTACGGCCGGGTTTACATTCATCCCTTATAAGATATTCACTATTTCTAGCGGTGTTTTCAAGATCAATTTTTGGGGATTCTTGCTGGCCTCAGCAATCAGCCGATCTGCGCGATTTTTCATAATTAGCGGTTTAATTTGGCGATTTGGTGCCTCCATAAAAAGAACCATCGAAAAATACTTTGATTATTTGGCAATTGTTTTTATCTTATTGTTAGTCGCCGGCTTTATCTTGATTAAGTTGTTTTTCCGGTAACACCACGGGGCGTAGCGCAGCCCGGTTAGCGCGCCACATTCGGGATGTGGAGGTCCCCGGTTCGAATCCGGGCGCCCCGACGAAGCAAAGGGCAAGGTAAGCTTATCTGTTTACATAATATCTATTATGCGTCAGTTGCTTTGTAGGTCCTTCAGCAGCTTCTCGGCTTCAACCTTCAGCGGGCTATTGATGGGAGACTTAATGATCTCGCTTAAGTAGTTGATCGCATCGTTCGCATCGCCGTTCTGCGCGTTGGCAACGGCCAGATAATATTTAGCTACCAGATTGGTGATGTTGATCTTGAGAGCTTTCTCAAGATTTACAATGGCATCTGCGTAATTGTTCAGCCGAATCAAATTCTTGCCCAGGATTGTACAAGTAATGCTGTCTT
Organism: bacterium; assembly: GCA_046757525.1. Lineage (GTDB taxonomy): Bacteria > Zhuqueibacterota > Zhuqueibacteria > Oceanimicrobiales > Oceanimicrobiaceae > JBHHYI01. The sequence goes on along the minus strand of JBHHYI010000004.1, from coordinate 48,823 downwards.
CCTTACCCAACCCTTTGGCCTTCCTCAGACATTCAACAGCTTCCTTGCTTTTTCCCTGGAAATCCAGGGCGAGGGCAATCTCTTTGTAATACAACCCCTTGCCCGGATTCTGCTTGATAGCCGTTTTAAAGGCAGCAACCGCCTGTTCCACCTTGCCCGCACGCAAACAAGCCTCCCCCAGTGAACTCCAAACGAAGTCATCCTGAGGTTTAACCTTCAAATAGTTATTGTACTGTTCAATAGCCCGATCATAATCGCTAAACAAGAAGGCTTTGTAACCTTCCTGGTAATACTGTTCCACATTCTTAGGATCGATGCCTTCTGAAGAGAGATTGTCTCTATTAGTAGAAATTGAGGCCAAAGTGCGTTTTGCCAGATTGGACAAGTTGCCCTTGCCGTCACATTCAATGACGCTATTAAAGCACTCTTGCGCTTTTTGGGTTTGCCCTTGCAGCAAATAAACTTTACCTAACCCAAAGTAAGCTCTCGCTTCCCTGGGGGACAGCTCAATGACTTTCGTGAACATGCGAATGCCATCCTCGTAGCGTCTGAGTATACTGTAGACAGCACCCAGATTGAGATAGGTCAACGCATTGTTCGGCTTAAAGCTAATGCTCTCCTTGAGATGCTGCTCGGATTCCTTGTATTTTCTGGTCTTTAGGTAGATTGTACCAAGAACTAAATGAGCTTTGTGGTATATAGGACATAAAGAAATCGCTTTCTTCAAATTCTCGATGGATTCCTGATAATTCTTCTGCTCAAAGAAAGCAATACCTAAGTTGAAGTAGTAATCTGGATCTGTTGAATTGACTGCAATGGCTTTAACCCAATTGTTGATGGCTTTTGCGAATTGCTTCTGGCGGGCCAGGGACAAAGCTTCTTTGTGCAAGAATTCTGCCCTGGAATCGACTTTCGGCTGCAGCCACTTCAAGGTTACCTGGTAATCGTTAAGCTGGATGTCGAGCTTCCCCTCTCCACTATATTTTTGCTGACAGAATTGCGCAATGTAATGTCGTCTCTCATGCTCGTCGGCAATGCCTTTCAGCTCGCCATTCATAGAGGAAAAGGTGTTGATGTTTAGAGTTACCGAGACAAATTTTTGTGGAGAACCTTCCATTTATACGCAGGTCTGATTTAGGCGATCACTTATTTAACGAAACTTCCAATATCTTAGATGCAACTTTTAGTTTACTAAAATCGGCAGATAAAATCAAGTTATTTAATTGTGTTTCTGACATAGTGGAGGTTCTGCTCGTTTCAAACAGAAGCAGCTCATTTCATGGCAAGAGACGCAAGATGGGTTTTGGCTTCAGATTTTTGCGAACAATTTTTCGATAAGGCGCCACGAGCGAACGGAGCTGTGGGCGCAACTTCGCGCCAGCCAGCGCTGTGACCAGCAATGTAGGCAACAATTGGCTACCATAACAGACTTGTGATAAAAACTTAATTTAAATTTTCTTTACAAATCTCATGGCGCGCCTCCAGCGGAATCCTGAGTAATAAGCCCGATGTTGGTAGCGATGAAGGGTGGGATCGGCTTTCCATGGATCAGCTCCACCGCTTTTTCGATGGCCAGCCTGCCCATTTCTTCTGGGTGTTGTTGGATGGAGGCAGCCATTTCTCCCCGGTCGATGGCTTGGCGCGCGTCCCTGACGGCGTCAAAGCCAACTACAAGGAGGCTACCCGTTTTGCCAGCAGCGGCAATCGCCTCCACGGCTCCAAGCGCCATCATGTCGTTGCAAGCAAACAGAGCCTGTACATCGGGGTGCGATTGCAAAATGTTTTGAAAGACGTTGAACCCTTGATCTCTTTCCCAATTCGCCGTCTGAGAGGCGACCACCTGGATGCCAGCTATTTTATCGACGGCCTGATGAAAACCTTTGAGGCGTTGATCTCCCGTCTCGTGGCCGGGAATGCCTTCGAGAACCGCAACCTTGCCATTGCCATGCAGTGCTTTCGCGATGTATTCACCGGCCAACCTTCCTCCCTCAACATTGTCGGAGCCGATAAAAGTCGCGGTCTTCCCTCCTGCCCCCACAAGCGTCCGTTCATCCACCTGGGTGTCAACGATCAAAACAGGAATGTTGTTTCTGTTAGCTTTTACGATTGCCGGAACGATTTCTTTGGAACCACTCGGCGTTATGCAAATGGCATCCACTTTTCGTTGGATGAGGTTCTCGGCAATCTGCATCTGCTTTTCCACATCGATTTCGCGTTCTGGCGCTTGTATCACAAGATTAACTCCTAACCGTTTCGCGGCTTCCTCTGCTCCCTTTTGCATGTCGATGAAAAAAGGATTGTTCAACGTCTTCATCACCAAAGCAACCGTCGGCCCATCTGTAGAGTTTTTGGCTCCCCTTTGGCAGGCCAGCAAAAGCAGACCCGTTTGGAGAAGCACCATCAGGAATTGCTTGCTTCGCATCGTAAGCTCCGTTTGTTTCGTCACGTGTGTTGTTTCTTTAATTTCATGTCAATCAATACCGCCACAATGATTACGGCCCCGATTACGATTTGCTGAATAAACGAGGAAACGTCCAGCAAATTCAACCCGTTTCGCAGCACGCCCATGATAAAGGCACCGATCAGAGTGCCGAAGATCGTGCCTTCGCCGCCCATCAAGCTGGTGCCGCCGATGACCGCCGCAGCAATGGCATCCAATTCATACATGATGCCCGCAATGGGTTGGGCCGAGTTCAGGCGTGCGGTGAGAATAATGGCGGCCAGGCCACTCAACATACCACACAAGCCATACACCAGGGTCTTATGGAATTTCACGTTGACACCAGACAAGATGGCCGCCTGTTCATTGCCGCCAATGGCATAGGTGTACCGGCCGAGCTTCGTTCTACTCAATAGAAAGTGTGCCAGCAAATACACCACGCCCATGATGACGACCGGTGTAGGCACGTGCAATATCTCTCCAGTAGCCAGAAACCGGAAACTCCGGGAAAAACCCGAAATAGGTCGGCCTTGCGTAAACAATAAGGCCCCACCTCGTGCAACGCTCATCATGCCTAACGTTGAAATGAAAGGCGGCAGACTGCCCAAGGTGATGAGCAAACCATTGACCAAGCCGCACAATAGGCCCACCGCCAGGCCTAAGACTATGGCCAGCGGAAGCGGCGTACCCCCGTGCAACGAATAAGCTAACACCACGCCTGAAAACGCCACCAGGGAACCGACTGAGAGATCGATTCCTGCGGTAATGATCACAAAGGACATTCCAACGGCAATGATGGCGTTTATGGAAGTCTGTTGGGCCACGTTGAGCAAGTTCGAGATGGTGAGAAAGTATGGGGTTGAGATCCATAGAACCAAACATAGAAACACGAGCCCTAACAGTGTTCCAAATTGCCTCGCGTAATGGATTAAAAACCTCTTAATGGCGCTCCAACGCATAGTGCAAGATTTTTTCTTGTGTTGCTTCAGCAGCCGTCAGTTCGCCAGAGATTCTGCCCTCATTCATGACCAAAATTCGGTCGCTCATGCCCAGAATTTCTGGTAATTCCGACGATATCATCACAATCGCGGTCCCGGCAGCAGTGAGGTCGTTCATTAGTTTGTAGATTTCTACCTTGGCCCCAACATCGATCCCCAGGGTTGGCTCGTCAAAAATAAAGATTTCCGCCTGACTGCAAAGCCATTTGCTCAATACGACCTTTTGTTGGTTACCGCCGCTCAGATACATGACTTTTTGGTATAGACTGGGTGTCTTGATGCGCAACTCCTTGACAAATTGGTTGGCGGCTGCATAGGCTTCCTTAGGACGGACGATTCCAAACCTGCTGAACTGCCCAAGGCTGGTCAGGCAAATGTTCTCTTGAACGGACAGAACGCCAATAAGACCTTGTGATCTTCGGTCTTCAGTGAGAAAGCCCATGCCTGCATTGATCGCGATCCTGGGCGAGCAGAGCCTGGCCTCGGAGTTCTTAATCCAAATCGTGCCGGAATCGATCGGGTCGACACCAAAGATCGCTCTGGCCAATTCTGTACGTCCGGACCCCAGCAAACCGGCAATGCCCAGGATTTCTCCCTGAAATAGAGAAAAAGAGATGTGGTACAACGCCCCCTTTTTATTTAGGTCTTCGACCCGCAGAACCTCTTTGCTTACAACAGCCTTTTGCTTTGGGAATAGTTCAGTTATTTCTCGGTTGACCATCATGGTAATCAACTCGCTTTTGCTAACCGTTTGTGTGTCACGGGTACCGATATATTGCCCATCCCGCAGCACGGTGACCCGGTCGCCTATTTCAAACAACTCTTCGATTCGATGCGATATGTAAACAATGGAAACACCCTGCCTTTTCAACTTCCTCACAGTGCTAAAAAGACCTTCGATTTCGAGGTCAGTCAAGGCGGCTGTGGGTTCATCCATGATGAAGATTTGCGCCCTTTGGGAAATGGCTTTTGCGATTTCTACCATTTGCTGTTGCGCCACTCCCAAGTCGTGGACACGTCGATTGATGCCAACGTTGACGCCCAGTTCTCTCAAAACCCTCTGGGCCTGACGAACAATCGTTTTTTGATCGATCACGCCGGGAAGCACGGTGGGTTCTCGACCCAGGAAAATGTTTTCGGCCACAGACAAATGCGGGATGAGATTGTATTCCTGGTAGATGGTGGCAATGCCCAGAGCCCGTGCATGCTTTGGACTCCTTATGCTGACGTTCCGGCCATTCAAAAAGATTTCGCCACTGGATTTTTGATAAGCACCGCTCAAAATCTTCATGAGGGTGGATTTCCCTGCGCCATTCTCACCAAGGAGGACATGCACTTCCCCCCTTTTGAGTTCAAATTCCACCCCATCTAATGCCACCACACCCGGGAAGGTTTTGCGAATTTGGTGCATTTTCAGGACGGTATCAGATTGCATGTCGGTCGATTAAGAGTATCGAGCAGAATTGAGGAATACCTCGAGCAGGAATGTGCTAAACTTGTACGCCAGGAGGGTCTCGAACCCCCAACCTTCGGCTCCGGAGGCCGACGCTCTATCCTATTGAGCTACTGGCGCTTAAATGGAACGCTGCTTCCACTGTGTTTTGTAGCAGCATAGCGATCGTCATGGGGCCAACACCGCCTGGCACCGGGCTGATCGCTTTGGCCTTGTGAACCGCAGTTTCAAATTCAACATCGCCCACGATTCTGTATCCCTTTTCGTTGGAGGGATCGCTGACACGATTCACTCCCACATCGACAACCACGGCGCCCGGCTTGATCATTTCAGCCGTAATCGCTTTTGGACGGCCCAGGGCCGCGATCAAGATGTCGGCTTGCCGGGTGTAGGCGGCCAAATCCTTGGTACCCGTATGACAGATGGTCACGGTTGCGTTGGCATGCGGTTTTTTCTGGACCAGCAGGGTGGCTAACGGCAGTCCCACGATCTTGCTTCGCCCAACGATGACCACATGCTTGCCATCGGGTGCAAATCCGCTTCTAACGAGCATTTCGCGAATTCCCAGTGGAGTGCAGGGAACCAGAGTCTCTTCTCCCATGACCAGCTTCCCCCGGTTGACAGGATGAAAGCCATCCACATCTTTTTCAGGCGCAATGGACTGAATAACCTCCTGTTCATCGATTTGCTCAGGCAGGGGCAATTGCACGAGAATGCCATGGACAGAATCGTCCTGGTTGAGTCCGCTGAGTCTCGCCAACAACTGCTCCTGGGAAGTTGATGAAGGCAGTCGAATCGTAGGAGAATGAATGCCCAGGTCCGCACAGGCTCTTGTTTTCATCCGCACATAGATCTCCGACGCCGGATTTTCACCCACAAGCACAACCGTGAGCCCTGGCGTCACACCCATTTCCTGCAAGTGGCCGATCCTGACGCGAAGTGAGTTTTTGACTTCCTCGGCTATCTTCTTTCCATCGATTATTTGAGCTACCATGACCAATTTTAGTTTACGGCAAAAACAGCCGTTCGATGTGAGTGGACAGGCCGGTTGCGCAATCAATGGAGATGACCACTGCGCAAAACCTCAAATTATCTTCAGCAGGCCGGTAACGAACAGGCGTCTGGTGCAAAAATCGCTTGATGGCCAGCTCTTTCTGTAAGCCAATCACAGAATCGAATGGCCCGGTCATTCCGGCATCAGTAAGATAAGCCGTGCCTTGCGGTAAGATTCTTTCATCCGCCGTGGGCACATGGGTGTGCGTGCCGATGACCGCACTCACCTTGCCATCCAGGAACCACCCCATGGCCATTTTCTCTGCGGTGGCCTCCGCGTGAAAATCCACGATGATTATTTTCGTCGTCTTGCGCAATCTCTTGACTTCATCCAGCCCCCTTCTGAAAGGACAGTCGATTGAGAACATGAAGGTGCGGCCCTGGAGATTGATCACACCGACGCTCAACTTGTTTGCGAGTTGGACGACGGTCGAACCAGTGCCGTAGTTGCCTTCAGGGTAATTCAAGGGGCGAATAATTCGCTCGTTTTTTTTCAGAAGATCATAAATGTCTCGATTGTCCCAGATGTGATTGCCACTGGTGATCAGATCGATGCCAAGGTTGAAGTACTGTCTGGCAATTTTCTGGGTAAGCCCTTTCCCCTGGCAACCATTCTCGCCGTTGGCAATACAAAAGTCTATTTTGTACTTGTCCTTGATGATCGGAATCAACTTGCTGGAAATTTCTAAGCCTGGCTTCCCGACGATGTCGGCGACAAACAAAACTTTTATCTCTTTTTTGCTCAATTCAGCCATCACGGTTTAAGTGCTTTTACATGAAGAAACGACCGAAGCGTTTCTTGGAAGCCCGCGCAATCCGGTGCAACCCGATTGCTTTAAATGCTGGAAACGCCAAGGGCAGCCCTGTCATGCAGGAGGCATTTTGTTACTGGTCAGGACTGTGCATCCAGCCAACAAGATTCCTCCAGAATGACAACTGTGCGAGTCATCCCGCGTAGGTCACCGCTGTTCAGGTGGCCGTATCGAAGGGTGACGGGCTTCGATATGTCCCGACCCAAAACCGGTTGGGACTACTACCACCAGCGCAAATGGGATAGCAAAACAAATTTAGGATTTAATAGCAAAAAATCAAACAAAAAAATCATTTGGCATAATCAATTGCTCTAAATTCTCTAATCACGGTCACTTTGATCTGACCAGGAAAATCAAGGTCTGCTTCTAACTTCTTGGTTATTTCATCGGCAAGCACTTGCGCCTGGCTGTCATCAACCATGTTGTGCTCCACAATCACACGGACCTCCCGCCCTGCTTGCACCGCATAGGAGGCCATGACGCCGGTGAAAGATTTGGCAATCTCTTCAAGCGTACGCATACGTGTTAGGTAATGGTCCAGCATTTCCTTTTGAGCGCCTGGACGCGACACGGAAATTGAATTCGCAATATCGACAATGATCGATATGGAAGAAATGATATTGACATGGTTGGAAGCCAGTTGCATTTCGATCGCATTTTGTACAATAGGTCCCTCGCCAAATTTCCTGGCTAACTCTAAACCGATTTGATAAGGAGAGGCGTCGCTGTATTCTTCGGCTGTTTGCCCGATTTCATGCAGTAAGCCAGCACGCTTTGCAATGGTGATGTCCAGTCCCAACTGCGACGCTATTTCTCCGGCAACGAAGGCCACTTCTTTGGAGTGCTGCAGGAGATTTTGTCCGCCGTGCAACCGATAGTGTTGCTTCCCCAGCAGCCGCACCAATTGTTGATGAACGCCGTGAACGCCGACTTCGTGCAAAGTTTGCTCGCCTATCTCCAGAATCCTTTGCTCGACCTCATCACGGGTCTTAGCGACCACCTCTTCAATACGGCCGGGATGAATCCTGCCGTCGCTAATGAGCTTTTCCATGGACTGTTTGGCGATTTCTCGGCGCAGAGGGTCAAAGCCCGACAGAATGACCGATTGAGGCGTGTCGTCGATCAGCACTTCGATGCCGGTAGCACTTTCAAAGCTGCGAATGTTTCTGCCCTCGCGCCCAATGATGCGGCCCTTCATTTCGTCGTCCGGCAAATGCACCACTGATACGGTGGATTCCACCACGTGCCAAATGGAGCATCGTTGCAAGGCCTGAATTAGAATGTTCTTTGCTTCACGGTGCGCTGTTTGCCTGGCGTTCTCTTTGATGTCTTGTATGTCTTCCGCCGCCTGTTGCTTGGCCTCCTCGATGACATTCTTCAACTGAATTCGCTTTGCCTCTTCATGGGTCAAACCCGATATGCGCTCCAATTGCTCATTTTCTTGCTTGATCAGCTTTTCCAGTTCATGTTCGCGTTTGTTTACCAACTCTTCGCGCCTGCTGAGTTCCTTGGTCCGGGTCTTCAGTTCAAATTCCTTCTTGTTCAGAACGTCGACCTTTCGATCCAGATTCAGCTCTCGGTGTGTGAGTTGTTTTTCACGCCGTTGAATCTCCTGCAGCTTCGAATTTGCTTCGCGATCCTGCTTTTGTTTGAGCCTGAATATCTCATCCTTTGCTTCTAATATCTTTTCTTTTCTTAAGTCCTCGCTTTCAGTTTTGGCGTCTGCAATAATCTTATCAGCAACTTGTGTTGCTTTGGCCAATCTTTCCTGACCGATGTGTTGTCTCAGAAACCAGCCGACAGAGAACCCCGCAGAAAGCGCTATTACAATTCCAATACTCAAAATGGTTAGCATAGCTGTCTCCGTAAATAAGGACCTCACCCTTAATTTTGCCCCTGTTGCCGAGCAAAATTAAAGGATATCCCGGAATTTGCAGTAAACTTCCCGGCAGGATTTGTGCCCTTAAGAAATAAGACCTTGTGCGGAAGGGACTATCGATGGTAGAATATTAGAAACAAAAAATCGAAGCGACCGATTGTTCGCCGTGTGGACTAGTCAGTAGTGTCTTTAAGATAGTGGTCTAACAAATTAGACAGATTCTTGATTTTTCCTCCAATATTGGCATTTAGCAAATCTTTTTCTTCTCTCTCGCGAAATAATTCGTCCGTGATGTTCAATGCGGCCAGTATGGCGACTTTAAGGGAGGATTTCGACTGAGTATTTTGGTCGATTTCTCGCATTTTCTGGTCGACGTACTCGGCTACTTTCTGAATGTATTCCCTGTTTGTTTCCGCGTCACCCTTTATTGGATACTCAGTACCATATATGTTGATCTTTAGTACATTGTTATCTTGATTCATTGTTTCCCACTATCTCATTTGGATTGAACATAGTCGAAAAATGTGTTCCAAGGCCTTATTCTATTTGCACGCGTGTTAAACTACCGGTAATGTTATAGATTTAATTGTAATTCATCGAGTCGAGATAACATGTTCTCGACCTTACTCTTAATTTGCTCCTCTTTATCTTTATTTAACGACGACTCTGCACTCAAGTTCTGGAGCCTTTGATTCTCTTCCTTTAATTGCTGAATCAGCACCTCTTTGGATTCGATTTCAGAGTGAAGCTCCTGGGTGGCATGCTTCAACTCTTGATTCTCCCGTTTCAGGTTTTCGATTAAATCTACGGCTTGTGTAATCTTAGCTTCGAGAATTTCCAAGTGTTCTAACTCCATACAGATAGCTCTCCTTTTCAATTTACGCCCTGAGTCGGGCATCAAATTTCTTGATTAGTTCTTCAAGTACTGTTTTGATTTGTCCATCCACTTCATCCTCAGTAAGGGTACGCTCCAATGAATAGAAGTTCAGTTTCAACGCCAGGCTTTTGCGGCCTGCGGGAACCTGTTCACCGGTGTACACGTCAAATATGTTCACACTTTTAAGGTTTTCACCGCCACGCTTCTCGATAGCGTGGCAAATTTCTCTGGCATCGATGGTCTCGTCAATCACCAAGGCCAGATCTCTTGTGATAGCCGGATATCGGGGTATGGGGGTGTAAACCCGGCGCCAATTGACTTTCTTGCGCAGCGGGTCCAAAGCCATTTCAAAAACAAAAACTGACTGCTCGATCTCGAATTTTTGCAGCAATCGTTGATTTAGTCTTCCCAAAAAACCAATTCGGTTTTGGTCGATGTAGATGCCTGAAGTTTGCTCATCGGTGAAGTCACCGTGGCATGGCACCAGGGACCAATCTTCTGCACCAAGTCTGCTGAGGAAGGTTTCAACCAACCCTTTGAGGTGGTAAAAACTGACCTCCTCTGCTTTGCTGAGCCAGGTGTCCTCGCCGGCATGGCCGGTGATCAGGCCCGCTAAGTAGGCATTTTCGACTGTCGACTCGCTGCCACCAACAGTTGACGAGAACACGTTGCCTTTTTCAAAAAACCTTAGATTGGTGGATTTACGATTGATATTCCAACGCGCAACATCCAAGAGGCCGGGAATCAGGCTTGTCCGCAAATGGGTAAAATCCTCGCTAAGCGGATTCTTCAATTTGAGTGCCGTTTTTCCTTGCCTGAACAGCTCAGCGTTTTTTTGACTCACCATGCAGTAGGTCAAAACTTCTGAGAAGCCAGAAGAAACCAGAATATCTCTGACGGTGCTATGAAACGCTTCGAGCTCGTCTTTCGATTCTAATTGTTGAATGACTGCTTGGGTGTCTGCAGGGATATTGTCATAACCGTAAACTCGCGCTATCTCTTCGATGAGATCGGCTTCGCGCGAGACGTCCGGACGGAATGTTGGCACCTCGACTTCAAAGTTCCGATTTTGTTTTACTTGAAACTCCAGACGGGACAAGGTATCGGTCACGGCTTCAGCACTGACGTCGATACCCAACAACTGCCGGACTCGCTGCGGGCGCAGCGTAATTCTCCGGGGCGTGATTTCGTCGGGATAGGCATCGATGATGCCTCGCGCCACAACACCGCCTGAAAGCTCTGCAATGAGCGCGGCAGCACGATCCAGGGCATAAATCAGTCCGTTAGGATCGGTGCCCCGTTCAAAACGCTTGGAGGACTCGGTAGTGATTTCCAAATGCTTTGAGGTGCGACGAATGTTCACGGGGTTAAAGTAAGCACACTCGAGCAATATGTTCCTGGTATCGTCTGAAACTTCAGAATTCAGGCCTCCCATAATGCCGCCGATTGCCACTGCATTTTCTGCATCGCAAATCATCAAACATTCTTCGTTCAAGGTGTGTTGCTTTTCGTCCAGTGTCTTGAACTGGTCTCCAGGCCGGGCCGTTTTCACGACGATTTTTTGTCCCCGCAGCAAATCATAATCAAAGGCGTGCAATGGCTGACCCGTTTCCATCATGACGTAATTGGTCACATCCACCACGTTGTTGATCGAACGAATGCCAACCGCTTCAAGCTTCTGAATCAGCCACAAAGGCGACGGCATGATCGTCACATTGCCTATGTGTCGAGCCGTGTAGCGAGGACACTTTTGTTTGTCGTGAATTTCTATTGTGATTAAGTCACTAATGGAACGACCTGCTTCTGCAATGGCAACTTCAGGCTTGCGCAAAGCCGATTGAGCCACAGCGGCAATTTCACGGGCCAGGCCAAGCACGCCCAAGCAATCGGGCCGATTGGGCGTCACGTCGATATCGATGATGGTTTCACCCGCGCCAAAGACCTGGCTTAAATTGCTGCCAACCACCACCGCATCATCAAGAACCAGAATAGCGTCGCTCTTGCTGGCAATGCCCAGCTCGGCGGCTGAACAGAGCATCCCTTGCGACTCATAGCCTCGGATGGAGGTTTTTTGAATCATTTGGGCATTGGTTAAAACTGCCCCTTCCGTTGCCACCGCCACTTTCTGTCCGGTTTCAACGTTGGGGGCGCCACAAACGATTGACAACTGCTGGTTGCCGACGTCGACCTGGCAGGCCCACAGCCGGTTTGAATTGTCAAGGCGTTCTTTGTGCAAAACCTTGCCAACGACGATGCGGTTAAAATTCCGGGCTTGCTTTTCTACGGAATCCACCTCTAACCCCAACATTGTCAACCTTTCCACCAGTTCCTGGGGACTGTAATTGAAATTGACGTACGACTCGAGCCAATCAAAGGTGACTTTCACAGTATTCTCTCTAAAACTGTTCTAAAAAGCGCAGGTCATTTTCGTAAAAATGACGGATGTCATCGATTTGGTACTTTACCATGGCTATTCTTTCGACCCCCATGCCCCAGGCATAGCCCGTATAAATTTCAGGGTCGTAACCAACATATTCAAAAACCCTTGGGTCCACCATGCCTGCGCCAGAAATCTCCAGCCAGCCGCTGTTTTTGCAAACGCGGCAACCCTTGCCGCTGCAAATGACACACGAAAAGTCATATTCGGCACTGGGTTCTGTGAAAGGAAAGAAGCTCGGCCGGAAACGCACCTGCACGCTCGGACCAAACAGCTTTTTGGCGAAGGCCAACAACGTGCCTTTGAGATGGGCAAAAGTGATACCCCGCTCCACGGCCAGCCCTTCAACCTGGTGAAATTCAGGCGAATGCGTAGCATCCGGTGTGTCTTTGCGAAAACACCTTCCCGGAGCGATTATTCGGATTGGCGGCTTGCGCTTCTCCATGGTACGAATCTGAACCGGCGATGTGTGCGTGCGGAGCAAATGACCGTCTTCCAGATAAAACGTGTCCTGAAGATCGCGCGACGGATGGTCCGCAGGGATGTTCAGGGCTTCGAAGTTGTAATAGTCTGTCTCTACTTCCGGACCGGTCTCGACGCTAAAGCCCATGCTGACGAAGATGGCTTTGATTTCCTCCATCACTTGAATGAGCGGATGTTTGTAGCCAACAGCCGGGGGTATTCCCGGAAGGGTCAAGTCGACATACGCACTTTTTCTGCCCTGGCTGATGAGTGAAGCGTGCAAAGACGTCAGATCGTCCTGAATGCTTTTCTTGACTCTGTTTAAAGCTTCCCCAAATTTTGGGCGATCTTCAGGGGAAAGCGTGTTCATCAGTTTAAAGTACCGGGCGAGCTCACCTTTGCGCCCCAAGTATCTTACCCGAATCTCCTCATGCTCACTCAGCCTTCTCACCTTATTCAGATGTGCCTTGAAGTCATTTCTTAGATCCTCTAACGCCTCTAATATTTTATCTAAGTGATTTGACATCAGCTTTAGTTTTGCGTGAATTGTACCAGATCCTTAAAAGCCTCTGGGTCGTGCACTGCCAAATCCGCCAATAGCTTGCGATTGATCTGAATGTTTTTGTCCTTCAACCCCCGGATGAAAGCGGAATAATTTACCCCGTTTTGACGCGCCGCAGCGTTTATTCTCAAAATCCAGAGCTTGCGAAATTCTCGCTTTCTTTGCCTTCTATCGCGATAAGAATACTGGAGAGCCTTGTCGACGCTCTCTTTGGCCGATTTGAGAAGCCTGCTTTTGCCGCCCCAATATCCTTTGGCCTGTTTCAGGATTTTCTTTCTCTTCCTATGCGATGCTACGCTATATTTTGACCTGGGCATTCTACCTCCTCTCTAAATGATCATTTTCTTGACGCGCCGCTCATCGGATGCAGCGATCAGGGTTGATTTTCTTAGATTCCTCTTTCTCTTGGCGCTTTTCTTGGTGAGAATGTGACTCTTGTAAGCTTTGTAGCGTTTGATCTTCCCGGTGCCGGTAATCTTAAATCTCTTTACAGCACCACGCTTTGACTTGAGTTTTGGCATGTAATCTCCTGAATAGTTACTTTTTTGTTAATATCATAATCATGGTTCGCCCTTCCATTTCTGGTTCTTTCTCCATCTTGGCAATATCTTCAAGGTCGTTAGCCATTCTAACCAGGAGCCTTCGGGCGAATTCCTGATAAGCCATTTCCCTTCCCCGGAACCGGACGGTGGCTTTCACCTTGTTTCCCTTTTCAAGGAACTTTCTGGCATGATTAATCTTGAAATTGTAGTCGTGCTCCTCCGTCTTGGGACGCATACGGATTTCTTTGATGTTGATGACATGTTGTTTCTTCTTGGTGGTCTTCTCTTTCTTGCTTTGCTTATACTTGAACTTGCCGTAATCCATCAACTTGCAAACTGGGGGAGCAGCCTCTGACGAAACCTCCACAATGTCCAGTCCGCGTTCTCCTGCAATATCCAAAGCTTCAGCGATGGCCAAAATTCCAATTTGCTCACCATCAGTACCGATCAGGCGTACCTTTGAAGCCTTTATTTGGTCATTTACGCGCGGCGGTCTCTTACTAATAGTAGTTTCCCTTCATTTTAGTTTCGTTTCAATTGCAAAATCCCCAGGCCTTGCCTCCTTCTGCTGCCATTCTCGCATGGTTGAAGCGGGCAAGCCATGAGAGGTGGCATTTTGCAACGAAAACTTAGATGAGTGTTCTCTTCTGGATCTCTGCCTTAATCCTTTGCTTGAATTCCCCCAAAGTTTGCTTCCCCAAGTCGCCCTGGTGTCTTTTGCGCACGGAAACGAGACGTTGGGCAACTTCTTCTTTGCCAACGATCAGCATATAGGGAATTTTCTGCGTCTCGGCTTCGCGTATTTTGTGGCCGATCTTTTCGTTGCGATCGTCTAATTCGACCCGAATATCGGCGGCTTTCAATTCCTGCTGAACTTCCCGGGCATACTCAACAACTTCGTCTACAATGGGCTGGACTACCACCTGAACCGGCGCCAACCACACGGGAAAAGCGCCAGCAAAATGTTCAATCAAGATGCCTATGAAGCGTTCCATTGAACCGAATGGAGCCCTGTGAATGACCACCGGTCGGTGTTTTTGATTGTCGCTTCCCGTGTACTCCAAATTGAAGCGCTCTGGCATCACATAGTCTACTTGCACCGTGCCTAACTGCCAGGCTCTGCGCAAAGCATCCCTAATTATGAAATCCAGTTTGGGACCGTAGAACGCAGCTTCGCCACGGGCAATAGTAAAATCCAAATGCTGCTCTTCAGCCGCTTCCCGGATGTCCCTCTCAGCCCGGTCCCAAAGCTCATGGCTGCCAGCATATTTGTCGGCATCGGCCGGCTCGCGAAACGAGAGTTGAGTCTTGAAGTCCTTAAATCCCAGCGTGCTGAAAACCAACTTGATCAATTCAATGACCTGGTGCAACTCCCCTTTGAGCTGGTCCTGGCGCACGAACATGTGAGAGTCGTCTACCGTGAAATTGCGGGCTCTGATGAGACCATTCAACTCCCCTGACTGTTCGTAACGATAAACCGTGCCGAATTCGGCCAGTCGAATGGGCAAATCCCGGTAGCTGTGCGGTTTGGACGCAAAAATCATGAAATGGTGCGGACAGTTCATCGGCTTGAGCAAATATTCCTGGCCCTCACCCTTCAACGGCTCAAACTGGCTTTCTTTGTAGTAAGGGTAGTGCCCGCTGGTTTTGTACAACGCCAGGTTGCCGATGTGGGGCGTTATCACCGGTAAGTAGCCCCGTTTTCTCTGTTCTTCGCGCAGGAAATTCTCCAACGTCTCTCGCACCACCGTTCCTTTGGGCAACCAGATAGGCAGTCCACTGCCAACCTTAGGGGTGAGTAAGAAAAGCTCCAGCTCCTTGCCCAACTTCCGGTGATCGCGTTTCTTGGCTTCTTCCAAAGCCTCGAGATGCTCCTGTAATTGTTTCTTCTTTGGAAAAGAAACTCCGTATATGCGCTGGAGCATTTTGTTTTTTTCGTCCCCGCGCCAATAGGCCCCGGCGATATTCAACAACTTGAATGCTTTGATTTTGCCCGTCGAAGGTATGTGCGGCCCACGGCACAGGTCGACAAAATCGCCTTCAGAGTAGATGCTGGGACGATCGTCGTTCATGTCCTGAAGCAGTTCAATCTTGTAACGATCGTTTCTACGCTTGAAAAGCGCCACAGCCTCATCCTTGGAAAGTTCCCCACGTTGGAAAGGCGTGTCCGCGTCGATGATTTCCTGCATCTTCTTTTCAATACGGGCCAGATCCTCTTTAGTGATGGGCGAATCCACGTCGATGTCGTAGTAGAATCCAGTTTCGATTGCAGGACCCACGCCAAATTGTGCTTCCGGATAAAGCGCCTTCACAGCGTGTGCCATGATGTGTGAGGTGCTGTGCCAATAAGTCTCCAAGCCTTTAGATTCGTCATGAGTGACAAACCGCAGGCTTGCATCCGCAACAATTGGACGGTCCAAATCCACCAGCTTCCCGTTTAATTCAGCAACCAGCGCCTTTGCTTTTAGAGAATGGCTGTTCAGGTCCTCCATGATGTCCTGCGGTCGAATGCCCTTTGGGTATTCCTTCACGCTGCCGTCGGGAAATTCTATTTTTATTTTTTCGGAATCGAACATCGCTCACTCGTAATTGATTTCGTGGGCGCTACTGGATTTGAACCAGTGACCTCTTGCATGTCAAGCAAGCACTCTAACCAACTGAGCTAAGCGCCCTGAATAAATTCATGTAAAAAAAGCGTGCCATAAATAAAATGGTCACGCTTCGAATAATTTTTATTTATTGCACGAAAGTTCTTCTAATCCTAACCTTTGGATAGTTAATAACTCGTTGGCTCACATGCCGATAAGAGGCCTTTTTTTCAAATTACAATTTAATAGGAAATTGGTAAAAAGTCAAGATTTTTTTTGACCGTATGCCATTCAAGTCAAAAGTGGCACTCAGGTACACTTTGTTCCTCCGCGTGGTAAGAACTCCGCACCAGCGGACCCGATTCAACGTAGGCGAAACCCATCGCCAGCCCCTTTTTCTTGAGCAAGGCAAATTCATCCGGGTGCACAAATCGATGGACCGGCAGATGATTCCTGGTTGGCTGCAAATACTGACCCAGGGTCAGAATGTCAACCTTGATCTTGCGCAAATCTTGCATGACCTGGAGCACTTCCTCCAGCGTTTCTCCGAGGCCCAACATCAACCCGGATTTCGTGGCCATCCCCAATTCTTTAGCCCTTTGCAAGATGTTCAAGGTCCAGGCGTAGCGACCCTGGGGACGAACCGAACGGTAGAGCCGTGGCACGGTTTCCGTGTTGTGGTTCAAAATATCGGGGTGAGCCTCGACGATGATTTGCAACGCTTTCAAGTCGCCTTTGAAGTCGGGAATCAGAACCTCCACTCGGCAGTCAGACTGCAAGAGACGGATGCGTCGGGTTGTCTCGGCAAAAATTCCAGCACCGCCGTCGACAAGCTCATCCCGGTTCACCGAGGTAATGACGGCATGCCTGAGGCCCATCCTCTTTACCGCCTCGGCCACCCGGCGTGGCTCATCCAGATCTAAGAACAGGGGCTTGCCCGTCTTAACGGAGCAGAAGCCACAGCTTCGGGTACAAGTGTCGCCTAAAATCATGAAGGTCGCGGTCCGTCGTCCCCAGCATTCCCCGATGTTGGGGCAACGAGCTTCTTCGCAAACCGTGTGCAAAGCATGGCTTTCGACGATCTGTTTCACCTCGGTAAACTGTCTGCCGTTGGGCAATCGGACCTTCAGCCACTCAGGCCTTCTTGAACGCGGCCTACTTCTGCTACTTGCTTTTACAGTTGTCTCTAACAAAGTCTGGTTACAGGGTTAAATTGTCGGTGTCATAATTTGTTAAATAGTAAGCGATTCTTTCGAGAAACTGACCAGCCATAGCGCCATCGACAATGCGGTGGTCAAACGAAAGGGAAATGTACATCATGTCACGGATGGCAATGGCCTCATTAATCACCACCGGCCTTTTCTGAATCACCCCAACGCCGAGGATCGCAACTTGCGGTTGGTTGATGATTGGCAACCCCATGAGGCTGCCAAAAGAGCCCATGTTGGTGATGGAAAAGGTGCCGTCCTGAACTTCTTCCGGACTCAACTTTTTGCTGCGCGCGCGTGTGGCCAGATCGTTGACCGCCCGTGCCAATCCCAGGATGTTCATGCCGTCCGCCCCCTTGATGACCGGCACAATGAGACCATTATTTTCCAGGGCCACGGCCATGCCAACGTTGATCTGTTTCTTGCGTATGATTTTGTCTTCTTGCACCGAACTGTTGACCAGCGGGAAGTCGTGCAAAGCCCTGGCGCAGGCCTGGACGATGAAAGGCATGTAGCTCAGCTTAAATCCCTCTTTCTTCAGGAACGCGTCTTTATTCCTGGCACGAAATCTGACCAGGTTGGTCATATCCGCTTCACTAACCGCGAAAACATGTGGTGAGGTCTTGACACTGTTCACCATGTGAGCCGCAATGGATTTCCGCATGTGGTCCATGGGGATGATCTCCACTTTGTCGTCGGCATATTCGGGCTGTGCGGGTGGCGTATAAGCCGGTGTGGGCGGTGCAGGCGCGTGTACTGGTGGCGCAGCGACTTTTGACCTGGTGGCAATGTAGTTGAGTATGTCTTTTTTGGTGACTCTGCCGCTCAAGCCGGTTCCCTGGATTCTCTCTAACTCTTCTGCGCTGATATTCTCTGCCCTGGCAATGCTCCTGACTAAGGGCGAGTAGAATTTTTTCCCGGCGCCGTTAGTTCTCGGAATGGTGGCAAACCCACCTGGCTCAATCTCAGGGAGTTTGCTTGTGACCGCAGCGGTTTCCTTTACCAATGGCTGAGGTTCGGCTGCGGCCTTGACTTCGACGTGCGCAGCCTCTTCCTCAACAGGGGCTTTCGCTTGCTCAGCAGTTTGTTCCCCGTTGCCCTCGGAATCGATCTGAGCGATCACCGAGCCTACGGCAACCGTTTCGCCCTCGGGCGCCAGGATTTTCGTTATGACGCCGGCATGTGGTGAGGGGATTTCCGAATCGACCTTGTCGGTGCTGATTTCAAGAATGATTTCGTCGCGCTCCACTCTCTCCCCCTCTTTCTTCAGCCATTTTATGATCGTGCCCTCAGCAATGCTTTCTCCCATCTGAGGCATGACCATGTCGACTTTGCTCATAAGACAATCTCTCCAAATTTATGAGTTGAAATGAGGATCCAATCTAAAGCGTTGTTACGAGATTTTCTTTACGGTTATTCAGCAAAATAACTCATTTTGTCATTTCGAATCAAGCGAATGCCTGATGAGAAATCTGGTCAAGACTAATAACTCGCAATTTTGTGGGAAACCAGATTCCTCCCTTCGGTCGGAATGACATCAAAACGTGATACTGAGCAAATCGTTAGAATTCGCAAATTTCATTAAAAAGATAAAATTCTCAGCTTGTTTAAAGAATTCCTCTACATTATTTCAGAAATTCATATTTTCAAACTCAAGGCCACCCCGTCACGCAGCGGGATGATCGTCGTTAAAAGCTCCTTAGATTCACAAACACGCCTTGTGTACTGCAGAACGCCCATTGTGTCGGGTCCAGGATTGGGCTCAACCACACGACCGTGCCAAAACATGTTGTCTGTGATGATGAACCCTCCTTTTCGAACTCGCGGCACCATTAAGTCTAACGCCTGGGGATAGCGTTCCTTTTCTACATCGTTCATGATGATGTCAAATTGTCCTTCCACTTCCTGAATGATGTCTAAGGCATCCCCTCGTAGAAAATCAGCTTTGTCGAGTAAACCTGCACGTCGAAAAAAGGCCGTCGCCAAATCAATATTTTCTTGAGACCTTTCTGTACAAATAATTTTGCCTTCTTCTGGCAAGACCATGGCCATCCAAAAGGCTGAATAACCAAACCCGGAACCCATTTCGAAGATTCTCTTTGCGCCAGTTGCCAGAACCATTTGCTGACACAACCGACCCACCAGCGGGCCGACAATGGGGAAATTGCGTTCCCGGGCCAATGCTTCCATTTCTTGCAAAATGGACGGACGCCGGGGCGTAACCTCCAGCAAATAGCGATCGATTTCCGCGTTAATCAATTGCACGACCTTTCAATCCTAAATGTTTCAACCACGCTATGCTCGGGTTTTGACGCAAACAGGAATAATTGTCGACATGGTCCAGATATAGATTGCTCCTCGTTACAGAGCCTCTGCCACCAGTTCCGCAATATCCTTTACTTCGACCTGTTCTTCTTTTCCTTTCATTTTGCGTGCGTCATCGAGCATGATGTTGCAGAAGGGGCAAGCCGTGGCAGCCACCTCGGCTTTGGCTTCTTCGATGTCTCCGAAGCGAACCAGATTCACGCGCTTGTCGGGATCTTCGTCCATCCACATGATACCGCCGCCAGCACCGCAGCAAAGCGCCTTTTGCCGTGAACGCTTCATTTCCACCACTTCTCCGGCAGCAACAGAATGCACAACCGAACGCGGCGCCTCGTAAATGTTGTTATGTCGGCCAAGGTAGCAGGCATCGTGATACGTCACACGCTTGTCCAGGTTCTTGCGCGGCTTGATTTTTCCAGTGCTGACAAGCCCTGAAATGAATTCCGAGTGGTGAATGACCTCAAAGTCGCCACCAAACTGTTTGTACTCATTCCCCAGGGTATTGAAGCAATGCGGGCAGGTAGTGAGAATCTTGTTGAACTTGTATTTCTTCAGAGTTTCAATATTGCCCTCGGCCATCATCTGAAATAAATATTCCTGCCCCAAGCGACGCGCTGAATCGCCGGTGCAGCTCTCCTCCAATCCCAAGATAGCGAAATCAACACCGGCGGCGTTCAGAATTTTCACCAGGGAACGCGCAACGTTTTTATTCTTGGTGTCCAGCGACGCGGCACAGCCGACCCAGTACAAATACTCTGCCTCTTTCTTCTCGCTCATGATGGACACCCCTAAACCGTCGTACCAGTCTGTGCGTTTTTGGTGCGGTAGCCCCCACGGATTGCCAATATTCTCCATGTTCTCCAGCGTTTTCGAGACTTCCGGCGACACCTTAGCCTGGTCCATGACCAGATACCGGCGCATGTCCTGCAAATCGTCCACGTGCTCGATGAACACCGGACAATTCTCTACGCACCCCAGACAGGTTGTGCACGCCCAAATGACGTCTTCGGAGACCACGTCGCCAATAAGACTCCTGCCATTGGAATCTCCTTTGCCAGAAAGCAACGATGGGCCGGTCTCGTTCAAGTATTCTTTCAAATTGTGGATGAGCAGCGCCGGATTCAATGCTTTGCCGGAATGGTAGGCAGGACAGTTGTCCTGGCAGCGGCCACATTCCGTGCACGCGTACAGGTCCAGAAGCTGAGGCCAGGTGAAGTCCTGTATTTTTCCGACCCCTAAGGAAACATCTTCGGCTTCAAAATCTACCGTTTCGAAATCGATCTTTTTGAGCACTCCGCGTTTGCGGTCCCAGGGGAATCTTCGCAACAAGATGTTGGGCATGGCACCCACGAGATGCACGTGTTTGGAGTGTGGGATGTAGGCCAAAAAAATCAAAATGATCAGATTGTGGGTCCACCAGGCTATTTGGTAGCCCACAGGCAGGGTTCCATCGTTGCTCTGACCGACGAAATTCGCAAACAAGTCGGAAACCGGCGTAAAACCCGCAAGCGCGCCCTGGTTCCTTATGATAAACGCGTTGGTAAAGAACATGGAAATCATGAGCGTGAAGATCATTCCTAAAATCAAAGTAGCGTCAAACCGTGCGGCAAAGTCCTTGCGCAACCGGTCGGGTTGAACGATGAAACGTCGAACGAGAGCAATAACGATGGCGACCAAAACCGCCAATCCCAAGAAATCGAACAGGGTCACAAAAACCGCATCGATGGTGTGGCCCAGAACCTGGCCCCAATTAAAACCTGGCACGTAGCCGCGCACGAACATCTCGATGGTAGCCAGGCCCAGGATCATGAATCCCCAAAAGATGAAAAAGTGGCCCCAACCGGACAGCTCGCGCACCACCGACCTCTGGCCGAAGAAATATTTTAGAACCGATTTGATTCGCCAGCCCCAATGGTCAACCGGATCGTAAGAGGGCTTGCCAAGCTTCACGAAACGAAACAACCGAAACACACTCCAGGCGAAGAATCCCACCGAAGCCAAGATTAAAGCGGTTAAAACGATCTCCGTAATTCGCATAACGATTCCATTCTGTTGAACTTGATTGAACTCCGTGCTCATTCGAGCCTCGCGCACAAGGCCTCAAACAAATAACGCCAGCCAGAAACTCAAGCCAGCGTTACAGGTGCACCATTCTGTTTTACATTGCTGAGCCAGTCTACCGATCGATACAACCTAACACGATGTCGATGCTACCGATGATGATGACCAGATCGGCAATCATGGCCCCGCGAGAAATGTCGTCGAGAACACTGATGTTGCTGAAGCAAGGTGAGCGTGCCTTGACCCGGAACGGCACATCTGAGCCGTCACTACGGATGAGAAACCCCAACTCACCACGAGGCGTTTCGCTTCTAACATAGGCTTCCGCCCCGTCGGGCGGTCGAATTCTGCGCGGAATAGCGGCCTTGACGTCCTGAGCTTTGAACTGCTCCAGGCCTGCCAAAGCTTGCCGGATTATCTTTACCGACTGTTCAATCTCTTCGATTCGAACCAGATAGCGGTCCAGAACCGAGCCCAGAGGTCCAAACTTGCCTTTGCCTATTGGCACGTCAAACTCAAATTTGTCGTAAAACGAGTAGGGCTCTTCCTTTCTGATGTCCCACTTGAGACCAGAGCCCCGCAACACCGGGCCGCTGCAGCCGTAGCTGAGCGCGAGCTCTTCTGGCAGCACGCCGACATGGGCAGTTCTTTCAATGAAAATGTG
This sequence comes from bacterium, assembly GCA_046757525.1. Taxonomy (GTDB): domain Bacteria; phylum Zhuqueibacterota; class Zhuqueibacteria; order Oceanimicrobiales; family Oceanimicrobiaceae; genus JBHHYI01. The sequence continues at coordinate 26,462 of JBHHYI010000004.1, read as the reverse complement.
GTTTTCAGTTAGAAGTTTGTTGAACTCGACCATCTTGGGACCGAAGTAATCGACAAATTTCTTCACATAGGCTGGCCATTCTTCCGGCATTTCTCTGGCCAGGCCGCCGACCCAGATGTAGTTGTACAGCATGCGTGCCCCGGAAATCCATTCCAACAAGTCGAGGATTTTCTCGCGATCGCGGAAAGCCCACAGAAACGGCGTGAACGCGCCCACATCGAGGCCAAAGGTTCCGATGGCGACCAGGTGGCTGGCGATCCGGTTGAGCTCACAGCAAAGCACCCGCAAATATTCCACCTTTTCCGGCAACTCGTTCAGACCAATTAGTCTTTCGACGGCCAGGGCATAGGCCTCGTCTTGATTCATGGAAGCCAGATAATCAATGCGATCGCAGAAAGGGATGACCTCGTTATAGCTGATGTTCTCTGCGTGCTTTTCGAAATTTCTGTGCAAATAGCCGATGTGCGGCGTGACCTTTTTGACCACTTCACCATCGAGAACCAGTTCCAGGCGCAGGACACCGTGGGTACTGGGGTGCTGGGGCCCCATGTTCACCACCATTTCATCGCCCTGGTACGATTCGACCTCCAGCTTCTTCATGGCATCCTCGTAATAACGGCCGGCAGAGTGATCCAGGTCGACCACGACGGTGTTTTCGTCTTCGAACAGAACTCTTTTTTTCTTAAAAAGATTTCCTATCATGCCCATCTATTCTCTTGTTTGGCAATCACTGTTTCCCAGCCGTTGCGGATTAATTCGTAGCTTCCGCGGCTGCTTCTTCCTTGACCGGTTTCTCCTTTTGCGCTTTTTCCGCCGCAGCTTTCTTGGCCGCCAGGGCGGCTTCTTTCGCTTTCGCCTTTTGCATTTCCTCGCGTTGCTCTCTTTCCAGAAGAGCCAGGGCTTCTTCAGGCGAGTATTTTGCGAAATGGTAAATGCCGTTTTCCCGGCTGAAGACCCCGTTTTCGTAAACATCGGTCATGTACAAACACTCGGTGGGACAGACGGTGGTGCAGAAATCGCAATAGCAGCATTTGAACATATCGATGTCAAAGCGAATGACGTGCTGGCGAATGGGGTTGCCCATCGACGCCTTGCCCAAATCTTCCTCCGGCAAAGCTTTTACCGTGTCGATGTAAATGCAATTGACCGGACAAATTCTGGCGCATTTGTAACAACCAATGCAGTCATCGACGTTATTAAACAAGATTCCACGCGCGTTGATCGGCAAGTCCCATTTTTCATCGGGATATTGCAGGGTAATCGCCGGGCGAAATAGGGCCTTCCAGGTTTGCGCCATGCCGATGGCAATGGTGACAATGGCGCGATAAATGTTGCGAAAATAAGTAGCCATGGTTAGTCCTTGTTTTTCTCGTCCTTTTTGCCGTTTTCATCTGCAAGTACGACCCCGGGAGCTTTGTTCTCAAATTTGAACACGAAGTGACCCCGTTCCGGATTTCTCTGGAAGGTCTCATATTTCTCCCAATCTTCCTGGTAGGGAACGCGAATACCATGGTAGAATTCCTGCACGACGTAGTCTTTGCGCAGGGGGTAACCTTCCCAATCATCCGGGCACAGGATGCGTCGCAAGTCACGGTGGCCTTCAAACTGAATGCCAAACAAATCGTAGGCTTCGCGTTCGTGCCAATCGGCTGTGCGCCAGATGGTCTCCACTGAAGGGACCTTCGGGTTGTCCCGCGGCAAATCCACTTTGATCGTGATCTTGTGTTTGTGTTTCATGGAAAACAGATTGTAGACCACGCCCAGATTGCTTTCCGCACCGTAATCCAGCCCGCTCAAACACATCAAATAATCAAAAGCAAGCTCCGCATCGGTTTTCAAAAAGGTCGCTATCTCTAACGTTTTTTCAGCAGCAATCTTAATCCACGGATCCAGGGCCTCTTCGCCGACTTCCACAATGGCGTCGCCAAATTTGTCTTGCAATCTCTTGTGAATATCTGCTGGAGTCATGCTTTGACCCTTTCCTGTTGTTTGAGTTTAATCAGGCTTTCTTTGCGGATTTTTTCCTGGATTTTGATGACGCCGTCGATGAGGGCTTCGGGTCTCGGGGGGCAACCAGTAACGTAGACATCTACCGGAACGATCAAGTCGACGCCTTTTAGAACATGGTACCCATGTTGCCAATAGGGGCCGCCACAGGTGGCACAGCTTCCCATGGAAAGCACATATTTGGGTTCCGGCATTTGGTCGTAGAGCTTCTTGATGCGCTCCGCCATTTTAATGGTAACCGTACCGGCTACGATCATTAAATCCGTTTGTCTGGGACTGGGCCGCATGACCCCTGCACCAAAGCGGTCCAGATCGTAGCGCGAGGCTGCGGTGGCCATCATTTCGATGGCGCAGCAGGCCAGGCCAAAAGTCATGGGCCACAAGGAGGAGAGCCGTGCCCAACTCAAGATCCGATCGATGGACGTGATCAAGACATTGTCCCCGTATTGACCCTCTTCCAAAAACTTCGCCTCTTCTCCAACAAATGGTTGTTGAACTTTCGGCATGTGATTAACTCCTGCTAATAAAAAGTTAAAGGAGGGTTAATTTTGATTGTGCTGAATATACGAAAAAACTCAGGTCAAATCAAGCAAACAAATCAACTTTAATCCCATTGCTTTAATCCACTTCCGTAAGAAACTCATCCGAAACGATTTCCCCCTTGTCATTGTACTTCACATAGCGGCCGTGCCTGGGTTCTAAGCTCAACATGGTTTGCATGTCCAAAAGCATACCGTTCCGGGTGTAGTTAGCGATTTCGAGGATGCCCGTGTCCATACGAATGGCGTCTTCCGGGCAGGCTTCAACACAGTAGCCGCAAAAAATGCACAAGCCAAGGTCAATGTCGAAGCTTGCTGGCATCTTTTCAATTTGGAGATTTTCAGGCTTCTCATCGGCAATGATATAAATGCATTTGGCCGGACAAACGGTTTCGCACATCATGCAGGCCACACAACGAGGTGTACCATCCTCGCGTTTGGTGAGACGGTGCATGGTCCTGAGACGCGGGAAGATGGGTCTTAGCACTTCCGGATACTGGAAGGTCACCGCACCCAGCCATTTTAGTTTAATACCAACCAGGCGCAACGTGTGGGCTACCATGTTCCGAAAAAAGTGTTTGGAAGTCAACCAGAGACCTTCGAGTATCCTGGGAATGTAGGTCTTTTCCCAGAATGTAAGCGGCTTGTATTTGTCGTGAACGTTCATGTGTCTATTGCACCAAAAGAATAATAAAGCCGGTGACCACGATATTGGCTAGCGAAATGGGCAGAATGTACTTCCAGCCCAGGCGCATGACCTGATCGTAACGAAAGCGTGGCAAAGTCCACCGGATCACCATTTGTAGCCACAAGAAAAAGACTACTTTCAAAGTAAAACTGACCACATGCAAAAGCTCCACCGCCCAGTTGCTCAAAGCCCAGGTGGTGCCCCAGGGAAAATGAAAACCGCTCTCCTGCAAAAAGGGTACCTGCCAGCCCCCGAAGAAAAGCGTCACCGTGATCGCTGAGATCATGACCGTTTCGATGAAGTCGGTCAAGAAGTACATGCCGAAGCCCATGCCGCTGTATTCCAGAAAGTAACCGATGATCTCCGACTCCCCTTCGGGGGGGTCAAACGGCACGCGCTTGGTTTCAGCGATGCCCACGGTTAGAAACAGCAGAAAGCCCAGCGGCTGCAACAAAACACCCCAGACGTGTGCGCCCTGCCAGCGCACGATTTCCTGCAGGTCGACGGTCTGGTAGATCATCAAGCTGCCCATGATGGTCACACCTAAGGCTATTTCGTAGGAAATCATCTGGGCTGACGCTCGCAACCCGCCGAGTAAGGCAAAATTGTTCCGTGATGACCAGGCGCCCAGGACCACGCCGTAGACCGCCATTCCGGCCACGGCAAACAAATACAAAACGCCCAGGTTTAAAGGCGCTAATTGCAAACTGATGTCCCTTGCACCAATATGCAAGACGTTGCCAAAAGGGATGACCGCGAATCCGATCAGTGCGAAAAAGACCGAAATGGTCGGTGCCATGGTAAACAAAAACTTCTCTGCGTTGACGGGACGAAAGCTTTCTTTGGTGAACATCTTGAGAGCGTCCGCCAGAGGATGAAAAAGGCCAATGATTCGCAACCCAAAAATGGAAGCCCGGTTTGCACCGATGCGATCTTGCATGACCGCACTCTGCTTGCGTTCCACCCAGGTGAGCAAGCCACCGAAGCTAAGGACAAATGCCAGAACAAAAACCAGTTTTGCCACCACAATTCCGATGTCTGCAATCATCTTAAGCTACTTTCACCTCCACTTCAGACTCCCTCTCCACTAATTGGCCATTTAGCAACAAACCCTGTGCTCCGATATTGTTGTAGTTCAGCCCATTAAATGCGTCAACTTCTTCGGCTAAAACATTAAACACATCTTCAGCGTCGAAAAACGGCATCGACTTGCCCAGGGCTTTGGCGAGGTTCCGGAAGATTGCCCAGTCCGGTTTGGCCTCTCCAAGGGGTTCAACAGCTTTGTTGATCCTTTGGACACGACCGGCATAGTTGGTGAACGTGCCGTCCTTCTCGACAAAAGCTGCGCTGGGCAGCGTGTAGTGGGCCAATTCGGAGGTGGAATTTGCATTCGTCCCCTGAAACACCAGCAATTCCAGGCCTGTCAGCGCCTTTTGTAAAACATTTTGTGCGAGGCCTCGCTCCAAATCGTGGTGACAAATATACAACGCTTTGATCTTTTTTTCAATGGCGGCGTTTAGCATTTTCTCTACCTTGAGTTCGCCCTTTCCTTGCGGTGACAAATGCAAAGCCTCACCGCCCGCTGTGTTCGGATTCTTGTCGGACTTGATCAGGAAATCGTCTTCGTAGCCCTTGACCAACGGTTTGAGCCGGTAATCTACGTTTTTCAAGTGCAGAAGCTCTTTAAACAAGCGTCGCCCGGCAAAAAGATCTTCGTTGGTCATCTGAGGTGAGAGAATGACTCCGATGGCTTCAGAACCATGACTGGCTAATATTTCATTGAATCTTGCCGCGATTTCAACCGTTGCGTCGTCCCAGGTGATTTCGTGCCAGGCGCCCTTTTCCTTTTTCTGCGGCGCAAGCAGGCGGGATTCAGCATCCACGTGAGTAAATCCGTACCGGCCTTCGTCGCACATCCACCACTGGTTGACTTCAGCGTTGTACCTTGGTTTAAGGCGGGAAATACGAACGCCGTCCGCCTTGTAAGTGCGCTTGTCGTTGTGGTGCACGTAAATATTACAGCCATTGGAGCAGCCCGGGCAAATAGACCTGGTTTCGCTGAGATACCAGACACGGGTTTTGAAGCGAAAATTCCTGTCCGTCAAAGCGCCGACAGGACAAATGTCGATGGTGTTTCCGGAATAATGATTGTCTAACTCGCGTCCAGGATATGGCAGCAGCTCCGCATGATCGCCCCGGTTGAAGATGCCCAGCTCATGCGACTTGCTGATTTCATCGCAGAACCTGACGCAGCGAGAACACAGAATGCACCTTTCGGAATCCAGCATCACGTGTGGGCCGATAGGCAGGGCCTTGTGCTTTTTTACCTTATCTTCGACCATTTTGCTGTCGTGAAGGCCGTGCTGCATGTAGAAATTCTGCAGCCAGCACTCCCCCGCCTGATCGCAGACCGGACAATCCAGCGGATGGTTGACCAGCAAAAACTCCAGGACCGCGCGGCGCGCTTCGAGCACTTTCTCGGTGTTGGTGTGTACCACCATGCCGTCGGTGACCGGCGTGTAACAAGCCACTTGCAATTTAGGCATCCTCTCAATCTCAACCAGGCAGATTCGGCAAACCCCTACAATGGTGAGCCCTGGATGGTAGCAATACCGTGGAATCTCGATGCCAATCTTTTCCGCGGCCTGAATGACCGTGGTCCCCTTTTGGACCTCTAACTCAATTCCATCTATTGTAATGTTGACCATTTATATTATCCTTGGGTTGAAATGCCAAGCCAGTTTGCTGTTTTACGAAGCGGCAGCCATCAACGCCTCTCGTACGTCAATGTTGCAACGCTTCTCCTGCACATGATATTCGAATTCATCCCGGAATTTCGTGACATAGCTTCGAATCGGTAAAGCAGCCGCATCCCCCAGTGGACAAATGGTGTTTCCCATGATGTTGTTGGCGATTAACACCAGATTGTCCACATCTTCCGGCCTTCCGTTGCCATCCAGAATGCGCTTCAAAATCTTTTCGGCCCAGCCGGTTCCTTCACGGCACGGCGTGCATTGTCCACAGGACTCGTGGTGATAGAATCGCGTGACGACATGTAAAGCTCGCACCAGACAGGTCGAATGATCCATAACGATGACGCCTGCCGAACCCAACATGGAACCGATGGCAGCCAGGGAATCATAATCCATCTTCACGTCGATTTCTTCAGGTCTCAAGATGGGCGAAGACGAACCTCCTGGCACCACGGCTTTCAGTTCCGCGCCGTCAAGCAGACCGCCGGCGTGTTCGAAAATGATTTCCCGCAGCGGCGTACCCATGGGCAACTCGTAGACGCCAGGTCTCTTCACATGACCGCTGACGCTGTAAAATCGCAATCCGCCGTTGCGTTCCGAACCCAAATCTGCAAACCATTCGGCACCCTTCTCAATGATTGTGGGTACATACGCTATGGTCTCAACATTGTTGACTATGGTCGGACTCCGAAACGCGCCTTCAATGGCAGGAAAGGGGGGCTTCATGCGCGGCCAGCCCTTTTTGCCTTCCAAAGACTCCAGCAGCGCGGTTTCCTCGCCGCAAATGTAAGCGCCTGCCCCACGATGCACCAGCACATCTAAATTGTTGCGAGTGCCAAAAATATTTTGCCCCAGATAACCCTTTTTATAGGCAGCTTCAATCTGGGCTTCCAGATTCTCAGCCTGTCGTACATATTCCCCGCGGATGTAGATGAACGCTTTTTCAGCGCCAATGGCGTAAGACGCGATCATAATGCCCTCGAGCAGGCCGTGGGTGTAATTGTCCATGATGTAGCGGTCCTTAAAGGTACCAGGTTCACTTTCGTCGGCATTGACGACCAGATACTTGGGCTTGGGACTATCTTTTGGAATGAAAGACCACTTTCTGCCGGTTGGGAAGCCGGCGCCCCCCAGGCCACGCAGATTCGAACGCAACACTTCGTTGATGACGTCCTCTGGCGACATCTCCTTAAAGACCTTACGAACGGTCTGGTAGCCCCCGTGCGCTTCGTAGACCGCAATGGTGTGGCTGTCCTTGATGTCAAAAAATTTTGAGATTATTTTTTCATTCATGTTGTTTCAGTCCGGATTCGGAAAAATTGCCATTCCTAACTTGTGCACTTGGGAGAATCTTTCTGCTCCTGCCCAGTAGACGGGGCTGTCCAGAAAGGGCCATTTTTGTGTCATTCCCGCGGAAGCGGGAATCTATAACCTATTGATTTTTTTGGATTCCTGCTTCGGTCATCCGGCGGCTGCCGGACGACTGATTCGCAGGAATGACAACCACAGGGTCCTTCTTGACTTTTTGGACAGCCTCATGACGTTTACGTACAGATAGATTCTGTCAAGTTATTCAGGGTTTCCTTTGCTGTTCAATTTCTTCAGGATGTCTGCGATTTTCTGTTCGGTTAGATCTCCGATGTAATCGTCGTTTAGCTGCATCATAGGCGCCGTCTCACAGGCGCCAAGACATTCAACCGTGGAAAAAGTGAATTGCAAATCCTCGCTGCTTTCCCCCGGTTTGAGCTTGAGCTGATCAGACAGATAATCGATGATTTTGGTGCAGCCGCGCAGATCGCAAGAGAGCCCCCGGCAAACCTGGAAATGGTGTTTCCCTCGAAGTTTGCTGGCGAGCATGGTGTAAAAGGTCATGACTTCATGCACTTTGACCGGCGGCACTTCCAACAACTCGCCCACGTAAACCTCCACCTCTGGAGAAACAGCGCCAAACTCGCTTTCTGCCAGATGCAGGATGGGCAACATCGCCGCCCGTTTTTGTGGATAGCGTCTGATTATTTCTTCTGCTTGCGCTCTGGATTTTTTCGAAAATTGTACTTTCAACGATCCAATTCTCCTGCAATCATGTTGATAGACCCAAACGCCGGAATAATGTCAGCCACTTGACAGCCTTCGATCATCTTGCTAAAGCCGGCCACCAGTGGAAAACAGGGCGGTCGCACTCGCACGCGGTAGGCCCGGTCACTTCCGTCGCTGACGACATAAAAGCCTAATTCCCCGTTGGCGCCCTCAACGGCATGATAAGCCTCGCCTCGCGGGGGTCGTATTCCGTAGCCTTCCATAATCAACATAAAGTGATTCATTAAACCTTCGATGCTGCCGTAAACCTGCTCCTTGGCCGGCAGAGTCACCCGTTTGTCGGAAGCATAGACATCATTGTGAAAAGGCTGGTTGCTTCCCAACAAGGTTGGGTCGGTGACGGCCACCTGGTGCAACAAGTCTTTGGTCTGGCCAAACTTGCCCAGGTCTGCCATCTTCTCTGCCGGGATTTCTTTGCCATCGAAATCCACCATGAGATTGCCCCTGGGCATTTTAGCCAGAGCTTGCTCGATGATGTGGGCGCTTTGCTCCATTTCTTCCATTCGAACCAAATAGCGATCGTAGATATCACCATTCTCGCCACAGGGAATGTCAAAATCCAATTGGTCGTAGACTGAATATGGAAAGTTTTTTCGAACATCGTATTCCACGCCGCAGGCTCTCAGCAAAGGCCCGGTGAAACTATAGGAGATGGCCTCTTCCTTAGAAACGGCTGCCACATTCTGCACCCGGTCGACAAATATCCGGTTGCGGGTCAGCAATTTGTGCACTTCTTTGATCTCCTTACGCACTTCTGCCAATTGCTTTTTCACACGTTGCTCAAATCCTTCAGGTAGGTCGGCCTTGACACCGCCGACGCGCACGTATGAAATGGTGATCCGGGCGCCGGTTACCTCTTCGATCAGCGAATACATGGCTTCTCGCGCCTTCATGAAGTACAAGAAAGCGGTCATGGCGCCCAACTCCATCGCCATCGCACCGATACAGGTGAGGTGATCCGCGATCCTGGAAATTTCGCTCATTATCACGCGAATATATTTACAGCGTTCCGTGACTTCAATCCCAAGCAATTTTTCCACCGTCAAGGCATAGCCAACGTTGTTAATCAGGGGCGAAACGTAATTCAGCCGGTCTGTGTAGGGGAAGACGCCGTTGTAGTAAATATTTTCAGAATGTTTCTCAAACGCCCGGTGCAGAAATCCAATATCGATATCGGAGTTCAGCACTCGTTCCCCGTCGAGCTCCAGAACGATGCGCACCACACCGTGCATGGCCGGATGAGATGGCCCCATGTTTAGAAACATGTGTTTTACCTTGAGGCCATTTTCCTCGGAAACGTATTCGTCCATGGCCTTGCGGGTCAGGTCAACCGTTGGCGTGATAAGGCGCTCTTTGGTTTGTTGCGGTCCTACCAGAGGCTGTCTTTTGGTTATTGGGTAGTCCTTGCGCAAGGGATGGCCTTTGAATTCATCGTACATTAAAATGCGACGCAAATCCGGGTGCCCTTTGAAGCGGATACCAAACATATCCCAGACCTCGCGTTCGAACCAGTTTGCCACCGACCACAACGGCGAAACCGTTTGCACCTGCGGATCTCTCTCATCGACAGGCACCTTGATTCTCAGGCGTTTGTTGTCAGCAAACGAGTGCAAATGGTAAACGACCTCGAATCTTGGGTCTCGACCTAAATAGTCCACCCCGGCCAGATCGACCAACAGGTCGTAGGATAGCTGTGGATCATCCCTCAGGAATTGGCAGACCTCAAAAATCGCTGTTTTGTCCACAACCGCAATGGCGTCGCCGCGATAAGTGTAGCATTCCTGCAGGAAATCGGAAAAGTTTTCTCGCAGTTTCTTAAAAGTCAAGTTCGTCATTTCAGAATTCTTGTTTCTGGTTCTGAATCTTGTCTTGCAACAGCATGATGCCTTGCAGTACCGTCTCCGGCCTTGGGGGACAGCCGGGAATGTAAACATCTACGGGAACGATGGTGTCGATGCCAATGACGGTGGAGTAGTCGTCGTAAAAGCCGCCGGTACAAGTGCAAACGCCAAACGCCACTACGTATTTGGGATCGCACATCTGATCGTAGACTCGCCGCAACACCGGCGCGATTTTTTGACTGACTGTGCCGACGCACAGCAGCATGTCCGCCTGGCGCGGGGAAAAACGCGGGAATGCTGCGCCAAAGCGGTCCAGGTCGTAATGGGGCGATGAGACCGACATGTACTCCATGCCACAGCAGGCGGTCACAAACGGGTACGGGAACAACGAATATTTTCTTGCCCAGCCAACCGCCTGGTCAAGCTTGGTGGTCATGTAGTTATTATCCCCAAATAAACTCCTCAATCCCATTGTAAGGCTCCTCTTTTCCAGGCGTAAATGAGTCCGAGGACTAACACGCCGATGAATAAGGTCATGGAAATCAACCCGGTGAATCCCAGGCTTCTAAACACGACGGCCCAGGGAAATAGGAAGATGATTTCGATGTCAAACAAGACGAACAAGATCGCGACCGTGTAAAACTTCACTGAGAATCGGTCCCCCGGCAAAGAAACGGGAAGGTTACCGCATTCAAACGTTTGGTCTTTCACTGGATTGCGTTTCTTGGGGCCGAGCCATTCTGACAATCCCAGCAAGGCCAGCACGACCACGCCGGCCCCGGTAAACATGACGAGTATGGCGATGAGTTCGTTCATGGTCAATAATTCACCAATTCTTTAATCGCTTTCTTTATTTTTTCGCTATTTGGCATGAAATGCTCCTCTAAGGGTGGACTGTAAGGGACCGGGGTGTCGATTGACGCTACCCGCCTGACCGGAGCGTCCAGGTATTCAAACGCCTCACTGGAAATCAGCGCGGCTATTTCAGCCCCGACACCGCCGGTCAGGGTGGCCTCATGCACGATCAAGACTCTATTGGTTTTCTTCACAGAGTCCAGAATGGTCTGCTTGTCTAAAGGCAGCAAGGTACGCAAATCGACGACCTCGACCTGCATGCCTTCGCTGGCCAAATTTTCTGCGGCTTCAAGAGATCGGTGTACCATCGAGCCATAAGTGACAACCGAAACATCCGTTCCCGAACGCCGCACCTTTGCCTCACCGATGGGCACCAGATAATCCTCGTCCGGGATTTCGCCCTTAATGTGCCGGTAAAGGTATTTGTGCTCAAAATACAACACGGGATTGTTGTCCCGGATGGCAGCTTTAATGAGACCTTTGGCGTCGTAGGGCGTGGCCGGGGCCACCAACTTGAGACCCGGCACATGGAAAAACCAGGCTTCCGGATTCTGGGAGTGAAACGGTCCGGCATGCAGTCCGCCACCAGAAGGAAGCCGAATGACCAGGGGCACCGCCGCACCCCAGCGATAATGCGACTTGGCCGCCATGTTTACGATCTGGTTCCACCCGCAGGAAACAAAGTCCGCAAACTGCATCTCAGCTACCGGCCGCAGGCCCATCATGGCCGCGCCGATAGACACGCCGACGATGGCCGATTCGGCTAAAATGGTATCGATGACCCGTTCCTCGCCGAATTCCTTGAGGAAGCCCTTGGTCACTTTAAAAGCGCCGCCATACTCACCGATATCTTCGCCCAGACAGAACACCGTGCTGTCCCGTTGCATTTCTTCGCGAAGCCCCTGTGAAATGGCTTCTATGTAGGTCATATAACTCATTTACGCAGAACTCTTAAAAGGTTCGAAGTTCGATGCCGTCTGCCCTGCTCGTTCAGCGGTTTTGAGCAGTCGACTCTTGTAAAGCCCGCTCAGACTGAATGCGGTGCATTGCTTCGTCCTCGAAAAAACGGGCGAAACGCGATTGACATTTGAAGGGTCGCAATGTTACCTGAGAAATAATTTTCTCAATCAATTGGAATCAGTTCTCCTGCTTTTTCTAAATACTGTGCAAAAGCATTTTGACGGTCTAAATTCACTAAATCCACTGGATAATCTAACTCCAGCAAAAGCTTACCTAAAAGATGAAAAAATTTTCCTTGAGGACAACCTCGAATAGCCAAATCAATATCCGATTTATCTCCAACTTCTCCGCTGACAAGCGAACCGAAAAGAAAGATCTCACTACATCCAGCCTCTTTAACGATTTCTATAGCTCGATGAATATCTTTTTGATATGTCTCGGATATTTGGAACTTCTGGTGCATGATTTCTTACTCCAAGCTTTTATGTGCAATATTGTTAAGGCGGCAAACTTTTATCTTAACGCTGCATCTACACGATTTTCTCCATTTATGATACAACTAAGTTATGACTGATACGCGACAGCCAGTTAACTTTTTCGCATAACCGGCGCTGCCGTTTAATGCGTTTTACTTTCAACAAATGAAGTACTTCAAAAATGCACCGAACTCTGAATTTACGCCCCTTCGGCAGCGTCCGAGTTGATGCGTTTGTTATGTGCCCTTTCTTCAGTTTTGGGCGTGTACGGTTTTGTGTTCACCGGATTTTGGCATTTTTAAAGAAAACTCGAAAAAACTTATTGACAATATGTGTGCAATATACGTATATTTTATTAATCCGCTTAGCGGAGGTGGATCGCCCGCAGGGGCGAGCGTAAGGGCGTCTTCAAAGAGGCGCCCTTATTTTTTGGGATAAATTACCCAACCATACCCCTCAATTCTATTTTCATAGAGTTGGCGATTGAATTTATTTTTGACGATTGACATTAACCGCTTTGCAAAGGGTGCCAGATCTTTTTTGATGAGATTATTCTGCCTTAAAACCCATTGTTTGACCGGATGGCCGAGTAGATCTGACAATTGCAACCCAGCGATATTAGCTTTTTTTTGATTCAACTTCAGTTCTTTGGATGTTAGCGCAGATTGAAAGTAGTGAGCATCTGTGGCCCAAACACCGTGCTGAAAAACTCGATTGTAAGATTCCTTAAGCAACCGATCTTCAACACCTCCTCTTGATTCAGCCATAACATCACCCATCCGGTTAATATGGTTCAAGTAGCCTGCGAAACGCTGCAAAAGAAAGCCTAAGCCAAGATGATATGGATGCGCTACAGCGTCCCCATAAGAGGCGCGCAATGCTTGCTTATCAATCACGACTGCCACGACGCGATAGTCGGCCTCTTGGATTACTTTTAACAAATCAGTATCCCATGCCTTCCGCTGCTTCTTATCACGAAAATTCTTGAACGGTCCTCTTGCATTCGTCATATCCTCCCGGTGAAGCACAACCGGGTCATCCGGGTGATAAGGGAGATGTTTCCTCTTCACCGCTTCCAGAGCATCATGAAAGGACAAATAGGCAGGGTTTTGAAACCAACAGCCGAGCAAACACAAAAAACGATGTGGAACCTCATAGACATCTCGAAACACGTGGTCTCCTGATTCATCTACATATAGCCGAAAACGATCTTCAAACCTATTTGGCCTGTTTTGTTCGTGCATATCTTTTTTGTCTACTAGCTACTTCATCCTCTCTAAAATCGTCGCCGCCCAGTTTCAACCCCATTTGCCAGATTCTTTGCCGTCAACAGTTGGTTCATCAAGGTGTGAAAACGGGACTTCAAGTGAATTCTTTCTCCTGAGCTGGAGTGTATCTTTTCTACCATTTTCCCGACGTGCTTCTCTGTCTTAGACTTGTTCTTCACAAGGGGCAATGGAATTTTTAGAGCTGGGATTCGTTTTCGATATTTGCCATTCAGCACTGTTTTGTGAATGAGGTGATTACACATAACTACGGCATTCAGCCGCGCGCTCAACAGCCAACATCGAAAATGAGGTAATGTACCGCATCTCCCGAAAGCCAGAAATTACACACGGCAAGCGCGTCGGCTGAGAACACCGGGCTGTCTCGTTGCATTTCTTCGCGAAGCCCCTGTAAAATGGCTTCAATGTAGGTCACATGACTCATTTGCGCAGAATTCTTAGAACATACGAATGTACGGCTTTCCCAACTCCATTGCAACACTTATGCATCCGGTTAAACGTTCGGCAATTTCACTCCGCGTAAACGCCCTGTTCAGCCTCGCCAGGTTGCGGTAAGGGGCTTTCTTCGGCGAATTTTTGCGCTGTGTCGATTTCCTTCGCCACCTGATTTTGAATCCTGGTCAGCTCAGCCGCTGTGGCCAACCGTGACTTTTTTAAGTATTTTTCAAAATTCTCGATGGGGTCGCGTTTTTGCCAGTATTCGAACAGGTCCTTGGGAACATAAAAGGCGTCGTCGTGTTCGGCATGTCCTTTCATGCGAAAGGTTTTGGCCTCGATGAGCGTAGGGCCCTCTCCCCTTCTCGCTCTTGCCACGGCCCGTTTGGTTACTTCGTACACCGCCAGCACATCGTTGCCATCGACGATTTCACCTGGAATGCCGTAGCTGCGGGCGCGGACCGCGAAATCTTCCACCAGCGCTTGTTTCCTTACCGGCGTCGAATAGGCGTAGCCGTTGTTTTCCAATATTAAGACCAGAGGCAAGCGCAACACCGCGGCAAAGTTCAACCCTTCGTGAAAATCCCCAACACTGGCGCCCCCATCGCCGATCCAGGTCAGAGCCACGTTGGGCTGCTTTTTCATTTTGAAAGTTAGGGCTGCGCCAGCACACACCGGAATGAGAGCGCCCAACATGCTCACCGGTGCAAAAATTCTTCGTTGCAGATCGCCAAAATGTGAATTTCCGTCCTTCCCGTGAGTTGGTCCAGTTTTCTTGCCCAGGTAATTGGCCAGGAATTCGCCGATAGAAACTCCGCGAACCAGGATTGCGCCGGAGTTTCTGATCATTGGACCGATGACGTCCCCTTCTTCGAGCGCATACGCCGATCCCACCGAAGTCGCCTCCTGACCCCGACTCACGAAAGCCCCGCCTAATATTTTGCCCTGCCGATACAAGGTACTGATTCGGTCGTCCAGGGCCCGGTTCAAAAGCATGAAATAATACAACTCCAAATGCTGCTTCTTGGACAGGCTGACTTTGCCTGGCTTTTTGCGAGTCGCAGCTTTTCGAGTCTTGGCGATCTCAGGCATTTTGGTCCACTTTGAGCAATTGCATGAACTGACCCATTTCTGCAAAGGATTCCAGTTCCCAAATGGCTTCTTTGATTTGCCGCTGGCGCTCCCGGGAAATCAAATTCGAGGTCAGGCTTTGGAACTTATTGTCCAGATCTTCCTCGGTCATGGGCTCGCGCGGGTCTCCCTTGGGATAGTCCACTTCGCACGAAAATGTTCGCCCGTCCCTGGTGGCAATGGTCACCCTGGAGGGCTGTTTCTGCGGAAACATTTTCTCAAAGGCTTCGCTGGCTTCCCCCTTTATTTTAGGTAACACGTTCTGGATTTTGGGATCGTGAATCCGCTTCTCTTCGAATTGTTCTGTAGTTACTTTGCGGTCGACAATCGCCGCGGCAATACAGTAAGGCAGACTGTGATCGGCCGTTTCTCTGGAAGTCGGCCGGTACTTTTCCGGGTCAAAGAGAATATCGACTGCGCGCGCAATGGTCGTGACCGTGACCTGTTTGATCTCTTCGGGTTGAATGTCGTTTTCACTCACGACTTTCAGGGTGGCTGAAATGTGCGAATGCGTCAGCGCTTCGGTTGGAAAGGCTTTCATGGAACAGTCCAGAATCTTGAACCGGTCACCGAGACCGGCGACGAGCTTTGCCTCATCCCAGCCAGGACCAAGTGTTTGCATGAATCCTTCTTTCCCCTCGAAGATTTGCTCGGTACCTGTGTAACCTTTTTCAGCCATCAAAGCCGCCATGACGCCGCTTTGGGCCGCAAGTGGGTCCACGGTGTTTTTCATCTTGGTCAGTTTGCCAGCGGTAACGGCACCCAGCGTGAGATTGTGCGAACCCGAAATGCCGATGGCGTTGACCAACTGGTCTTCGTTCAAATCGAGCAAATAACCTGCGACAATTGGAGAAACAAACTGGGTGAGACTGGCATGGTGCCACTTTCTTTCACGAATCCCGGGCACGGCAAATTCGCACAGGCGGCACTCAAACTCGTACGCCAAAACGATAGCGGTGATAACCTCCCGCGCGCTTTTTCCCGCCTTCTCCCCAACCGCGAAAGCCACCGGAATTAAATCGCTGGGGTGACTCGGGTCTTGTTTCCAATAAATATCGTTGAAATCCAGCGCTCGAATCATCAGACTGTTCAAGAACGTAGCGTTGTAGGCGGGAACCCTGGCACCACTGCCAATGACGCTGGCCTCGGCCTTGCCGCCCATTTCTGAGTAGATGCCTTGGACGATGTCCACGTCCTCGGTGGTGTAACCGCCAAACGCGCAGCCTATTGAATCGTAAACAAAGCGCTTTACTGCTTCAACCACTTCGTGGGGAAGGTCGCCGTACTTAAGACCGAGCGCAAATCTAACAATTTTTCGTGAAATAGAACTCATGAATTCCTGATTTTGGTTGCCACTTCTTCGGCCATCTCCAAAGTTGACGAACTGCCACCCATGTCGTAGGTTCGCACTTTGCCTTCTTTAATGACCGCAGCGAGGGCATTTTCCAGTTTCGCCGCTTTCTCAGATTCCCCCAGCCAATCCAACATCAATCTGGTAGTTAACAACATGGCGGTGGGATTGACTTTGTACTGTCCGGCATATTTGGGTGCAGAACCGTGCGTCGGCTCAAAAACCGCGTAAGCATCCCCGATGTTGCCGCTGGCAGCAAATCCAAGTCCACCCACCAACTGGGCGCACAAATCGGATAGGATGTCCCCGAACATATTTGAGGAAACCAAAACGCCGTAATTCTGGGGATTCTTAATGAGCCACATGCACATGGCATCGATATTGGTTTCGTACAAGGCAATTCCAGGATAGGCCCTGGCGATTTTGCGTGCTTCGCGCACGATGAGACCGCTGGTTTCGCGCAGCACGTTCGGCTTCTCCACGACGGTAACCGATGGGTAGCCGTGCTTCTTGGCATATTCGAAGGCCTGGCGGACGATATTTTGCGAAGCTTTACGCGTCACGATGCGCAGCGTAATCGCAATATCATTCAGATCGGTTTGCTGAAAGCGTTTCATTTTAGCGGAGTATTTGGTAAGCGCGTCCATGAGCTCTTGCGGCAACGGATGAAATTCCACGCCGCTGTAGAGATCTTCCGTGTTCTCTCTAAACACCACCAGGTCGATGCCATCGCGATAGTTCAGCGGGTTGCCGGGGTAAGCCTTGCAGGGACGCAGATTTGTGTGCAGGTTAAACTCCTGCCGCAGCCTGACGATCGGACTGGAGTAGACAAGCCCCTTGTCTCTCAGCGGCGGATCCAGTTCTGCCTGCGCCTCTTCTTTGGGCTTAGAAGTTATAGCGCCAAACAAACAAACGTCCGTGCTGTGCAGCAAGTCGATAGTGCGGTCGGGCAAAGGATTTCCCTCGTGCTTCCAGCATTCCCAACCGATGTCGCCTGGCAGGTATTCAGCATCCAGCTCCAAGACATCCAGGACCATTCTGGCGGCCTCCATGACATCCTTACCCACGCCATCGCCGGGTAGCCAGGCTACTCTATATTTTGCCATCTCATTTCACCAAATCAAAGTCGATAAAATCGGCGTGATGCAAGATAATGGCCTCAGGCGACCGTTTAAAGTGATCGCCTTCTTTTGAATGAACTGCCACCATGTGCATCACTTCCTCAGGAATGTTGTGCTTGAAACACAGGCCAACGCCGCTAAAAGGATGGCGAAGATACTGGCCGTGCCGGCTTTTGACCACCTTACCGTCCCTCTTGTCGTATTCGAAAAGTTTGCCAACGTCTGCAAGCAAGGCACCGGCTACCAGGAAGTCACGATTAACCGGCGTTTTCCGCTCCTTGTAAGCTTCGGTCAAGACCTTGTCGCAGGCCACACACATCTGGCAGACGGTGCGGACGTGCTCCAAAAAGGTGATTTTGACATTTTCTGCCAGCAAGGTAAACGGGATGCTCAACAATTCCTCAGCGGTCCAGTTTCTGTGCGCCATGGCCTCCTCCCAAACGGCCAGACAATTCTCACGCAGGGCTGGATCCTGGATCAAGTCAAATTCAGGAATGATCTTAAGCAACTCCTCCCGTTTGCTCATGTTCTACAAGCTCCTATCTTTGGCACCGTCGTACTCATGATTCTTTGGGTCGATGGTACGCATGGGTTTGTAGCGAGTTTGCTCTTCGAAGATGTGGGCAACCAGTCCGGGAACGCGCGCCATGATGAAAAAGGCATTGGCCAGTTTTGGCGAGAATTCAAGCTCACAGAGAATCGCTGCAATGGCGCCGTCCACATTGATGGGCAATTTTTTGCCAGCTTGCTTTTCCAGGGCCGATTCGATGGCATACGAAATCTGAATAAACGTGTCTTTGACACCGTATTCCTTTGACAATTCAAAAAGCTTTTTCGTCCGCGGATCCTCTGTGTGAATCCTGTGACCAAAACCGGAAATTCTGCGCCCGGCGGCTTTGTATTCCTCGACAATTTCTTCGCCGGCCTTGCTGAAGGATATCTGCTTGGCCAGACTCTTTTCCCTGGTTTGCAGGAGCACGCCCATGCAATCCTCGATGGCTCCGCCATGAAACCGGGAAATGGCTAAGATGCCACCAGCCACCGCCGCATTCAATGGTGCTCCCGTCGATGCCACCGTTATCGCAGACAAAGTGGAGGGCGGTGTGGCGCCATGATCAATAGAAGAAACCAACATGGCGTCGATCAGTTTGCCGATGTTTTCAGCGGGCAACTCCCCCTTGAGCGCCAGGTAGACCACCTGTCCGAAAGAAACTTTTCCCATTAGTTCGTCCAGACGGTACCCGCGCAAACGAACTTCATTGGGCTGAATTTTGGTTATTGCGGTTTTCCAGGGTAAATTATTATTCATCGCAGGTTATTGTGGTTTTAATTGTGATAATACTGAGCTTGTTACTTTGGGGATTTCGTCGAATTGTTCCACAATATGGGCGTCGACCTCTCGAAGTCTTTTAACTTTGCTTGCGTAAGTTCCGCGATTTCCTTCCACGATGGCCCCTGCGTGCGAAAAACGCGTGCCAGATTTTGCCGAGGCACCGCCAATATACGCGATGAGCGGCTTGGTGAAGCGTCCGGTTTCGATCAGCTCTGCAACCTGTTCTTCCTGTGTGGTTCCGATCTCACCAAACATGACCACGGCTTTGGTCTCTGGATCCGCTTCAAACAAACCAACGATCTCAGGATGGGGCATTCCCACCACCACATCGCCACCCACATGAACAATCGTGCTAAGTCCAATTCCGCTGTTGCTTAAATAATAAGCAATCGAGGAGGTAATTCCACCACTTCTTGAAGTTACGCCCACATTCCCCTTCCTAAACCAGGCTTTCGCCGAAGCGGCCCGGCCTCCCATCATGCCTAAGACGCCTTTGTCCACGCTCAACAAGCCCAGAGTGTTGGGTCCAACGTATCGGGCGCCAACCTTTTGGGCGGCCCGGTCGATTTCCAACACGTCGTAGATGGGAACGCGGTCAGGAACCAGCACCAGAAACTTGATGCCTGCTGCAATGGCCTCCAAAGCAGCGTTTTTCACCAGGGGGGCCGGCACAAATATGACAGAAGCGTCGATTTCGCCGCTCTTCTCAACAGCCTCCAAAACCGTGTCAAACACAGGTACTTCAAACTCTGTCTGTCCCCCTTTTCCCGGGGTAACGCCGGCCACGACTTTGGTACCGTATTCTATCATCAGGCGCGTTCGCGCCATGCCCTCACGCCCGGTAATGCCCTGAACCAAAACCCGCGTCGTTTCATCTACTAAGATCGACATCACGCGTGCTCCCGCAGATATTCGTCCAGCCCGTCAATTGGCAAGTCGATAAAGGCACCCTTGTTGCCGTGAAAAATGCATTCAATCTCACAGGCCAGGCACTCGATACACTTGCCGCGCTTAGCCTCATCGGCACTAATGGCCAGGACAGGCACATTCTTCTCCAGCTTTAAAATCTCCGGAATACAGCTTTCTACACAAATCTTGCTTTCACAGTCAACACATACGGCGTGGTCGTAGGTTATTTTACCCGTGAGCGTTTCAAAGGAATAGGGTCGCTGTACGGCAGGCTTTTCCGGTGTCTTACGCCCGCCCACCTCTGGCTTAAAAGCGTCTACCAATTCGCGCAAACGCCGGGCGCAGTGTTCGGCAGAATCATCTTTTTTATAGCCTTCAACCGGAGCAGGCAAATCGCGGGTGTAGTTTTCCAGGATTTCAACCGCCTTGTCTTCAGAATTACCTCCTAAGCGAATTACCGCTGGAACCGACAGGTTCTCTTCAAGAAACGCTTTAACGAGGCCCCGGGCTGAATGAAATTGTTCCTGGCTGGCGACGCCGGAACCTGAACCAAAATAGGCGTCAATATTCTTTTGCGCCAGGATGATTTTCGCGGCACGATAGACCTTGGAGGCTGGCGGATTGCCACTGGTATCGGTGAAATTGGCTATCTTAAAACCCCGGCGAGTCACGGCATCCATCGACATCATGGAACCGCCACCCCCTGCGCCATGAAAGCCAACGTAGCCGTCACCTTTGTTGAAATGCTGTTCCATCTGGATGAAGTAGAACGTGCCCCGGTAATCGTTTTTTTCCACATTGTACGCAATTTTGTCCAATTCAGAAGGAGGACGATCGAGTTCTCGTGCGATTTCAATGTCCAACTCTGGATGCCGGAAAACCGCATAGTCGTCGACAGCGATGCGGCAGTCCACGGCGACTACGTGCTGGTCTTCCGTTAAAATTAGGGGATTGATTTCAGCCGAACGAGCTTCGTGAGTTCTCGCCACAGCCCAAAGTTTTACCAAAACGTCGGCTAATTTTAGCTGCAGTCTACCTGAAATTCCAGTCTGTCTGAGCAAGTTTCTGGCATGAAAATCTTTAAAGCCTTCCACAACATCGATGGCCATTCTGGCCACTTTGTCCGGATATGCGGCCGCGATTTCCTCGATGCCGGTGCCGCCGGTAGAACTGAAAATGATCACCGGACAACGGTTGGCGTCGTCGATAATGAGGCCCGCATAGAATTCCCGGCTAATCTTGATCTGCTCTTCCACCAGCACTTGTTCAACAACAAAATTCTTTGCGCGCAACCCGAAAATCTTATGCGATGCAGCCTTCGCCTCTTCGGGAGTTTGCGCAAACTGGATCCCTCCCATGCCGGCGCGTCCGGTGGTCCAGGCTTGCGCCTTAACCACCACCGGTGCCGCTATTTTTGTGGCAGCATCAAAAACATCCTGCGGGTTGCTCGCGACCAGGCCACGAGGCGTGGCGATGCCGACGTTGCGCAGCAGTTCTTTGCCCTTGTATTCATGCAGTCTTGCCAAAAAAAATACCTCTAAGATTGCAAAACAGTTTCCAGTTCGTTTTCGTACAATTGAATTTCAAATATTTCAGAAAACTTCTGAATGAGAAGGTCTTGCACCTCTTGATAGTCTACCGGTTCGGCCAGGAGCTTTGCCATGGAGGTCACTGGTCTGTCGCTAATGCCGCATGGCACGATGTTGCCAAAATACGCCAGGTCGGTGTTGACGTTGAAGGCAAAACCGTGCATGGTTACCCAGCGGCTCACTTTCACTCCGATGGCCGCGATTTTGGCCTCTTTAACCCAAACGCCGGTCAAGCCGGCAATTCTATCGGCCAGGATGCCATATTCTGCCAACGTGCGGATCATGACTTCTTCCAGGTCTCTCAGGAAGCGATGCACATCCAGGTAATAATGGTGCAAATCCAAAATTGGGTAACCAACTATTTGACCCGGCCCGTGGTAGGTGATGTTGCCGCCACGATCGATGCGATACACAGCAATGCCCTGTTTGTTTAACACAGCCTCATCGGTGATCAAATTCTCCTGCCCGCCTGCTTTGCCGATGGTGTAGGTGTGCGGGTGCTCGGTCAAAATCAGGGTGTCGGGGATTTGGCCCTCGAGGCGGGCTTGATGCCTCTCCCGTTGAAAGTCCCAGGCTTCCTGGTAATCCCAAAGGCCTGTTTTTATCAGCACACCTTCTTTCATGATCAAATATGAATAGCCTCACCTAAAGCATCTGCCGCCGCCTCCATGACCGCCTCTGAAAGCGTCGGATGGGCGTGAATGGTTTTGAATATCTCTGTTTCAGTTGTTTCCAGAGATTTTGCAACCCCCAATTCAGCAATCATGTCGGTAGCTTCCATGCCTATGATGTGGGCCCCCAGCAATTCTCCGTATTTCTCGTCAAATATCAGTTTGACCATGCCTTCGGTCTCGCCAACCGCGATGGACTTGCCGTTAGCGCGAAATGGGAAATGCCCTACTTTTGTGGCGCGCCCGCCCTGCCTGGCTTTTTCTTCGGTCAGCCCAATGCTGGCCACCTGCGGCTGACAGTAGGTACAGCTTGGAAAGTTGGTGTAATCCACGGGCCTGGGGTTGAGGCCAGCCAGAGTTTCTGCCAGATTGATGCCTTCGGCCGAAGCCACGTGGGCCAGCAACGGTGGCCCGATGACATCTCCGATCGCGTAGATTCCGTCGACGTTGGTTTGATAGCGCTCATTGACTTTGATGAACCCTTTCTCAACCTTAACCCCTAAGGTGTCCAGACCTAAGCCGGCAACCATGCCTCCGAAACCCACAGCCATCAGCGCGATTTCGCTGCTTAAATCCTGCATCCCGCCCTTTTTGTCGGCTACTTTGATGTTGACGCCCTTCGCAGTCGTCTTCACACTTTCGACTTTCGCGTCCGTCAACAACGTGATGCCACTTTTTTTGAATGCCTTTTGCAATATCTGGACAATTTCTGTATCTTCGAAAGGCAAAATATGCGGCATCATTTCTACGATGGTACATTGCACACCAAAGGCATTGTAAAAATATGCAAACTCGACTCCGATAGGCCCCCCGCCGATGATGACGATCGATTTCGGCAATTGATCTAATAGGAGAGCTTGGCGGCTGGAAATCACTCTTTTCTTGTCGATTTCGATGCCAGGTAAAGAACGGGCATAACCGCCGGTGGCGATAACGATGTGTTTAGCGTTGACTTCTTCAGAAACTTTGCCATCTTTCGCGATCTGCACCAGGCCGGCCTTGGCCACCGTTGCCGTACCGGAAATGTGTTCCACTTTGTTCTTTTTGAGCAAGTACTCAACCCCTTTGCTCAGCTTTTCCGCCGCCAACCTGCTGCGTTTTATGATTTTCTTTGCGTCAAAGGTGACGTTCTCCGCCTCAATGCCGTAGTTAGAGGCTTTCTTGAACATCTGATAGACTTCCGCGCTGCGCAGCAACGCTTTGCTTGGGATGCAGCCCCAGTTCAGGCAAAGCCCGCCAAGGCGTTCTTTCTCGATTACAACCGGCTTCATGCCTAACTGTGCAGCGCGAATCGCAGCAACGTAACCACCAGGCCCTCCACCAATGATTGCCACATCGTACGTTCTGTCATTTTTTGCCATTTAAGATGTGCCCTATTATTTTTCTGCCATGAAACCTCGAGTTTTCAATGAAAACCTTGCTGCCCTCAGCCCCGGCTGTGATCACGCCGGCTATGTAAATGCCGAGGACGTTGGTCTCTAAAGTATTCGAATTGTGTACCGGGGTACAGTTTGACTCAATTTTGATTCCCAACGATTCCAGGAATTTCAGATCGGGATGATAGCCGGTCAAGGCAAACAAAAAATCGTTAGGAATTTCCCGGCGATTTCCGTCAAGGGAACGTGTGACGATGCAATCTTCTTTTATTTCTTCCACCACCGTGTTAAAATGTGCCTGGATCTTGTTTTCTTTGATGCGATTCTCCACGTCAGGGCGAATCCAATACTTTACCGACCGACCCAATTCGCTTCCCCGATGAATGAGGGTAACTTGTGCCCCATGACGGTACAAGTCTAAGACTGCTTCCACCGCTGAATTCTTGCCGCCGATCACCGCTACCTTTTTCCTGTAATACGGATGTGCCTCGGTGTAGTAATGACTGACTTTTGGCAAATCCTCACCAGGTATGTTCAAGTAGTTGGGGTTGTCGTATTGGCCGGTTGCGATAACAACATTTCTTGTCGAGTAGCTTGCCCTTCGGTTCGTCTTCACAAAGAAGCGACCTTTTTCTCCGTCGATGCTCATCACTCTTTCGTACAGGTTGATCTGCAGACCGAAATCCTCTGTCAACCGCCGATAGTAATTAAGCAAGTCGCTGCGCTTGGGTTTCTCTGTGGAAATGATGAATGGAACACGCGCTAACTCGAGCAAGTCTGGCGTCGAGAAAAGAATCACATTGGTAGGAAAACGAAAGATAGAATTAACCAGACATCCCTTTTCGAGGACTAAATATTTTAAGCGATGCTGTTTAGCTTCAATGGCACAGGCAAGTCCACCGGGACCCGCTCCAACGATGACGACATCGTACACCTCTTGTGCTGTAGCCACTAATTCAATTAATTCCTTTCTGGCGGAATGAGTAGTTAACGATTTCTCTCGGGTCGGTGATGATCCCTTTTATTGCCGTTGCGGCGGCTACCGCCGGGCTTACCAGATAAACTTTGGCCGAAGTGTGGCCGTTTCTGCCGACAAAATTTCTGTTGGTGGTAAAAACACCGACTTCGCCCTCAGCCAGCACGCCCATGTGTGCCCCGAAACAAGCACCGCATGTGGGCGGCCCGATGGACGCGCCCGCCTGGTGGAACACCTCAGCCAGACCCTCCTGCAACATTTGATGATAGATTTGCTCGGTGGCAGGCACCACCACCATCCGCAAGCGATCGTTTATCTTGTGTCCCTTCAGCACCTTAGCCGCAATGCGCAAGTCTTCTATTTTACCGTTGGTGCAGGAACCGATGTAAACCTCATCCACGGGCACGGGTTCTACTTCAGACACTGGCACCACGTTGCCGGGCAGGTTTGGCTTAGCCACCATGGGCTGCAGCTCCGTGACATCATAGGTCAATTCGCGACTGTAGACGGCGTCGGCATCGGGTTCGAAAAATAGCCACTCTTCCTCCGGCTTTTTGGCGCGGCCTTGCAAGAACTCGCGCGTCACGGCATCGGCCTTCACCACGCCATTTTTGCCACCGCATTCGATGGTCATGTTGGCAAAGACGAAACGATCGTACATGGGCATGGCTTCAACAGCGGGTCCGCCAAATTCCAGGGCCTTGTAAGTACCGCCTTCGATTCCCAAATCCCGGCATACCAGAAGCATCATGTCTTTGGCTGAAATCCAGTCAGGAGGGGTTCCGACGAACGTGATCCTGATTGATTCCGGTACTCGCAGCCAGGTTTCCCCCAGCACCCAGGCCGCTGCCATATCCGTGCTGCCAACACCGGTGGCAAAGCAACCCAGGGCCCCGTAATTGGTGCTGTGGGAATCCGCGCCAAGCACCACGTCACCCGGATGAATCAGGCCCTGTTCCGGCAGCAATTGGTGGGAAATGCCAGACCGGCCGACTTCATAATAGTATTTGATTTCCTGTTCGCGGGCAAAATGGCGCATCATTTTGGAAAATTCTGCGGACTTAATGTCTTTGGCAGGAACCAGATGATCGTGAACCAACGGGACCTTCTCAGGATCAAATACGTGTTCCCCACCCATTTCTTCGAAAACTTTTATGGTCAATGGCGACGAAATATCGGTCGCCATGGCAATATCTATTTTAGCAATGATTAAATCGCCCGGCTTGACTTCCTCCAGGCCAGCACGATTTGCTAAGATTTTTTCCGTCAACGTCATGCCCATGAGCAGCCTCTTTGGGGTAGTATTTATTTAAACTTGACTTACCAAGTATAATAAGAATAAAGATAAATTTCAAGCAGTATTTTCAATAATTCCCTCCGGAAAGCGTCCGAATGTCCCTGCACAAACATTACCCAACCAGGCAGGAATGTGGGCATTGCGCAGTATTTAGCAGAGTAGAAGCCTTGGGAAAAACAATGCAGACAGGTTGACCACTCGCCCAATTTGACGGTGGTTTCCAAAGGAGGAGCCTGTCTTGCGGGGAGAAGTTTTGGGGTGTGTCCAAAAAGGCCGTTTTTTTTATTCCTGCGACGCACCCCCTCTCGTTGGGGCTGGCCGAAAATGGATGCTGGCAGCACGTAAGGGGTGGTGCAAAAAGTCAAGAAGCCCCCGGGGTGTCATTCCTGCGAAAGCAGGAATCTATAAAAATCAATGGGTTATAGATTCCCGCTTCAGTCATCCGGCGGCTGCCCATCGGTGTCACTTAAGCCCTCAAGGTGTCATTTCGATCCGGCAGTTGCCGGAGAGAAATCTGGTTTGTGCCTAAATCAGACCCCTCGACTACTCTTCGCTCGGAGTGACGATCAGGTGGTTAGACATCCCTTAAGTTGACGCCAAAAGGCAGCTGGCGGACGACTGAAGCGCGAGAATGAGAGAAATATGACCCTTACGAAATCTTTACCGGCTTTTTGGACAGCCCCTTCTCGCAGTTCAGGATACGGTTTCCGGCTGAGCAGTTGGCTGCGGTATTGTTTCGTTGCGATGGTTGTTGTCGAGAAAGTCTTCCAC
>JBHHYI010000003.1:0-60110 GCA_046757525.1 bacterium | reverse complement strand
TCGCGCGCCAGCATCTCTCGAGACACCACCTGTCGCTGGTGGCGCATGAGGTATTCCAGCAGCTCGTACTCTCTGGCGGTCAATTGCAGGACGGTTCCGCGGCGGCTTACTTTTCGTGTCACGAGGTCCATTTCCAGGTCCGCCACACGGAGTCTCAGAACCTGGTCCGGGCGGCCCCGCCTCAGCAGCGCGCGGATGCGTGCCAGAAGTTCAGGAAAGGCGAAGGGTTTGATCAGATAGTCGTCGGCCCCGGTGTCCAGCCCGGCCACCCGGTCTTCCACCGCATCCCGGGCGGTGAGAATGAGGACCGGCGTCTGCACGCCGCGTTTTCGCAGCGTGCTGAGAATCTCCAGACCATCCCGACCCGGCAGCATCAAATCCAGAATGATCAGATCGAAGGTCCCGGTGTTGATCAGGTAAAACCCCTCTTCGCCTGAGGTGGCCAGGGTGACCTGGTAGTGCTCGGATTCCAGCCCCTTCTTCAGGGCCTGGGCGACTTTGGTTTCGTCTTCCACCACCAGGATGCGCATGGGTTTGAGTCCTCCTGCTTACAAATCTTAATTTAAAAGACCCGCAGCAAAATTCAACTTAAGTTTTCCTGAAAACGTTGTAAGGTAAGATTTTGGTTGAAAAATATATTTGGAAATTGTTTATTCTATGAAACCGCATTCCGAAATTTCGGTGTTCAACCCTCAAATATTGCGCCCGGATTAGTTTTGTCTAAAGGGAGGAATCTGTTGCTTCAGTTCAAGTTCGTTCTAATCCACCTTTTCCTAATTTTGCTTTTATCCGAATCGACTCTTTTGCAAGCTGAAACCGCAGCGGGCGACTCTTCTCACGCCGATTTAAGCGAGGTTGGTTTTATAGCGGAGGCTCTGCACGTAGAAACGCCACCCGATTTGGACGGTGAAGTCTTGCATGATGAGGTTTGGCAAAAGGCGACTCCTGTCACAGGTTTCTACCAGACCACGCCAGACGAAGGCGAGCCAGCCACCGAAAAAACAGAGGTCCGCGTCGTTTACACGGCTCACACTTTGTTTCTGGGTGTAGTATGTTACGACGACCAACCTGATCGCATCATCGTCTCCGACAGTCGCCGGGATGCCTCTCTCAACGATACCGATAGCTTTCAAGTCATCCTCGACACCTACCACGACAAGCAGAACGGCTTTGTGTTTGGCACCAATCCTGCTGGCATTGAATACGACGCGCAGGTGACCAACGAGGGGCGCGGGAGTTTCGGCAGGGGACGCCAGCGTGGCGGTTCTGGCGGCGGGTTCAATCTCAATTGGGACGGTTCCTGGGAGGTGCGGACGAGAATATCGAGGATTGGCTGGAGTGCAGAGTTTGCCATTCCGTTTCGTACGCTCCGCTTTGGCAAAGGCAAGAATCAGGTCTGGGGCATCAATTTTCAACGCAACATTCGCCGGCGCAAGGAGACAGCCTACTGGGCAAGGCTGCCGCGACAGTACAATTTGAACCGCGTCTCTTTAGCCGGTACCCTGACTGGCTTGCAGATTCTCAGTCAAAAGAATTTAAAGGTGATGCCTTACGCCCTGGGTGAAGGTGCTCGTGATTTTTCGGAGCAGCAAGATACGGCGTGGGATGGCGACGCAGGGTTCGACATCAAATACAGCCTTACCCCCAGCCTCACTTTGGATGCCACCTACAACACAGACTTTGCCCAGGTAGAGGTGGATGAGCAGCAAATCAACCTCAACCGGTTTAATTTGTTTTTTCCAGAGAAACGCCCCTTTTTTTTGGAGAACGCAGGCTTTTTTTCAGTGGGTAGTCCCGGGGAAGTAGAGATGTTTTTCAGTCGCCAAATCGGCATCTCGGAGACGGGCGGCACCGTGCCGATCGTGGCGGGTGCGCGCGTTTCAGGCAAGCTGTCCGGCTTGAATGTGGGACTGCTGAATATGCAAACTGAATCAATGGCGGCGGATTCCATTCCCGCCAACAATTTTACCGTGGTTCGCATCAACAAAGAGCTGCCCAACCGGTCGGCCATTGGGGCGCTTCTGGTCAACCGCCAGGCCACAGGTGACCTGGCGCAGGAGGACGATTATAATCGCACCTTCGCTGTGGATGGTCGTTTGGGCATTGGCAAATTTGGTCAAATCTCTGGCTATGGTGCACGCACGGTCACACCCGGCCTCGATGGCGATGAATATGCCTTTCAAGTCAGTTCTTCGTACAATTCGCAAGCCTGGCTGCTGTTGGCAACCTACACCGAAGTGGCAGACAATTTCAACCCTGAAGTCGGATTCTTACGCCGGAGAGGATTTCGGAGACCAGAGTTTCTCATATTTCACCGCTACCGGCCCAATCACTTTTTAGGCTTGCATGAATTGCGGCCCCACGTCTCCTACCGCGGCTTCTGGAATTTTCGGGGCTTTCAGGAGACCGGCTTTTTGCACATCGACAATCATTGGGAATGGAAAAATGGCTACGAGATTCACACAGGCATTAATTTTACCCGCGAAGGGGTCACGGAGCCGTTTGAAATATTTCCTGGCATCGCGGTGCCAGCCGGTACCTACGACCACGTTGAGGCACAAATTGTGGCTTTCACCAATCGTGGCGCCTGGTGGAGTTTCCGAGTTTTTGCCAACATCGGTGGCTTTTTCGGTGGCGACCGGGTTGCTCTGAGTCCTGCGTTGCGTCTACGACTGCGAGAAAGGTTCAACACAGAGCTGAGTTTGAGTCGAAACGATATCGACTTGCCTGTGGGCAGCTTTGTCACCAATCTTTTTCGAGCGCGCATTTCCTATTCGTTTTCCCCCAGGCTGTTTGTGCAGGGGTTGCTGCAATACAATGACCGCGACGATGTCTGGTCTACCAACCTGCGCTTCGGCTGGTTGCAAACCGCCAACACGGGACTGTTTGTGGTGTTCAACGAAACCCGCGACACTTTCGATAACGCCTTCGACATTCAAAACCGCAGCTTCATCATCAAGTACAGCCGTCTGTTCGATTTGCTGAATTGAGCGATTGGAACATGCAGGCGTCAAAAAAATCCAGGTTTTGAAACTTTGCATTGCAAAGTACTTTTTAATATCGTATATTCTGTAATGAAATGTCCGACAACTAATGTTGAGTTTGTTATACAGAACCAAATGCGCGGAGGCTGCAAATGTTAAAGTATCTGATGTTGTTGGCCGCTGGGTTCACCACAATTTTTGCGATCTTGATTGGTGGGCACAGCCTGTTAGTAGATTACGAAGGTCCATTTCTGTGGATTGCCACTAAGGTGTTGATCTGTCTTTTCGTCGTGGGTACCGGCGTTTTCTCCTGGTTAAACAGCCAATCCAAAATGACAGGTTTCACGAGCGATTGGCTGCTGTTGGTGGGCGCCATGGGTCTCATGGTCATAGGTGCTGCGGGAGCGGTCTGGACGTTTCATATGGGTGTGGTCACTGGCGATTTTGAATACTGGATCGTCATGGTTGATTTGGCTTTGGTGGCTCAGGGTGGTCTAACGATTTTGCATTTGTGGAACCGGCGACCCAACTCTGTGCACGCTTGAGCAAGGCTGAGGAACGCTATGATCGCCAGTCACATTCACGAGGCGCTGGCCCAGGTTCGGGAGTTGCAGAGGAAGATTCTGGACAAGCAGCGCTTCAAAGGGTACTCCGGCAGGGCGCGAGCGCTCTCTGGTACGGTTGCACTTTTTGCCGCCGCCGTGATGTCTTCTGCCATTTACCCCAAAACGGTGGAGGCACACATTTACGGCTGGGGCGCCGTGTTCAGCATAGGCTTTGTTTTGAACTATGGCGCTTTGTTCCACTGGTTTCTCTTTGACCCGGTGGTAAAACGCGACTTTCGCAAGCTCAGACCGACGTTGGAGGCCTTTCCGGCGCTGTTTGTGGGCGGGGTCTTAACTCTAATTTTGATCAGGGTTGAGCAAGTGCAGTTGCTGTTCGGCGTGTGGATGTGTTTGTACGGTCTGGCGAGTCTCGCCTCGCGGCAGGTATTGCCGAGAGCCTATTGGGTTACAGGCGCGTATTACGTCTGTTTTGGCGCGGGCTACCTGCTAACCCCGAACACCTCCTTTCTAAACCCGTGGCCCATGGGCACAGCCTTTTTTTTCGGCGAATGGCTGGGCGCCCTGATTTTGCAGGATGAGGGTCTTTTGAATTATTTGTTAAAGATGAAGGATAACCGTTATGTCCCCTGAAAAAGAAAACTTGTATGCCGGTTTGAAACGAATCTTTCACGAGCCCAGCAGGTTGGCCATTCTTTCTGCCCTCAGTGCTGCAGCAGGCGGCTTAACCTTTAACGAGCTAAAAGAAGAATGCGGGCTCACGTTCGGCAATTTGAGCAGCCATCTGAAAACCCTGCAAGACGCCGGCGTGATCGACGTCAAAAAGTATTTTGTCGGCAATAAACCGCAAACAACGATTTCTCTAACGGATTCCGGGCGTGCACAATTTGTCGAATATCTCAAAGCGTTAGAAGAGGTCCTGAAACAGGCGGCGGAGGCCATCTCAAATAGAGAAGAGAAAGTCTCCGAACCTCTGTTTTCGGTTAGTCCGGCACGGGCTTGAAGGATTTGACGGCATGATGCAGATCAATACAAGTCAAACGGCAACTCTTGAGGAGTGGTTCGTCCCGGACCGGCCGGGCCCACTTGTTGGGCTGCACGTCATCCAGACCGGAAACGGTGCTTGTTTTGTTGACCGCTGGCCCAATCCCAGAGCGGTGCTGGTGGATAGCGCCGGAAACTACTCCCTGGCTGGTGAGGCAGAGGTTCTGACACCCGTCGATCTGAAGGATCGGATCGCCGGTTTCGTGGAAGCGCCAGAACCATTTGTGCCCCTCCTCAAAGCCGCTTTTCCAGAGTTGAAAGTGTGGCATCGGGTGATCATGGAGTTGCCGGGAAAGCCAAGTTTCTCGCTGCCGCGCACTGCGAAGGTTCGTCAAATCGAATCCGGCGACACCTGCCACCTCTGGGGACTCAGTCCGGAGGTGGCCTGGATTTGCAAGACCTGGGGCGGGCCCGCGGGTTTGGCCTCGAGTGGTCATGCCTGGGGTGCGTTTGCAGACGGCCGACTGGTCTCGGTGGCTTGCACTTTCTACGTAGGCGTGCGGTACGAAGACATCGCTGTCGTTACAGAGCCAGAGTTTCGCGGCCTGGGGCTGAGCGGGGCCTGCGCCGGCGCGCTCTGCGCCGATATCCAAAGCAGAGGTCGACGGCCAAGCTGGCAAACTTCGCCGGACAACACCGCGAGCCTGCGGGTGGCGCAAAAGCTCGGATTCACCCTCAGCCGCCACGATTGTCACTACGTCATCGGGGTGCCCATTCCGGAACCAGCACGGCGTCAAGCAACCTGATGCCGGTACGTCCTGGCAGGCACTATCGCTGGTGCAAGACCTGCGCAAGGCGAATCGGCAAGTTAAACGAATCTGCTGGCAACACTAATTTAGATTCGTATTTTTTTGCGCGAGGACTTTGCAGCGCAAAGTTGTCGTCATTGAAGACTGAGTCAACGATCACAAAAACAAGAGAAAGACGTTGAAAAATCAAACGAATAGACCGCATCCAAGCCTGTTACGCGAGAGTTTCGCTGAAGCGATCCGATATTGGGAAAAGCGCCGCATCCCATATAACCTTGTGCTTGTGGTGGTAGTTGTCGCGTGGTTTGTGCTGACCTGGCCGCATTTCCGCGCGGCCTTGAATGTCAATTCGTTCCTATTGCTCGTGGTCCTTGGGGTAGTGGCCAATATCTGCTATTCCGCTGCATATCTTGTGGACGTTCCTTTGCAGTTTTCATCCTTCCGAACTGCGTGGCGTCGCGGTCGGAGGTGGGTGTGGCTCATGGGTATGGTGTTGGCGATTATCGTCACGAACTATTGGATTGCTGATGAAATCTATCCGTATGTCAACCAATAACAGAAGCGGCACCTAACCAAACAATCAAGCCGATGCGGTGACAGTCATGTGCCTTAAGCTTCGCACCTCGGCCCACCTGCTTTGGTTTTACGGCAGGAATATTTCAGGTCTTAATTCTTATCCTGTCCATCCTGTAAATCCTGTCTAAAAAGTATCCTTGCCCCAGCCGTCACCCTTGTTCGGTCCAGCGAAAGGCGCGGACACCGACGGTGAAAAACACGAAACCAACGGTCGTGAGAATTCCGCACGGCAGCAGCATTTCTGCCAGTGAGAAATTGCGCCAGATGGCGCCTTCCAGGGCCAGAATGGCCCATTTGACCGGGCTGATGTGGCTGACGCTCTGCATCCAGGCGGGCATGATGAACAGCGGCAGCATGCCACCGCCGAGCATGGCCATAAACAACAAAATCGCCCACCCGATGCCGGAGGCTGAGCGTTCGGTTTTGCCCACCACGGAAAGAAACATCATGATGCCGACGAAGGCAATGGAGACGGCAAATACGGCGAGAGCGAGCAATACCACGGAATTGGGATGCACACCGAACGCGAGCCTGGCGATGACCAGGAGCACGGTTGAAATCGCCGCGGTGGTGACGAAACAGGCCAGCGCCTTGCCGGCCAAAATCTGAACACGGCTAATGGGCGCTATTCTCAAACGCACCAGCGTGCCCTTGCTCCTTTCGGTCACGAACGAAATCCCAAAGGCCGCGGCGCAACCGAGGATGCCCCAGATGATGCCCTGGGGGAAGGAGATGGCAAAAGCGTTGGTGGGGCCTTTGCTTTCTGGAGTCACTTTTGCCTCTTCGATGGCTAACGGCTGAAAACCTTGAAAATCATTGCTGCTGTCCGGTGGCGTTTTAGTGACGAAATCGTCCAGCTCGCCGAGAAATCTCATCAGGTTGCTGCGCCGTTCGCCGGGCATGTCGGTTGCGTTTTGTAAGGCCTGCAACGCTTGCTCCACCTGGTCGTGCAGGTTAGCGGGATTCTTGAAGACGTCTTGAAGCCCCTCAGCCGCGTATTTGGTCAACACCCCTTGCAGCATGCCGGCCTCAGCACGGCGGGCCGGATCCACACCCAGTTCAATCTTGGGAGGTCCGCCCCAGAACACGCGCTGACGCGCCTCTCCAAAGCCTTTTGTCAGCACCACGTAAGCGACGCTGCGGCCGCGTCGCACGAGCTGCTCGGCCTCTTCCCGGTTGGCTACGCGAACCTCGAGCTCCGGCGCAGCTTGCAAAGTGGCGATGAATTGCTGGGATTGTTCGGTCTGGTCTTGATCTACGACCAGAATAGAAAGGGCACTGTTGCCATCACCGCTGCCGGAGAAAATCGAGCCAAAAAAGATGGCGTAGATGAGTGGGAAAAAAAACGTGAAGAAGAAGCCGGCTTTGTCGCGCAGCAGGAGACGCAGGTCTTTTGTTGCCAGAGCAATAATTTGTTGCATGTTCAATCCCTCAAGTGTCGGCCGGTTAGATTGAGAAAAACCCGTTCCAGGTCGGGACTGTCCACACGGAAGCGCACCCAATTGCCCTTCTGTTGCAGGCGCATGAGCTCCGAGATGGGATCATCCGTCTCCATTCGCACTTCGCCTTCTGCCTCTTCTACGATGACAACGCTCTTACCACCGTGCGCGGCGATGAGATGTTCTACGGTGTCGAGCGCCAACAGTTTTCCGTGGTCGAGGATGCCCACGCGATCGCACAGCCGTTGCGCTTCTTCCATATAGTGCGTGGTGTAGACGATGGTGCGGCCCTGCTTTTGCAGCGCCTCGATGTTTTCAAAAATGGCGTTGCGCGACTGCGGATCGACGCCTACCGTGGGCTCGTCTAAGAGCAAGAGCGGCGGATCGTGTACCAGAGCGATGGCCAGATTCAGACGCCGTTTCATGCCGCCGGAGAAGGTCTTGACCAGATCGCGGCCACGCTCCGTAAGACCCACGAAGTCCAACGACCAGGCCACCCGTTTTGCCAGCCGGTTTCTCGCCATACCCTGAATCTCGCCAAAAAACCTAAGATTCTCCTCAGCGGAAAGCGTGTCGTAAATAGCCAGGGCCTGGGGCGCCACGCCGATTTTTTTGCGCACTTCCGGGGAAGAGGGAGCGCCCGAACCATTCAATTCCACCGAACCTTCATCCGGTTGGAGAAGCCCCACGGCCAGGTTAACTGTGGTGGTTTTGCCAGCCCCGTTCGGTCCCAGAAGCCCAAAGACTTCGCCCGTTTTGATCTCTAAGGTGAGACCGTCCACGGCGACATTAGACCCAAAACGCTTGCTCAAATTTCGAAATCGAATCATGCTTCAATATTAAAAATAAATCAAAACATTGCAAGACAAAAGAGTGTTTTATCCGCGAAAGTTCAGGTTCGACTCTCCGCTTTTTCACAAAGGTCTATTTTTATTTGCTTTGTTTTGAGAGGTTTGCTACATTAGTTACGGGATTTTTGCAGATAAGTTCGGAGCTTGAAAGGGCTCTACAACGATTTGTTCGGATAATCTCAGGGCACACAGAATTCGGAAGAGTCGCCAGGTGTTAATCGTGAGAAAGGTCCGTTATGAAAAACCAGACTATTTTAACGCCTTATTTTCTCGACGAAACCATGCCTGAGCTGGAGGCGCTGGCAAAACCGGATTGGCGTGTCAACAAAGCCAGTTTACCTGAAGCGCGCACACAAGTACGCATGTCCGTGCTACACCAGTCTTTGGCTGATCTGGTGGCCAAGTCCATGGCCCAGGGCAGGCGCCCCGTATGCATTGCTGGCGATTGCTGCTCTACCCTTGGCGTGTTAGCCGGTTTGCAGCGCGCGGATCTCGATCCAGTTATGATCTGGTTCGATGCCCACGGCGATTTTAATACCTGGGAAACAACGCCAAGCGGGTTTCTCGGTGGTATGCCCTTGGCCATGTTGGTCGGGCGCGGTGAACAAAGCATGGTCAAGGCGGTAGGGCTTACTCCCTTCCCCGAGACTCGAGTGATTTTGACGGACGCCCGCGATTTGGATCCAGGCGAACGGGCTTTGCTCGAAGAGTCAGAGGTAGTCCATTTGCCTGAGGTCAATGAGGTGTTCCAGCAGGTTCTTGCAAGCAATCCTTTGTACATTCATTTCGATACCGATGTTCTCAACCCGGAGGAGGCGCCCGCCATGAACTACCGCGCCCCGGGTGGCCCGACGTCGCTTGAGTTGCGCGAGGTTTTCCACTACCTGGCTGGCACTGGACACATTGTTGCGGTTTCCATGAGTACCTGGAATCCGAAGTTAGATCAGGATGGACAGAGCCAACAGGTGTGCATGGATTTACTGGGCACACTCTTATGAAACGCTCTGTTGCACGTCTTTCGGAGTAAGAGGAGGATTCAATTCGTTCCAAAATTTTATTTTGGAAGGCAATTGGTAAAGAAGCTTCGCTTCGATAGGCATCTCGGACTCCGCGAAGCAGAGCTTCCCGAGCAAGTGCGTGCCCAAACTGGAGTTTGGGCACGAGAGCTGCGGCTTAAGTTGAACAAGATTCCCTATTAATCTGGCAACCGCCGGACGGGAACGACCAACGTTGTTGGGTTTGGATGTTTATTCAGAACTGGCATTCGTATTCATGTTAAAAAAAGAATTGCTCATATTCGATTTGGACGGCACCCTGGTCGACACCAGCCAGGACATCACCAACTCGGTAAACTACGCACGAGCGCAATTGGGCCTGCCGGCGCTCGAGGTTGCCACCGTGATGCAAGGGGTGGGCGATGGATTGCGGAAGCTTATGGAGCGATCGTTGCCAAACGAGCACCAGGCCAAAGTCGAAGAAGCCGTTGCCTTGTTTCGCAAGCACTATGACGAGCACGCGCTGGACTTCACCGCGTTGTACCCCGGCGTCGATGAAACCCTAAGACATTTCCGCGACAAGAAGCTGGCGGTCCTCTCCAACAAACCGGTGTCGTTCTGCCGGTCAATCATGCGAGGTCTGGAAATCGAGTCCTTTTTCGACCTAATCTTAGGGGGCGACTCGGTCGTTGCGATGAAGCCCAGCCCTGAACCTATCCTGGTAGTTTTGCGGCGTTTGGAAGTAAAACCTGGCGACGCCGCCATGATTGGCGACGGCACCACCGACATCGAAGCCGGAAAACAAGCACATCTGACCACCTGCGCCGTGACCTATGGCTTTCGAGAGCCTGCTATTCTGAGAGAGGCGCAACCGGATTACCTGATCGAAGACATTCGCGCCTTGCAATGGATTTTTTGTTGAAACTGTGGGAACGCTGCGTTTGCAAGAAGCAAAAGGAGAAAATTCTTGACATTCTCGCAAAAGCTCGTTATTATTTAGTCGTCAGATTCATATCTCTTGGTAATCAGATTGGCCGCCAGGCTGCAACAGAAAACTTAAGGAGGGTAAATTGGGGAATTCTGGTAGCGCAAATGACTGGGCGCTCATTCTGGGCGCTTCCAGTGGCTTCGGAGGAAGTACGGCTGTGGAATTGGCCAAACATGGATTTCATATCTTTGGAGTGCATTTAGACCGAAAGGCAACGTTGCCAAATGCTGAAAGGATCGTGCAAGAAATCCAAAGCCAGGATCGCAAGGCGGTGTTTTTTAACATGAACGCCTCCGATCCTGAAAAGCGCCAGGAGGCCATCGTTGCGATGAAAGAGGAAGTGAGCCGAACGGGTGAGCATTCCCAGATCCGGGTGCTCATGCACTCCCTGGCCTTCGGAACTTTGCGACGCTTCATACCTGAAGATCCGAAGGAAACCCTCACCAAGGCCCAGATGGACATGACCCTGGAGGTGATGGCCAACAGCCTGGTCTATTGGACTCAGGCCTTGCTTTTCAACCAGCTCATGCGCAAGGGGGGTCGCATTTATGCCATGACCAGTTCCGGTGGCCATCGCGTTTGGGCCAGTTATGGGCCGGTTTCTGCTGCCAAAGCGGCACTGGAATCGCACTGCCGGCAATTGGCCCTGGAATTAGCACCCAGAGGCATCACGGTCAACGCCATTCAGGCCGGGGTTACCGACACCCCCGCTTTGCGCAAGATTCCCGGCAATGAGGAAATGGTAGCTTTCGCGCGTGAAAAGAATCCCATGGGACGCCTCACCACGCCCGAAGACGTTGCCAAAGCCATTGTGCTTCTGTGCCACGAAAGCAACTCGTGGATGACGGGCAACGTCATCAGAGTGGATGGGGGTGAAGACATCACCGGTTAACGGTACCATCCCGTTTGTTTGGGAATCGTTTTAATCTGGCGGGTTTCACGAGGCCATCGATCTGGTGACGATGGCCTTTTTCATTTGGGCCGTATTTCTGCAAAACCTTTATTTCTAATCTACGTTTAAATAGTGACACACAATTCCATGAAAGATGTTGGTACCAAAACATCTTATGCCATTCACCTCGAATCAGGGAACGAAATGGAGCTGGAGCTAAAGGTTTTTCACCTGCAAACGCTGTACGAAATTGCGCAAGCCCTGAACGCTTGTCGCAACAGCTCTTCCATTTATAAGGAAGTGCTTTCGATTTTGATGGGCACTTTTGGTGTTGAATACGGCCTGGCGCTCATCGCTTCCAATCAAGATGGCTGGCAGGTGGCGGCGGAACGCGGCTTTGGCAAGCAGGTGTGTTTGTCCCTGGAAGATAGACTGGCACAGTCGAGCTTTGAGGCCAGGTCTGCCGAAAGCAAGAAAAAGTTCTTAATCCATTATGTTAGGAAACAAAACAAGCGCAACTTGACCGAGGCGACCTCGGTTTGGGTGGAATTCCTCGGTCGGGAGAATGTCCTGGGCGGGATTTTTTTGGGGAAAAAACTGTCGGGCGAGGTCTACTCGCAAGCTGATCAGGATTTGTTAGAAGCGGTAGCCAGTCACGTCACCACGGCGCTGGAGAATTTGAGGTTGTACGAACAGCTTAAAGACGCGCAGCAGCGCTTGCAGCTCGAGAACATCGCTTTGCGCGAGCAAGTACAAAAGGAATATGCCGAGGGTCGCATCATCGGGCAGAGCGCTGGCATTCGAAAGCTCATGAACCAAGTCAGGAATGTAGCGAGAAGCCCCACCAACGTTCTGATTTACGGCGAAACCGGAACCGGCAAAGAGCTGATTGCCAAAACCATCCACTACCACAGTCCGCGCAAGGACAACCCGTTTGTAGCGGTGAACAGCACGGCCATTCCCGAAAACCTGGTGGAGTCTGAGCTTTTTGGCATCGAGGCCGGCGTCGCTACCGGCGTTAAGAAGCACATCGGCTATTTTGAGCAAGCCGATGGCGGCACCCTGTTTATCGACGAGATTGGCGACATGCC
The DNA here is from genome assembly GCA_046757525.1 of bacterium. Classification (GTDB taxonomy): domain Bacteria; phylum Zhuqueibacterota; class Zhuqueibacteria; order Oceanimicrobiales; family Oceanimicrobiaceae; genus JBHHYI01. The sequence continues at coordinate 47,938 of JBHHYI010000003.1, read as the reverse complement.
GCTCAGTTCTCAGGCAAAGATTCTCAGGGTCTTGCAAGAACGCAGTTTTCGCAGAGTGGGGGGTACCAAAGAAACCACGGTGGACGTTCGGGTGATTGCTGCCACCAACAAAAATCTCGAACAGGAGATGAAAAAGGGTAATTTCCGCGAAGACCTTTTCTTTCGCCTGAGCGTTCTGGAGCTGCACATTCCGCCTTTGCGAGAGCGTCGTGACGATATCCCGCTGCTGGTGAATCATTTTATAAAAAAATATAGAGCGATAATTGGCACAAACATCCGAGGGTTATCTGCAAAGGCCATGCTGTATTTAGCGCAATACGACTGGCCCGGCAATATCAGGGAGTTGGAGAACGAGATTGAAAAGCTGACTACCTTAGCCCATGATGACGCCGTCATTCAACCCGAGGATTTGTCCCATAAAATAACCCACGCAGAACCTTTGGCCAGCGCCAGTGAGCCCGAATATCTGTCGTCCGGCATCCTGCAAGAAGCCGCCCACCAGAAAGTGCTGCAGAAGCCGGCGGCTGACTCCTTGCGCGGGGCCCTGGACGATGTGGAACGCCGCTTGATCTGTGAGGCGTTGGAGAGGTACCGGTGGAACAAGAGCGAAGTCGCCCGCAAATTAGGCATCAGTCGTTTGGGCTTGCAGAAGAAAATAGAGAGGCTGGGCATCGAACAGCGCTCCTAAATCAGAGACATCTGTTTAACCTCGTCCAATGACCCTTAGAGTAAAACTTATTCTCGTAGCCGTTTTGGAGATTATGGTAACCGTTGCCGTGGCTGGCTTCCTGGGTTACCAGGAATCAAAGGGCGAGATCAAGAAGTTGGCCAGGGAGCTGCTGGTGGCAAAAACGGAACAGGCCTTCGTGCTCTGTGACCATCACAGCAAATACATCCTGGAATCTCTGGATACCTTGAAGAGTGAGATTGCTGCCATCCAGATTGCCAAGGATGGGTACATTTCTGTGATCAGCAACGAAGACGGTCCTAACAAAGGCGTATTGATCGTTCACCCCACCGATGTTGGTGTTTCTCTGTACAATGATGAATTTCCTCACATAAAAAAGCTTCTCGACGAGATCGATGCGCACGGCAAGAAAAACGGCTACACGAATTTTACCTACTACCGACAACACACAAAGGCCAAAGGGAGAAAAGGCGAGAAAAAGATCGGCTACTTCAAGTATTTCGCGCGTTGGCACTGGGTGATTCTGGCGACCGGGTATGAAAAGGATGTTTACGCCAGCCGGGATTCGCTCAGGAAAACGTTAATACAGGTTTTCCTTTTTGTTATTTTTGTTGGGGTTTTAGCGGTTTATTTCATAATTCGTCAAATGTTTAAACCTGTGCAGCGGCTCACCGATAGTACAAAGGAGGTCGCAAAAGGGAATTGGGAGGTTTCCATTGACTATAAGACGCACGATGAAATCGGCATGCTGGCGCAGGCTTTTAACGCCATGGTGCAATCGTTACGCGAAAATGCGCGCATCTGGCACGAATTCAACGTGGCGCGGGACATGCAGGCCCAGATGTTGCCAGACACTTACCCGGAAGTCGCCGGTATTCAGATCAGCGCGAAATCCATACCCGCTAAAGAAGTTGGCGGCGATTTTTATGATTTTCTGAACCTCGACGGAGGGAAATTCGGTGTGGTCATCGGCGATGTGTCTGGTCATGGCGTATCGGCTGCCATGGTCATGACAGCCGCCATGAGTGCCGTACGTTTTGCCGCTGAAGAAAAGCAGAAGACCGACCAGGTTTTGAAATTGGCCAACGACCGTTTAAACAAAGACATTCAAAGCAATATGTTCGTCGCGTTGTTCTACGGCATATTCGATCCAAAATCGCGCCGGCTTTATTACACCAATGCCGGCCAAACCCTACCCATCGTTTGGAGACAGGGCCAGGTTAGCTTTTTGCCCCAGGCTCAGAAATCCGACCGCTTTCCTTTGGGAATCGTTAAGTCCAGCATTTATGAACAGCTATGCTTTAAGCTGCAATCTGGTGACCTTCTGGTCTTTTACACGGACGGTATCGTGGACGCCATGAATGGAAGTTATGAAGCCTATGGCTTTGACCGGTTGTTTGCTTCTGTTAAACAGCACGCCCAACTCACACCAACGGTGATGGTGGAGAAATTAGTGGGCGATATGCATCGTTATAGTGGAAGAAACAATTCTCACGACGATGTCACTTTGGTGATTGTAAAGATTAAATAGGCTCAAGAAGTATGGCCGCTCCTCAGAGAACAATCGAATTGCACATTCCCTCTATCATAGGGTACGAAAAAGTCGCCATTGAGTCGGCTGCAGCCGTGGCCAACATGATGGGTTTCCATCCCACCCGGGTGGAAGACCTCAAGACTGCCGTCGGGGAGGCCTGTACCAACGCCATGGCGCACGGCAATCGGTTGAAGAAAAACACCAAGGTATTGGTTTCGTTGCAGATTAAGAACGAATGTCTCGAAGTCAATGTCAGGGATGAGGGTCAGGGATTGCAAAAGAAGATTAAGGTGCCAAAAATAGAGAAACAGATATTGGGAGGCCAGGACATCAGCGGCTGGGGCATCTTCCTCATCAAGAATCTGGTGGATGAGGTAGAATTCAAGAAAGTGCCCAGAGGTGGAAACGTTACTCGCATGGTCATCCATTTGGATCGCTGACCTGAACCAACCGAAACATTCGGTTGATTTTGACCTGAATTTTTCTTTTATTTGCTCAAGAAAGATTAGTGAAAGAGGGAGATGATTATGCCCATTCTAACCGTCGGCAAGCCTTTAAGGGAGAAATTAGGGGACGAGGCAGTGGACTCACTGGTCGACCTCATCAATCAATCCCAGGAAAATCAAAAAAATGACATTCTGGAATTCGTCGAAGAGAAGTTTGAACGAAGGTTGTCTGAAGAGATAGGGGGCCTGGAAAATAGATTGACGCTGAGAATCTCGGCGATGGACAACAGAATTTCAGAAATGGACAACAGTTTATCGGCAAGAATTGCCAATGTAGACAACCGATTATCGGCCAAGATTGCTGCGGTAGACAACCGATTGTCGACAAAAATCTCCGAAACCAAGGCTGATTTAATCAAATGGATGTTCATCTTCTGGGTCGGACAGGTAGGTGTCATCCTGGGCATTTTGTTTGCTTTTTTTAAACGGTGATTCCATTGTGTATCAAATCCCTCAAGCCTGCTTTTGCTTCTTGCCTGCGCCTCAAAAGTGAATTGATGCTGTTCATCTTGTTCCTCATGAGTTTTCCCTTGCTGCCTGCTTGTCAGCAAAACGAAGCGGTCTCCGTGGGGGCTGTCAAGACAGCGGTCAAAGCAGTCATGGAGCAACAGGTTGAAGCGTGGAATGCTGGCGATGTTGAGGGGTTTGTGCGGGGATACGCCCGTTCGGATTCCTTGCGGTTCGCTTCTGGCGGGCAGGTCTCCTACGGCTGGCAGACCTTACTGGATCGCTACAAACGGGGGTATCCTGATAAAGCAGCAATGGGGCAATTAAAGTTTAGCCAGGTCGACATTTCCGTTTTGTCCGGTGACGCCGCTATGGTATTTGGCAAGTGGGAATTGCAAAGACGAGAAGACCAGCCCTGGGGATATTTTACCCTCCTCTTTCGCAAGACAGAGGCAGGTTGGCGCATTTTTCATGACCACACGTCGTCGGCAAAATAACCAAGCATCTACTCGCAACAAAAAGTGAGGTGAAACCATGAAACAGCAGCGACCAGTTAAGTCAATCGTGTTGATAGCTGTTTGTGTTAGCACCGCGTGCAATGTTAGCGTGAATAGGAGTATCGAAATCGAAGATGGCGAGACGGTTCGCAAGAATCTGAACACCGTCAATGGCAACATCGTCATCGGTGAGGATTGTGACATTCAAGGCAAGAGTCGTTCAGTCAACGGAAACATCTACGTCGGTCGTGGTTCGCAAGTGCGCGCGCTGCAAACGGTTAATGGGCGCATCAAGTTGGGCAGCAACTCAAAGGTAAAACATGACGTGCAATCTGTGAACGGCTCCATCACCGCTAAGTCAGGAACGGAGATAGGTGGCGAAATCAATTCAATCAATGGCAAGGTCGAACTTTACCACGCCCGGGTCGACGACGACATCACCACCATCAACGGCAACATTACTCTGGAGGAGAAAGCCACCGTCGGCGGCGATATTATTGTGAAGGACAACAAGGGAGGTTCAAATGAGACCCGACGCCTGCAGATCACGATAGCGGATGGGTCGGTAGTCGAAGGCGATATCCTGGTCAAAGACCGGGACGTCAAAGTGACCGTCTACCTTGCTAACGGCGGCAAGGTGCTGGGACGTGTTGAGAATGCAGAAGTGGTGAATGAATGACAAACGCGCTGTTAAAGAAGGGGCTGTATTTTGAGTGTGGCCAGAGAGTGACGCTCCGGTTGAGGGTCAGGAAATGGCTCTGGCGGTCCAGTCTCCGTTTGAAATAAAATCTTTCAAATATGTGTTTCCGAAGTAAATACGACGAAGCTTTTCGGAGTAGCCGGGACCTGTTGCAGGTGACGGTCGATGGCTGCGGCCAGGAATTCATCTGCTTGGTGCACCAGGCCAAATCTCGCCGCGGCGGCTTTGCTGGTCCAGCATATTAAGTAACAACTTGCTGGCAAAAACGTCATCCTCATGGGACAATCCAAACGCCACTACGACCTTGCTGGAAAAAGATTACCGCGCCTACGGGGATCTCACACTCTATTCCGGCGACACCTCCTTGACCTTTAGTCCGGTAGTCAGCGGTTGGAGAACTGAAAACACTTATTGGCGCAATTCGGATCACGTTCCGGATTGGCCTTTTCTGCAATATGGAAGAACCATGGCACAAGCAGCGATATGGTCCCCAAAGCGGGTTACGTTTCTCTTAATCGTGGTAGGTGCAGTTCTTTCGGTCTCGTGCGGGTCGGAGTGGAAGTACAAACGCGACCTGTTTGAGCAGTTTGAGCAAGGGAACGCAGGAGAGTACATCAAGACGGCCGAAATCAAGCCTGACTCGATAAATCTGGAACTATTGGATTGGGCGATTTTTAAGGAAACCAATTACCAGAGAGAAAGGTTGGGACTGGGCGATCTACGATACAACTTTCGACTTCACGAAGCCGCGCGTTTGCATTCGGAAGAGATGGTGCAGTTGCGATATTTTGACCACGTCTCGCCAAACCCAACCAACAAAACTATCAAGAAGCGACTGCAGCACGTGGGCATACGTAACGGCTTTGGCGGGGAAAACATCGCCATTCATCCCATCACCAGGCGCCTATCCATCGTTTTCAACCCAGCGCAAGTGGAGATTGTTGCGCATCGGTATGTCTGGCGGAATCAAGGCGTGCCCTACACCTATCATGAATTTGCTGCGGCTTTGGTAGAACGTTGGATGGACAGCCCGCCGCACCGCGAAAATATTTTGAGTCCGTATTTCAAATATCTTGGCGTGGGCTGCGTGGAAAGTGAATTTAGACACCTCAACACCCTTTACGTAACTCAAAATTTTTCCTCGACCAATTTTTGAGACATTTTGTTGGCCTACACTTGCCGCTATTTTGGCGTATAAAGTACGCTGTCCACGACTGTTTTTTCCAGGTAGATCAATTTCATTACTGGTTTTTCTACGGGCATTTTCGCCACGGGCGCGGGCTGGTATTGCATCAATTGGGGATTATAGCCCCACATTTGTACGGCGGTCACGTTGTCATTCTGTTCGAGAAAAAGTTTTATGGGCAGTCCTTTGTAGTTGCGGCGCAGGCCTTTTAGTAGTGCAGCAAATATGCCGCCCATGGCGCGTACAGAATCGGGAGCCTGTTCAAACAACGCGGGACTATCCGTCGAGTTGGCCGTGAACTTGATGTTGCCGCCAAAGCTCCATTTGTTCATAAGGCTTTGCGCCTTTTCTCCTGGGGTGATCAGATAAATCTTGCCGCCGGGAAAGGTGCGCGCCAGGTCGCCGTTGCCAAAGCCATCGCCGCTGAGATCGTAAATCTTGAGCCAGGCAACCTGTTTCTCAGGAATCATAAAATCTTCCGTGAAAAACTTCACCAACCTCTTGTTTTTCACCGTAACGGACTGCACCAGAGACTGGTCAACCGAAATGCCCGCCGTCTGTGCATGCGCCAGGCCAGCGAGAAACAGCAACAAGGTTAAGATGGATAATAGCGCAAGCAATCGATATTTCTTGATCTTTGTCATGGTCTACTCCTGGCATTGTTTCCACTTGTTGTAATATTTTCTGGCCTCATCGTAACGGCCGGCGCTCTTGTGCGCTTTGGTCATCAAAGACATCAATTCGCACGATTCTTCGTTTGAAAGTCCGCTATTGCTGGCCAAAGCTTTCTTGCCGAATTGAATGGCCTGGTCCGGATCGTTCCACAACAAGGTGACCAGCTCAAAATAGGCTTTGCCGATTTGATTCCAATCGAATGAGACCGCTTTGTTAAAATAAGCCAGCGCCACTTTCTTGTCTTGCTTTTCCATGGCCTCGACGCCCAATCGGTACAGCATGGCACCGTAGGAGTCCAAAATTGGCTGAATCTGTGGGTCCCCTGAACGCAGCTTGTTTCTGGGCAGCAGGTCAAAAACCCGGCGCATGCGTTCGACAGCCCGGGCTTGTTGGCCTAAGATTTCAAACTCGACCACCGCCAGTTTATGTTGCACGTTCAATTTCGCCTTGGTCGTCGTCAGTGCCGGCAACAGTTTTTTGCAGGCGTTTACCATTTTCGGGTAGTCCTTGGAGGATTCGAAAGCTAATATCTTGTCCCACTGCTCTGAGGCCCGGATGTTACCCCCGTCCCAGCTAATCCATTTTAGGTAGTTGTCCACATCGCTCTTTTCTTGCTCGGTGCGGGCGATGGATTTGGCCACCTTGAACGTTTTGATGGCATGCACCGCGTCGTACATGCGCGCGTAAACATCTCCCTGAGCGTACGTGTAGTAGTAGATCATGCTGGTATCGGGCGGGGCCGCGAAGCTGGTTTTGATCAGGACCGCCAAAGCCCTCTTGAAATTGTTCAAAGCCAGATCGTATTTGCCCAGGGCCTGGTAGTTTTCGGCCAACAGGCGAAAGAGTTCGTGCTCGCCCTTTTCAATACGGACCAGCCGTTCGAGGACGTCGACGGCCTTCTGGTAATTGCCTTGCTTGCCAAAAATATTCTGCAAGTAGTAATAGACAACCGACAGGAGCATGCGGCTGTTTTTGTCAAATGGATTAATCCGTACCGCCTCCTCCAAATGTTTTTGCGCTTGGAGGCAATAATTCCAGGCCGCCTCGCTGGCGTTTTCGTCCTGGCCATTCTTGGTCAGTTTCTTCCAGGTGGCAAGCGCCTGCGCACCCTGGCTCAGTTCGCGGTCGAACTGAGCTTGGTCTGCGCCGGACAAAGTGCTACTTTTGCCCACCCGCTGTTCTAAATAAGCCCAAAACTCATCGACCCGGTTCAGATTTTCTTTGCCCGCTTCAGCGGCCCGTTTGGCCTCGCGCTCTCGTTTGGAAGAGACGAAATTGTTGTCAGCCAGTCTTGAAGAGTAGACCACCATGGTGCTGTCAAGGCCGGGGGGCACTCGCATGGACAGACGGGTTCGCTTGCCCGACGAAGCGCAACCCAGACTCAGAGCTAATAACAAAGCCAGTGAAAATACACTGAATGTGCGGCGTTTTTTTACCATAGAGCCTTCCTCGATTCTAATGATTAATAGTTTTAAGTTGTCTAAAATAAAGCAGGTAACCCTGACCCTCGGACTCAGCGGAGTTGTTGTTGCCACCAGCTCCAGAAAATACTGTAAAACGCTGCGGCTTTGTGTTCTGGAGCTTTCCGTGAGCTAATGAGCGATTGAATTTTTCCGTTGTTTCTTACCACATCTCCAACGGTGAGATAATTGCTTTCTTCACGTATGCCGTTATCTTTGAGCAAGGTGAATTTGTTTTCTTCAACTAAACAGATTCGCAGGAGCAGCTCCACCTCATTGCAGGACAGGTAGAGGTGGTAGGTTCGATTGTTGGCCTTGAAGGTTGCAGCCGAAGCGAGGTCGCCGGCTGCGTGACCCATTTCGTGCTGCACCAATTTGGGAATGGCGCCCGGATGTTCTTTCATCCATTTGATGAGGGCGTGCAAGTCGAGGGCAGCATCGCCGCCGTCCGGAGAACCCGCGGGCAGCGAAATGGTGGGGCCGCCGCTGCCCGTACCACTGGAGCGGCTGGTGCGCACCGTTGCCCGCCCGGCAAGGGCGCTGCCGTCAACGTTGGAAACGCTGCCGGCTGAGGGGCCCCCGCCTACGCTTACCACGGGACCTTGCGTGCCGCCTGAAACCGCTTTCCGTCCGGCTGTAAACGAGGAGGGCCGATTGGACAGGTCACTGAGCAAGCTGTTGAGGTCGACCTCCTCGGCGGTGCGCGAGTGACTGGTGCTGATGGCCGCTACCTGTTGCACATTTGGCCTTGCTGATTTGCGGTTCGTGGAATTTTTCCTGGAAATAAGCTGGTTTTTTTGCAAACCCTGCATCAACGCCGCCACGTCCACAGTGGGTCGCGTCGGTCGCGCCTGTGGCTGCTCGACCTTGCTGACCTTTGCTTTCGGCCGGTCCAGGCTCTTGTTTCGTTTCAAGAAGTTGTTGCGCGGCGTTTTCGTGCCTTTGGGCTTAAAACTCAATTTAACCAGTTCGCGGATTTCCAGCTTTTTTTGCAGCGGTTCCGGTTTGAAGGTGGTGTAGGCCAATATCTGTGCCAGCGCGAAAATCAGGAGCAGGAAGCCTCCTGTCAACATTGCGGAGATGGGTAGCAGGTTGTCTTTGCTGGAAATGTATTCAGTTAAAGCTGTCATAATCGAGATTCTTTTCAATTTGGTTCCGTTGACAAATATCCAGAACATCGATTAGATTTTGAATGATGCTGGACTTTTGCGGTTCAATATTGACGACCAGCTTCACGTGCCGACGTTCGTAACGATTCTTCCGGTTCACCAGCGCAGCTTCCAAATCCGGCAGATTCTTCAGGCTTTTCTTTCTTCCGTGGTCTACAAAGATGAACTTGTTGCGGTAAATATGGAGGGTGGCTTTCTGAGTTCGATTCATCTCAGGGGCGTTTTTCCCACCCGCGGGTAAGTCCACGTATTCGGTTTTCAGACGACTGATGGCAATGAAACCAAGCAATATGAGCAAAGCGACGTCGATCAAGCGAATCATCAAACGATTCTGGTTCATGAGCTTGCCTCCTAAAGCGAAGTGATCTTGACCACATCCAGGCCTTTGGGGATGCCGAGACGCTTGCACATTTTGGCCACGGCCATGCTGTATTCCAGCGGTGAATCCCAGTTTGCGCGAATGCGCACGCCCAATTTTTCGCCGCTGTTTTGGGCTTGGTAAGCGGCTTCCGCCAAATATTCCTGCAACTTGCTCTGTTTCTCGAACACGATATCCCCGGCGTCAATTGGGAAGGTACCGTCCTTTTGCACCCCAACGATGATGATGCGCGTGCCTTCCGGCGCAGCGTCGGTGGCCTCGCTGCTCTTGGGGGGCTCAATCGATTTGGCCGTGCTGATTTGTGAGACCGCGATAAACCCAAACAGCAGGATAAACACGATGTCGATCATTCGAATCATCAAACTGCCTTTGCCCATAATGCCTGTCCTTAGTTTATTTCATCATGGTGATTTTTTGCTGGCTGCTCCATTTTTTGCCATCCGGTGTGGTGGCCAGCACCCGAACGAAATAGATGCCGCTGCTCACAGAACTGCCGTTCTGGTCCCGGCCATCCCAGCCCCAGGAGTGTTCGCCAGCTTCGAACGATTGCCGCTCCGATTTTACGACCAGGCGGCCGGTCACATTGTAAATGTGCACCTCTACTTCGCCGGCCTCAGGTAACGCAAAACGCAGTCGCGTCGCGGGATTAAACGGATTGGGATAGGCCGGAAACAAGACAAAGGATTTTGCCGCCTGGTCGCTGCTATTGGAGGCGTTTTCTACGGTCAATTCGTGTAAGGTGCCATCGGGTGTAACCACGCCCACCTTCTCAAAAATCAGCTCTTGCAAGTCGGGTTCCGAGTCGGAATGAACCACGAATTGGGCGATTTCCCCGCTGCCGCGCAGTAGCGGAGAGCCGGCCGTGAGCATGACCCCGGCGGCCAGCAACGCCCTGGCCTGGTCGTTAGACGAAATAAACAAGGGCTGCCCCGGCCAGTCTTTGCCGGGCTGCACTTGCGCGATTTCCAGTTGGCCTTTGGGGTAGCGCAGGCGCAGCATGGCACCACACAGTTGTTCCGGCTGAGAACTTTCGTACCTCAACTTCACGGTGTACACCCCGGACTCTCCTGTGGACGAAACTGCCAGGCTTAGAGTGCCTTGCGGTTGGCTTTTGGGAAGAAGCACGGGCTGTGTGGTCGTGTCCGGGGAATCGGTGGTTTTGCCCCAATTCAAACCGATGGGAATCAAATCTTGCTCGCTCACGTTGCCGTTGCCGTCGGCGTCGGCATGCGCTGCCACTCTGACCGGATAATGGCCGGCGAGCTGCGACTTCCAGCGCAGAGGATCGGGCTCGGTGGGACGTCCGTCCCCATCGATATTCCAGTAGACCCCGAGCACCGTGACGTCGGTAAGCTCCACTTTCCCGTTTTCATTGGTGTCTCCGGGCCAGACGATGTTGCCGTAGCTGTAAAGCGTGAGATTTTCGACCCGGGTAGCGATAGGCCAGTCGTTGATATCGCTGGCAAGATGATCGATGATGTCGAACTGCAGCCGTGTGCTGTCCGGCAGATCAGCAGCGGCTTCAAAGGTGATGGCTGCCAATTGCCCTCGTCCCTCAATCAGACCCGAATTGGGATCTTTGGTCAGGTCTAAAGTAATGACCCCGTTGGCCTCGTCGACGTTGAACGTCAAGGTGTGTTCGGTGTCCGCGCCAAACAAGGCACCGGCATCGATGTTTTGGTCAAAGGTCTGTTTCACCTTTAGATACGTAGGATCGTATTGTAGTATAGCGTGCAGGTTCTTCATTTTGTGAAAGAGAAACTTGCTGCTTGGTGGAATTTCCAGGTTGATCGTAAAGGTCCGGCCCGGGTTGACCTGGTCCGTAGTAGTTGCTGCAATGGTGACCACGTGGTCCGGGGCCCGGTAGGACGCCGTATCGTAACTGGCGAATCCCTGGTATTGCACATCGATTTTCACATGGCGCAAGGAACCATCGGTGGTCGGATTGTGAGTTGTGTAAGTGATGCGGTATTGTTGAAACAACAACGCGGCAATGGCAGAATAAATGGCCTGCAAGTCGCTGGAGCTGGCACTGCGAAAATAGCGGCCGCCGGTGTCGTTAGCCAGAGTTATCAGCACGTTTTCTTCCGGACTCCCCGGGCTGAGCGCCAGGCCAATGGTGAAAACGGGCACATTGATTTCTTTGGCGCGGTTCAAAGCAGTCTGGAAAGAATTCTTGCTATTGGTGTCCTTGCCGTCGGTCAGGAGGATGATCGCCTTTCGGCCTTCCTGCGGTTCTATGAGATCGGCAGCTTGAATGACTGCGTCGTAAATCGCTGTGCCCCCAAAGGCTTGCAGAGCCTGGATCGCCGCGGTCAACGCGTTCTTGTCGCTGGTGAAACCCTGATCGGTGGTGACAAAATTGTTGAAGCTCACCAAAGCCGCCTGATCCTGGTCCTGCAGCAATTGCACGAAACCGGAAGCCGCGGTCTTGGCATCCTGGATCGGTTGGCCTTGCATGCTGCCGCTGCGGTCCAGAACCAGGGCCACGGTAACGCCTTCGGCGGCGTTGGAAATCTCCACCACGTCGATGGGCAATTCCCGCACCGAATCTTCACGCACTTCAAAATTGTCTTTGGTGAGACCGCCAATGGTGAGTCCGGAATCATCTGAGACGGTGACGAACGAAACGATTTGGGTGAATCCGGAGGCGTCAATTTGGTTGTATTCTAATTTGACGGATTGCAGGGCCGTAGCCAGTTGTGGGGTTGCACCCTCGTTGCCGCCGGGCCACGCTTTTACTGAATTCGTTCCAGGCAGCAAGATCGAGAAACCCATCAGCAGCAGCCCAGCCAGCCAGATTAAAGGAAGCCTCAGAGACCTGCTCAAAAGATTCTTGCCAGCTCTCATTTTCGCAATCGATTCAGAATTGTTCCTCATGTTCAAATCCTCCATGCTTGAAGCGCATGAGTTGCCACTAAAGAATCAGCCATAACAGCCCGCGTTTGGCCAGCCGGCTGTGGTCGTTGACCGTGTAAAGATAGGTGCCGGGCAGCATCAGGCGTCCTTGCTGGTCGTGCCCGTCCCAGAAGTCCTGGCCACCGGTCAAGCGGCGAATGATTCGACCCGCTCGGTCCATGATCAGGATCGTCCAATCCTCCGGGATGCCGCCTTCTCTCTTGAATTCAACCGCGTCGTTGGAGCCGTCCCCGTTGGGCGTGAACGGGTTGGGAATCACCTCGATGGCCGGCTCTTCAGCATTGAAGCAGACCTCTGAACCGGCCTCCACGGCAATGCTTGCGCCAACCGAATCGTTGGCAGAAACGTTGGTGATTTCAAAACAGGTCTGCCAACCCACGGGGACGTCTTGCTTCAGTTGGATCGTCAAGCTCAGAACCAGGCCGTACCCGCTTTGGCCCGCTGCCCCCCGTTTGCGACTCACTGCCAGAAAGAACACCTTGTTCTCAGGCTCGTGTCGGGTAAAAGTGTAGGTGTCCGGCTCCAGAAAGGCACCGGACACCGCTTCAACGGGATCGATGAATTCAAAGTACTTGTCGTCGGAATAGTGCAGCTCGAAGCTGAGTCCAAAAAGTCCGGTGACCGGAGCTAATTCGGTACCGATCAGGATGTTGACGTCGAATTGGGTGCCTTCGACGAGCTGAGTTTGCGAATCGTCAATCCAGACTGTGGCCGCTGCATTCGATTGTTTGGAGGCTTGTTCTTCGCTGACAGCAGTTTTAGCTAAAAACAGAGTCATGCCAGCCGCGAACAGCAGCCCTAATGCGGGTGAAATCGCAAGTCTTTTGAGTTGTACCGTATTGTATTTCATGGCCAATGATTGCGTTGCGAAGGAGCTCAAAGAATGGTGCCGTTGTCGTCGTCGGCCATTTCATATTCGTGGACGCGAACCACTTCCTCGGGCGAACGCCTTCTTCTGGCGGATTCCACGTGACGTCTTTGCGTATTCTTTTCCAGGTTCAGCAAAGCTTGACGCACTTCTTCGGCTCTTGAAGACAGTAGGCTAATGTGTCGGTTGAACATGGCAAACACCGTGGTCACGCCAAAGTTCAGGATCAAACTGATGATGAGACCGACCAGAGTGGTCACCAGCGAAATACTCATGCCGCGCAAGATCGTCGGGCCATCCAGCTTGCCGCCGTGAAAGGTTGCAAAGATGCCCCACACCGTGCCTAACAAACCCAGAGCCCCGGCGGTGTCGGAGAGAAAGCCCAACACGCGGTTGAAGGTTTCAAAGGAGTCGCGTTCTGCATTTAGTATCTGATTGGCCTCTTCCCGGATTGGCTCCGCGCGTCCGGTCTTGTTAAAAGTAGAAATTATCTGCTTGAACAATCGCGAGGCACGGTTCTTGGGACTTTGGTGCACCGCGCGCTGCAGCGAACGCATATCGCGTACGTGCACCAGTTGATTCAACAGATTCTGAGCCCGCGTTTTCTCCTGGTATTCGAGCAAAGAGCGGAAAACGATGAGCAGCACCCCGACAGTAGAGATCAACACAAACGGCCAGAACAACCAGTCGGTCATCTGGATGATGTCCCAAACTGTCATCTCCTGCTGGCCGGATTCTTCCTCCACATTTTCAGTGGGAACGGTTTGAGCGGCCTTTCTAAGCCCGGAATTGGAAGCGCCCTTGTTTTTTCCAACACTTTGCGCCGTGGTGCTCAAGAAAATCATGAGCACTAAGATGCAAAATAAACTGGCTAACAGCCCTCTTTTGTTCAGCAAGCTACGATTGTTTGGCTTCACAATCATTCTCCTTAGTTTTCTTGATGAGGTTTTGGTTTAAAGCCCACTTATGCTTGTTCTTTTGCGAAAAGATTCGCTGGTTCGTTCTACGGGTTCGGCTTTGAATTTGAGCTTGACCGTGCGCTGAATCTGCGTAACGGTTACCCGCTGTAAATCTGAAACTTTGATTTTCCCACTCTTGGTCTGAACCCTCACCTGGAAGGCGTACCTGCCAGGGGGCACCAGATGTCCGCGACGGTCCCGCCAGTCCCAGACCAGCATCTCGGGCAGGTTGCCTTTAGAGGAAAAAGTGTTGACCAGTTTTCCCCGCGAGTCGAATATTTTTAGCTGCCATTTCTTGGTGCGGCGCACTTTACCAGGCACGCGCAGTCGAATGTTCAGAGTGTTGGCCGACAGTTGCGGCCTTTTGCGGGTCACGGTAAAATGGCCGGGTTCGAACCCGGCAAGGTCTGCCGGCCCTGAAGCGCTGCTTTTGACGATTTGAATCTTGTCCAAGCTCACCAGGTTCTTACGTTGCAGGTAATATTTCAAGAGACGGGCGTCTGCCACTGAACGGGCATCGGTGCGCAGCAGGAGTCTCAAATCGGGGTTCTGTTGCACGATTTTGGAAATCTCCGCCGCAAGCCGTGTGAAGCGCTCCCGACGGCCTGCCCGGTCTTCGTGTTGACTGAGAGCGCCTGCCGAAATCGTCACGACATTTTCAGCTCGACTGTCCGGAGAGACGAAATCGTTGGTGAGTTCCGCAACCGCAGCCAAGCGTTCAAGGTCCAGATTTGCCGGCATGCTGCGCACCACGGTTTCCTGCAAAACCCGCAGCTCACGGGTTGAAAGCAAGAGGTCGGGGGTAGCGATGTCGGGTTCTCGCGCAAAGACGTGACTGTAGGTGAATTCATGCGAGCCAACGGAAGCTTTTCGGGTGCCTTCGGTAGGCAAGTCGATGCCGTAACGCAGGTTATTGTTTTTAGAAAGGTTGAGACTCGCCTCCAGCTTCACCGGCATGCCGCTTTCATAACCCAATCGGAAGGTGCCGGCTTGCGTGGGCGCGGCAGTCAAGGAAAATCCGACGCGGGTGCGCGTGCCGTCGGCGTGCACAACCAGCGTGGGTGTCAACAGGCCGATTTTGTAACCGACTGCACCAGAAATTTCTTGCGGCAGCAGGGCCCGGCTCTTGACCCCGATGTTGGAGCGGTTGGCATGGTCTACGCCCACGCCAAAGGCCAGGTTGCCTGGATTCCAGTAGATGCCAAAGCCGAGATTGAGACTGTTGACGCCGAGATTTCCAATCAGCACCGGGTCGTCCGGGTCGACCACATTGAACTTGTCTTTGTTGTAGGAGCGGCGCTCCAAACCAATTTTCGTCCCCAAAGAAAAGTGGTAGAACATTTCTCTGCTGAACAGCAGTGCGGCGGCCACTTCGGAATACAGACCAGCGGAAAAATAGCGCACGTCTAGGCCCACGCCGATCTGGTTGGGCAAATAGAAAGGAAGGCTGATGTTTAAACGGTTTTCACTCAGACCGATGGCGGCATCGGGCACAAAGCCCAGGTGCAGCACCTTCAGACCCAGGGAGATTTTGGCATCTTGAAATGAAATCACAGCCGGATTGAATTCCGAGGTCCAGGGGATGCCTCGGTCCGCCGGATTCAACACGTTTAACCCTTGGGTCCACGCTGCGGTACAGGCCATGTGAACGACGCAAAGTGCAGCAACGAAGCGCGTGACGAGATGTTTCAAACCACTCCCTGGTTTATTTGTCATAAAATCCTCGCATCCCATTTAGGTTTCACTTTGAGCCGGACTCCCTTCCGGCTCCACCAACGGCCTGAGTGAATTTCACCAGACTGCTAATTGCTCAGCCTCTTAGGCAAGAATAGTACCAAATGTAAGCGGGTCGCCAAACCACTGCGGCGGATCGGAAAAATCTCCAGGACTCATTTGCTTTTAGTGGTTGTTTGTTTGTAAATTAGGCAACCTTTTAAAGGCCTGGTTTCTGAGCGGCGACTCATTTTGTCTAAGGTTGAAAAAACCGATACAGGGCGACAGGGCTAAAGAAATTTCAATACACAAATGTAATTTGACTTACAAAAAAGAAATGAAGATAAATATTTGCTTGCATTTTCTTGAAATAAAATTAACTTGTTTACTGATCGTTCATAATTTCTTTCGTCTATTGTCGTCCTCAGCAGTTTTTTCAGAAATTTGCACCAGATTCATTTGACCATGCCTTTGCGACCGAATATTCTCTTGACCGTCTTCACGCTCATTTCACTGTTAGGGTCCAGTTGGGCACAGGAAAGAAAAAAAGACAAAGAGATTCCCAAAGAACAAATCCCAGTTGAGGAACGCGACACAGGCGATAGCCTGGTTGAAGATTTGGTTGCCTTGCCGGGTAAGATTATTGTGTTCCCGCTGAAATTGCTGTTTTTGGGAGCCAGCAAAACAGCGGGTTTTTTCGATGTCCATTCCCTGATGCTCAAAACCACGGATTTGCTGACGAACGAAGACGGCACCAGACGGGTCCGGCCTGTTTTTACACCTGCCATGGGCGGCGGCCTGACCTTCATCCAGGACAACTTTTCTAAGCAAGGCTTGGACTTTCGCGCGCTCGGAACTTTTGGCCTCAGGTCGCGAAGATTCTTCTCCGGTGGCTTAATCGACCCTCGGCTATTCTCTTCCAAGTTCGGACTGGAGCTGCAAGGCTTCTATCAAAGACTCCCTGATGAAGATTTTTTTGGCATCGGAAACCATGCTCCGGAACAGGACGAAACCAACTACCTGCACCGGGAGAGCAATTTGCAGATCGCCATCCTGTCCAATCTCATTGAGAAGTTCATCTTTAGCTTAGGGTTTGTTTTCAGCAATGTAGACATCTTCAGAGGGCGAGATTCCAGCACCCCTTCGACCCAGGATGTATTTTCGCCAGACGAGGTGCCAGGTCTGTTTGGGGCTGAAATGGGCTCTCTGGTATTCAGCATTTATCGCGATTCCAGAAACCGCACGGGCAACCCCACCAGGGGCGGCGAGGCGTACTTTTCGTTTGAACTGTCCAAGGAGCTCGGCGGTAGCGAATTTGGCTATCGAAAGTTCATCCTCGATCTGCGGCGCTACGTCCACCTGTTTTATAACCGGGTGCTGGTGTTAAGGGCCCGCACTGAAATTACAGACGGCCTTAACAACAGAGAGACGCCATTTTTTCGACTGAGCAGTTTGGGTGGTAGAAACGTGTTCCGCGGCTTCCGATCTGGCCGCTTTCGCGACAACGACTCCATGGTCGTCGGCCTTGAGTACCGGTTTCCGATCTACCCGGTGGTGGACGCCGTAGGCTTTGGCGAAGAGGGCCGCGTGTTTTCCGACCTGTTCGACCGGTTTAGTTTGCACGATTTCAAATACGCTATTGGCGGTGGCCTTCGCTTCCATTCAAAGAAAGGAGGTTTGGTGGCCATCGTTGAAATCACCCGAGGATCCGAAGGAATTCGCTTCTCCTTTTCCCTGAATGAAGATTTACGGAAGCTTTGACATGGTGGAGATTCTGAACCAAAGAAGGTGGTCGGTGGCAGTCGTAGCTTTGCCACTCCTGTGTTTCAGCCTGAATTGTTCTTCTCGAAAATATTACGTCCGGCGGCCTCTCGTCACAGAAGAGAACGATACGGAAAACATTCCCAAACCCAAAGAAGATCGAGTTAGCTTTTACGGGGACGCCATCGACAAGATTTTTGGAAATGAGATCGATGAGTTTGTGAATGTTACCTGGCATGTTCGCAAACTCACAAATCACCACAAGCAAGCTAAGAACATAAATGCCTTGGGTGAGGTCCCCAATTCGTCCTGGTTTACTAATCGCAATGGCGCCCACCCCATGAGCCTGGAGGCGCTTAAACGCGGTCCAAATCGGGGATCAGGTCCTGACTTGAGCGGACTTCTCACCATTATTAGTGTGAAAGGTGTGGGCAAGGCCCCGGGCTTTGTCATCAAGGACCGTCGAAAGGATGTCTATATTCTGCGATTTGACCCCAGGGGATTCCCGCAATTGAACACAGCGGCTGAGATCATCGCGACAAAGTTCGTCTACGGCGCTGGCTACAACACTCCGGAAACCTATTTGTGTGCCATCGACGCCAAGCAACTCCGCATTGGTGAGCACGTGTTGATTAGAAATCGTTGGGGCCGCAATGTTCCAATGAAATATGAGGACCTTGGAAAAATATTGGACCAGGCAGAGCCCAATCCTGACGGAACCTATCGAGCCCTGGCTGCGAAATCTTTACACGGAGAACGGGTGGGCCCATTCAGGTACAACAGCGTTCGCAAGGACGACGCCAATGAGCACATTTCTCATCATCACCGCCGGGAACTGCGGGGGTACAAGGTGATCGCGGCGTGGTTGAATTTGTTCGATACCATGGCGCTCAATACCCTGGATTTGTATGTGACCGAAAATGGCAAACGGTTCCTGCGACATTATATCACCGGGCTTGCTTCTTCCTTAGGCAGCGATGGCACCGGGCCCGCACCTACCTCGCGTGGACATGAAGGGGGATTCGATTTGGGCAAAATTGCGTTGAGAATGTTTACCTTGGGTCTTTGGGTCCGTGCCTGGGAAAAAGAACCCAAAATCATAACCCCGTCGGTGGGCTATTTCGAATCCAGACTGTTCAATCCTGGCAATTACAAGTTTGTTGTGCCAAACCCAGCTTTTCAAAAGGCTACCGAATTGGACGAATTTTGGGGCGCCAAAGTTGTCATGTCGTTCACCGACGAGCAGATTCGTGCCATTGTCGAGACAGGACAATATGCGCGCCCGCAGGACAGAGAGTACGTGATCAGGACCCTTGTCGAACGTCGTGACAAAACGGGTCGCTATTGGTACGGAAAAGTAAATCCGTTAGACGATTTTCGCTTTACCCCAGGCGAGGAGGAACACCAGGGTATTGAATTCGTAGACTTAGCGGTCCAGGGAGGGTTTGAGAAGGCTGCACAGACATACTACCGCTATAAGCTAAAATACCGGGACCAGGATTTGACCGATTATTTTGTTGTTAAAGCCCGACCGTATTTGTCGTTAGAGGGTGAAACCAAGCAAGCCATTGAGAACTTCCCAGGCCATATTCGAGAGGAAGAAAGAATTTGGACCTTCAAGATTCAAACGAAGAGAGGCGAGCATGGTTCCTGGGGGAAATATTTAGAACTCCATTTCTACTACCCTTCTGAGTCTACAGCGGCCCCACAGATCGTTGCTTTGACCAGACAAAATTAACTCCGGGTGCGAACCAGAGGAGGCTCTAATAGTGTGACTCGTCAACTTTTGCATATTTTGTAAGAAAATTCCAAGCTCCAACAATACCACACAGGATCAATGGTCGACCCTGATTCCCTAAGCAAGGCTGTCGAAGTTTATTTCTATTATACAAGTCCTTCTGGAATACCGAGAGTGGTTGGCATTGTTAGAGAAGAGTAATATTTAACTTTTTGTAA
Source organism: bacterium (assembly GCA_046757525.1). GTDB lineage: Bacteria > Zhuqueibacterota > Zhuqueibacteria > Oceanimicrobiales > Oceanimicrobiaceae > JBHHYI01. The sequence continues at coordinate 28,521 of JBHHYI010000003.1, read as the reverse complement.
TTAATTCTTGTTTTAAGATTATTATTTTATTAAATTGCTCGAACTTTATTCGATTCAGGATTGGAGAGGGAGGAGCCAATTAGAGTCCAAAACTGAGTTAAATCCTTATCATTTTCCTTTCCTCTTTTGTTCAAAAACACATTTGTTCAGATCGTGATGAGTTGTGGTTCAGCTCAAAATGGTCGGCCAGTGTGTCTGATTTAAGCTAAAAACACCAGGTCCAGGCATTTTGTCCAGAGACCCTCAAGCATGCGCTTGCTTTGCCCAACCGGCGTAAGACCAAACAAGCCGTCGATTTTTTTCATCGGTCGGGTGCCGACTTGATGGGTATACCTTGCGTCGACTTTTGCAACGGTTCAATTAGAAATTTATTTGATCTTAAAATAAAACGGAAAGGAGGTAAACATGGGTATCAGTACAAACTCTTTTGCGGTTTCTGCCAAAGCCGCTGACCTGCGAACGGAAAGGAACTATTGGATTTATAACAAGCAGTGGGACTTGATCTTTATCATCCTGAGTGCCTCTCTTATTGCCTTGCCACTGGTTCTTAATTTGATTCTGCACAATTTTGTGGGAATCTCGCAGGCCGCTGTGAGAACGGTTGTAGCCCTTGCGGTTACCGTTGCGGTTGGTGGGCCTCACATGTATGCCACTTTTACCCGCACCGCGATGGAGAAGTCCTTTATCAAAACCCATCCCAAAATCATGGTGGGTTCGCTGTTGATCCCGGTCGGCGTCATTTGGCTTGGCCTGAGCAACTTTATTATCCTGCTAACGGTCTTTTTTTTCTGGGCCTCTATCCATGTTTTGCACCAGATCGTTTACCTGGTGGAATGTTACAACACCAAAAGTCCCAAAACGCTTTCTGTGAAGTCCCGTGTTATCGACTATGCCGTGGTCCTCACCAGTCTTTATCCACTCGCTTTTAGGCGGATGGTGCGGGGCACGTTTGTTATCGGCAGCAACAAAATGCCGTTTCCGGAGGTCTTGCGAGGGGATTGGTTTTGGATGTTATTCGTATTGATCTTTGTAGTTTTTCTGGTTCTTTTTACCAAGAAGACCGTGCAAGAAGTCAAAGAAGGTACTGTCCTTTGGCCTAAGGTTTTGCTTATTTACGTTACAGCCTTCTCGGCATTCTTGATTCCCACGTTTCATGACTTGGACGTTGCTTTTCAAGGCATGAACACGTGGCATTCATTTCAATATCTGGGCTTGACCTGGTACATCAACAGACTCCGAAGCGAGCGCGGGGAGATTTCGTCAAGCTTCGTGAAGAAAATATCTCGAAAGAACAACAACGGGATTGCTTTTTATCTGACGGTGGTGGCGGTTACGGTCAGCACGGTAGCCATCATCATGTTTCTGCAGCACGTGGTGGGTTTATCCAAAGATCAATCGTACTACATAACCGTTCTGACCTTCTTGCTCATGCACTATCTACATGACCACGTGTTGTTTACCGACACGGACGTGTTGCAGGTCCGAACTGCCTGAGGTAAGTTTCAAAATGAAACTCGGCAGGGTTTCATTTTGAAATGACAGAGCCCGGCAACCTGTGCATGAATGGGACGGCCTGGTTTGAGTTCGCTTTTTAATTTATTAAAAAGCAACGAGTTGTGTAGGTGCTTCAGTTGTGGGTAATGTTTTGGCACAAAAGTTGTAAAGGATTAAAACACCGAGTTTAGTTACGCTGAGGTCGGTAACTCCCCTAATCCCGAATCGGTGTAGTAAACTCGGTTTTTTATTTTGAAGTACAAAAACGCCGCTGTGACGTTCAGCGGCGTTCTTGTTTATGCCAAAGTCTGATTGTCAACGAGACCGACTGTTAACAAGTTTTTGATCGGTCTACTTCTTTACCACCAGGAAGATTCCCAGCAATACCAGTAGGAGTGGCAGAAAGGGCCCCAGAACAAAGAAGGGAGCAAAGAGAGCGGCAAAGGCTCCTGCGATGACTGCCACAGGCAGCAATAACAGCACCAGGCCGGCAGCAAAAAGAGCTCCAATGATCTGAAGGGGAATACTCAACACGAACAGGCTGGCCTTAAACAAAAGAGCGAAGAGTTTGAAAAAAATCAAGAAAAATGCCAGAACTAACAGAACGGCGGCGATTTCCATTCTAACCTCCAATTGAGAAGTCAACAGGTCAATTCATTGAGGTATACGCAAAAGACCCTGCAAGGTTCGAAGCTTTGATTTGCAATCTTAAGCAATCGCTGAGGCGCGGTCGCTCCCGCACGAAGACGGGCCGCACCGGGCGTTGAAGGGCCGAAGACGTCGCTTCGATCAATTATTAAAGATAATACGCCGCGGTTTAGTATCGGGTTGTTCTTGCTCAATGTTCCCCACTTCCAGGACCAGGTCATCAAACCAGGCGGTGGCTTTTTGGCCTGTGTTTTCCGTATCGACCATGATGGCAACAGCGGTGACCATTTCGGGTGCCCCCCTGAAGAAATTCTTGTAGTCGTCAATGAAGTTTCTTTTCTCGCTGATCCATTGATCTTTGTGTTCGTTGCCGCTTTCCACCACGACGGTGGCGACGCTGTTGGTATACGGGTTTCTGTAAACACTTCCCACGGGTTCCTTGGCGGCCCAAACATAGCAAATCGCGCGGGTCTTCCAGCTTTTGTAATGCGGTCCAAACACCACAAATACTCGGGCTGCATAGTCATCGCCTATTTTGGTTTTTTCCTGCGTTTTTTTCGAAAGACTACTCTCGACCTTCCAACGCCAGGCGATTTTCCCGATGTTGCCGGCGTGGATTTCCAACATGCGCCACAACGCCGAGGCGGACTTTGCGCTGGTCGCCATGAGAACGGAATTGCTGTCTTCGGTGCTGACCTTGTAGAGCGTTGGCAGATCGGCAAATTTACGCTCAATCCACTTCTGATGCCAACCCTCTTCAAAATCACCCAAAAGACGCTGAGATTGGTTTTGTGAGAAAGCGGGAGAAGCCATAAGAACGAATAACAATGATGCCAATAGAAAAATCAATCGGAGTACCGTTTTCGAAAGTCTCATCGGACAACCCTTTGTAATTAAGAACTGATATTATTATGGATTAAGCAGGCAAACTTTCCAGGTTTCATTTTGGCGCACAAACAACGTACGTGCGTGCAATCTATTCTCTTTCCGTTCCCAGAATTCTATTTGCTCAGGCACCAGCCGGTAGCCAGACCAGAAAGTGGGGCGAGGCACTTCTTTACCTTCAAAGCGCTTGGTGTACTTCTGCATCTGGGCTTCTAAGGCTTCGCGCTTTTCGAGCCTGGCGCTCTGTTTGGAAGCCCAGGCGCCGATCTGACTGCCGCGCGGTCTGGTAGCAAAATAGGCATCGGCTTCCGCATCGGTAACCTGTTCAACCCACCCTTCGACGCGCACCTGGTAGTGGATCTGCTCCCAATAAAAACACAACGCTGCAACGGGATTGGCTTGCAGGTCGACGGCCTTGCGGCTGGCTAAATTGGTGTAAAACACGAATCCGCGGTCGTCGAAACCCTTCAGCAACACGACTCGTGCCGAAGGGCGTCCGCCTGGCGTGGCTGTCGCCAGGGTCATGGCGGACGATTCAGGCACATCGGCCTGAAAGACTTGTTCGTAGAGTTGCTTAAAAAGCTGTATCGGATTGGCTTCTGTTTCCATTAAATCCGTGTGACTGAATCACCCTGTATGAGAAAGCTTTCCTACTGAATCTCTGTGCACGCTTGGCGTGCTTTTACATGAAAGAAATGCCGTCGCAAACGAGACGTTTGCGTTACGAAGAGCGGAGCGTTTCTTAAAAGATAATCATTTTCAAGGAGTATTGCAAATTTTTTTGTGGGGAATAGCTGTTCAATCATTCAGACGCCGAGGAAGTGTCTACCGCAACAACGGTCACCGAGTCCGAAACCATGGAACCGAATACCCCCAGGCCGCCTTCGATATTGGAATCTCGAGGCCTATTGTCGCCGAAAAGAAAGAAACCGAATTGATACGCCGCAAAGGCGGAATCGTAAGCCACAACCCTCCAATATCTCAACGCAGATTGGTCGGCAGCACATGAGTTGACGAATGGGATTGACGTTTCTGTATTCTTTGTAGTTTGAACAAAGTTGAATTGTCGCCTTTCCTCATCGAATCTATAGGCGCACTCTTCGGGTAGCACCAGCCCGATAGCGTAGATCCCAACATGCGGACTCGGCTGCCACTTAAACTCTATTTGTTGCGATGGCAAATAGCTCGCTCCCTCAATCGGCAAAACGATTTCAAAATGACCGGGAACAGTGGTTTTTGCACTGAGCTGATGGCCCTGTTTGTCTTGAATCCTCAGAGAGTAGGTCTTCCCCGGTTCAACGTTCAAGGGGGTAGCGATGTCCTGATATTCCCCGGGTGCTACTTCTTGAAACACGACTTCCCGGCCGTCGCTGTTTACGATCACAACGGCTTCTTCTACCGGTTTGGCTAATTCTGATTGCTTCAGACCATCGGTCAGCAAAATATTTGTGCCTTGTTCAACTAAAATGGTCTGGTGGTCGAATTCCGGACTCAAGACGCCGCGCACCACCAGTTGGTTAATGTCCGTTTCCACCACCGGATTTTGACTGCAACCGGTTGCTAACAAGAGCAAAAGAGTAAGTTTTCTCAGCACTTCAAAAACCTCGTTCAGATTAAGTCCAATTAACAAACTCGAGGTTGTCAAGGTCATCGATGATCACCTCTACCGTGGTGGGGTCCACGGGTTCAAAGCCGTCGAAATCGTCCGGGATCTTAATGCCCTTGCCCACGTTGTACCCTGATTTAAATGATTTCAGCCAATCTCTTTCCATGTCAGCAGCCGCTTTGTTGGGACTCTCGTTGACGAAGATGACCCCGTAATTGGCCGCAGCGCCTAAAATATTCTCCGTTGGAACCTCGGTAAACTCTTCGTTGTTGCTAAAGGCACCCTTGTTGGTAATCAGTACGAATCCCACGCCCAGGACGCCGCCGGTGAGCGCACGTGCGGGCGGGTTGCCGTCGAACGAAATAGAAAAGGTACCAGCGTTTTTGACGATGGTGCCCTTGCCGAAGATGTAAACATAATCCGGCGACCCGCCCACATCCCAGGCCACCACGATCTCGGCATCCGACGGGATTTCTTGTTGGGAGACCTGCACCAGGCGGCCGGACACCGTGAAAGGCAGGACGTTGCTGCTCATGCCTGAGTCATTGCTACAGCTTAGATCGAGAATGGCCAGGATGAGGCATAAGGCCAATAGATTGAATTTTGGTTTCATTTTAAAGACCTCCTTTTGCCCAATTTGTACCCATTTGTTAACTTATTACGTTTCAAATAATTGCAAAACTGACTGGTCTGTGTTTGTCCAAACCACCCCGATTTTGAGCTCTCAAAATCGGGATGGGGGCAAAACATGTTTTTTAGAATGGTTTGTTTCTCCCGCACCCTTTACCTAACTCTAAGCCCGATCCTGAAAGGCGGCTGTCCAAAAAGTCAAGAAGGCCCCCGGGGTTGTCATTCCTGTGAAAGCAGGAATCCAGAAAAATCAACAGGTTATAGATTCCCGCTTCCGCGGGAATGACACAAAAGTGGCCATCTTTGGACAGCCCCTTGGGGATGAGTTAAAGATGCCCCCCAATGCACTCGAGCACCGCCTCCAAATTCCTCTCAATCTCCTCGTTCTTAAAACGAATCACTTTCATACCCAGGACATTTATGATGTGGGTTCTCAACGCATCGTAATCTTTTTGCTTTAAGTGTATTTTACCATCTATTTCCACTACAAACCTCTTCTCATGACAATAAAAGTCCTCTATGAAAAATCGTGTTCTGCCGTCTATCTCAAAGCAAATGGGGTGCTGCCTTAGAAATTTCTTGCCCTTTAGTTTCCGGTTTCGAACCGCCTGCCAAAACATTGACTCGCTTTTTGTCTGCTCCTTTCTAAGCTTTCTGACCGTTTGTTTTATGCGCTCGTCCATCAGAACTCACCCCCTAAATCCCCCTCTCTTGCAAGAGAGGGGGATTTGGCCGGTGCGTCTCTACAAGTCTTGCTGCAATTTGTCACGTTTTGTGAAACCCTGTTTGTTGCAGTCACACCTTTCCTCAACTTTCAAAATTAATCAAGTTAGAGTTAGCTCAGAACCTTTTTATTCAAACACCTCAAAACTCCAAACTCACCCCAAAGGTCGGCACGATGGGCATCATGGGGATGACTTTGCGTTTATAAGTTTGATCGTTGCCAATGCTGAAATCGTACCAGAAAACGTTTCTGCGAAAGTAGACGTTGACGACTTGAATGTAAGGCAGCAAGGCCCAACCCCGTTTTTGAATGCGCTTGACGAAGCTGATGTCTAAGCGGTGGTAGATGGGATAGCGCACCCGATTCTTGACGGCGCGTAAGTCCGCTGAACTGGAAGTGGGGTACTCCCCAAATGGAATCCATTCGCCGGTCAAAGGGTCGAAGAAGCGCAAAGAATGCTCGATGTCAGCCGAGGTAAACGGGCGGCCTGTGGCCACGACCCAGCGAAAATTGAAGGCCCAGTTTTTTCCCAAATGGTAGCGACCAAAAGCCGAAAGATTGTGCCTCTGGTCAAAGGAAGTAAAGTAGTCCAGTTGGTTGAAATGGCGTTTGGCATAGGAGAGGGTGTAATTGACTTCCAGGTTCAACCGGTCGCCAAATTTTTTAACGCCCAGTTCTACCCCGTAGGCTTTGCCCGTTCCTTGTTCGAATTCTGGTTGGCCGCCGGTCGCTTTGATCAGATGATTCAAATGCTTGTAATAAGTTTCCGCCTTAAATTCCCAGCTCTTGCGCTTCAGTTGCAGGCCCAGAATGAAATGGTCCGCGCTCTCCAGCAACAGCCCCCTTTCAGTTGGAAAGGGTAGCGGCAACAACTGCAAGAATCCCTCTTCCAGCGACGTCGCCAGTCCCTGGTGAAAATGCCCGTACGCGGCCTTCAGGATCGCGTTGCTTTGCAATTGGTAGCTTAAATTCAGTCGCGGTTCAATGGCCCACCCTTTGACGAAACTCCTCTTCTCAAAGCGAAGGCCAGGCCGAATGCTCAGGTGCCGGTTGGGTTGCCACAAATCTTCGGCGTACACGTAGTATTGGCCTAACTTTCTCGCAAATTGAAAATTGTCCGGCGCCTGATCGAAGAAAATCTGTAATTCGCTTACGTTAAATTCATTGAATAGCTCTTCCCAGCGATAGTTCAAGCGGATATTGCTGTATCCGCCGCCCAAGCGCATTTGATGTTTCGCGAAGGCCTTCAAGAACCAATGCCCCCGGATGGTTCGATCCACAATCCTATTGTTGGTGCGAAAGTCCGACGAGAAGTTCGAACGTTGATTGGAGACTCTCACGTATTCTTGGGTAGCCAGCGAGGCATTCGCAGCGGCCTCAAAATAATTGTCTGAACCAATGTTGGTGGGATTGCGACTCTGAGACGCTTGCAGCTCGAAACGCAGTTTTGCACTGAACTCATGAATCCAGTGAGCGCTAAAAATCAGATTGTCCCAGATAAATTGATTTTTCAGATGTTTGGTGTAACCCGTATCTTTTGGAATGGCAGATTCGTTCGGATAATAGGTTGGATCGTCTATGTCCGCACGCCTGCTTTGTCTTTTATCCAAAAAGATGTCCCGCGAGAAAAACCCACTGACAAACAGGAGGTTGCTGGCATTGGGTTGGATGGTTAGCTTGCCGTAGAGGTCGTAAAAATAGTAAGGGACGTCCTGGTTGAAAAAAAGGCCGGCCGCCAGGTCATGGTAGGTCCGGCGCGCACTCATGACCCAATGAATTTTGGGGTGCAAGCGGCCCAACAGGGTCACTTTGGAGCTCATTAAACTAAAGTTGCCGTAGCCGCTGATGCCGCTGGGAGAAATCGATTTGGTCTGAATGTCGATCACCGAGCTCAGGCGGTCGCCGTAGCGTGCCGAAAAGCCACCGAGGGAGAGGTTCACCTGCTCCACCAGGTCGGGATTGAAGGCGCCGGCAAAGCCAAAAAGATGGTAAGGATTGTACACCACCGCACCGTCCAGCAGAATCAGATTCTGGTCCGAACTGCCGCCGCGGATGAACAGCTCGTTGGAAACGTCGCTTGGGGCACTGACGCCCGGCAAGGTCTGCAAAGTCCTGAACAAATCCGGTTCTCCCACGGTTGGAACGGCGGTTAAGCGTGACCGCCGGACCGTCAACACGCTGGATTCTACTTGCAACTGTTGCGGCAATTGGCTGCGGCTGGAGGTCACCTGCACTTCCGGCAGGCGCACAACGGCCGGTTTTAACCGGAAGGTCAAATAGCGGGTCTTGCCTGCGGCGACCTTCACGTTGTGGCGCATTTCGGCCTGGTAGCCGATCACCGAGACCCTGAGATCGTGCTGCCCGGCCGGCAAGCGCAGCCTGAAATAGCCGCCCAAATCGGAGGCCGCACCCAGGCGCGTGTCCACAACCTCCACATTAGCGTTGAGCAGCGGTTCGCCGGTGGTGGCGTCGACCACTTTGCCCCGCACGCTGCCGTACTTTCGTCGCAAGAGCTTCTTTTCGGTCAGCACGATCTGCTCCAGCGAAATGGCAACAAAGCCGATCTTTGAGTCTTGCAGCAGTTGTTCCAGAATGTCCGCAATCGGTCTTTCTTCGGCCTGCAAGTCGATGTTTCCTTGACTGTCCAACAGGTCGTCGCGGTAAACGAATTTAATTCCGGTCTGGTGTGCAATGGCCGCCAGAGCCTGTCGCAGCGAGACCGAGTTTAGCCGCAAGGTGATTTTTCGCTGCAGGGGAGGTTGTTTCGAAAGCGGCACCACGGTCTGGCCAGGGCTTTGAGCCCGCGCCTCGCGCAAACTCGCCAGCGTTAGCAGAAGCAGAATGAGTTGGCAGCCCCTTTTCATTGCTGCGTTCCCGGATTCTCGATTTGAACCACGTCCTGCGATTGGTGAAATTCCCAATTGAGGGTTAAGCAAATGGCGGTGAGGATTTCTTCCAGGCTTTGCCCTTTTTGAAACGATGCGGTTAAAGTCTGTCCATTAAGATTGGGGTTGCTGAAGTGAAACTGCACGTCAAACTGGCGCTGCAACTCGGCAAACACCTCGTCGAGGGGCGTGCGTTCAAACTCCAGCCGTCCCTGGCGCCAGGCCAGGTAGTTGTCCAGATCGACCGGCTGCGGTGGCGACGGTTCTCTACCCTCAACGATCCGGCTCATCTCTCCCCGGTGCAGAAGGACACGGTTGCCCGGCCTGGCCCGGGTTGTAAAGGCCACCTGGCCGCGCGCAACCACCACGGTTGTTTCCTCGCCCCGGTCCCGAATGTTGAAGGACGTACCCAGGACTTCCACCTCCGCCGCTTTCAGTCTAACCACGAACGGGCGCTCATTCTTGCGAACCTGGAAAAAAGCTTCGCCCTGCAAAGCGACCCGGCGGGATTTTTTTGCGAAGTTCTTTGAGTAAGTCAAACGGCTGGCGGCGTTCAATTCGACTTCAGAACCGTCCGGCAATTGCACCGTCTGTCTTTCCCCGTTTTGTGTAGCCACAGCTACTTCTGAAAAAAGAAACGCCCGCACCGTCCAAATCGACAGGATTGCCAGCAGCAGCACCGCAGCAATGCGCAGCACGTAGAAGCTTGTTCTGCGTTGGGGTCTCGCTGGCAGTTCGAGGATGGTGGCGGGTTTCTCTTCCTGAATGAAACGGGTGATTTTGGCCCACTGCGCTTCAGGCGGCTGCGGTGGGCGCACCAGTTCCGCCCACTGCCAGACTCTCTCAGACTCCTCGAAGTCTCTGGAATCCTTGCCGGAGAGCTTGCGCTTTTCAGCTTCGATGGCGTTGTTGGAGAGAATCTTAGCGATCAAATTGAGATTGTGTTCGGAATGTGGTCTTTTCATGCTCATTTAACCCGATTACACTAAACACTGAAGAACACCGAATGCCACCGATTTATTTGTAAAGGCCCTGCGAGTCCTTTTGTCATTCACGAAGATTCTTATTGATTTCTAACGCAGCCAAACTGCAAAATCCGTTTTCCATTCAATGGGGGTTTCAGCTCAACGCCAATCAATACCGAGATGCAGCCCGACCACGTAGTCAACCGCTTCATTCAAAATTTCATCTACCGGCAACCTGAAGAGCAGACCAGGTTGAACAACCCCGAGACGCACACTGGCCGCTACCCCGAACTGATGAGACGCGCGCAGACCAAAGCCAGAAAAACCCTCGCTCACATTCCACCGTCCCGAGAGTCCTACGATGACATTGAATGGGTCTACTTCATAGCCGATTTGTCCGCTGTACAAGAGGTTAACGCTTGTACCAAGGCGCCCTTGAATGTTATTCAAAAAGGCGGCGCCCAGGCGCAATCTGAAGAAAAGGTTTGAAGCGTCTTTCTCGAGGTAGTTCATCAGCACATTGACCGTCAAGGTATGATCAATGAACGCATCGGCACGATCGAAATCCGTTCGTGTTCCTACGACTGCGCCGAAGTTGTTCTCAGCAGCTAATGGCAGTCGAACCCCAATCTCGGCAAACACAGACGAGGTAGGCTGTCGAATCTCGAGACCTAAGTAAGGATTGCCAACAGTGCCTCCGGATGCTAACCGACCCAATTGGTAATCAATTCCGCCATTGGCAAAAGGCAGCTCACCGACAAAAACTAATTTTTTGTTTAAAGGGATTCGTGTTGACAGAAATGCAGCGGAAGTTAAGAACGTGGTGTTAAATTCTCCGGCGAAGTTAGGTTTAAGAACTTCGATAGCAATGGTTTTTTCTGGGCTGCGTCTCAGCCAAATGGATTGTGCGGGGAGCGAAATTGGTTTCAAAGCCAGGCCAGTCAGACAAAAGATAGCCAGCAAATTCACAGAGAGTGTTCTTTTCACGGTAAACCTCCTCTACTAAAATCTGATTGTCCTAACCTAATAGACAACAGGACACCGCAAAACCCCTATTCTGCCTGAAAAAAAACGTATTCCTGAGAATACTCTTACTTTGTGAGTTTAAGGAAGGGTGTTAGTTTTTGTCTGAGCAACCGCAAGGCCCGGCCCATTTGATTTTCGACCGTCTTGACGGAAATGTCCAAAACCTCGGCAATGTCCTGGTATTTTAGATTTTCGTAGCGGCTTAGAACGAACACCGTGCGGCAGCCCGGAGGCAGCGAATCGATGGCTTGTTGCACCAACACCCGCAACTCTTTTTGGTCGTAGTCCTGGTCCGGTCGCGTCTCGTTGTCTGGCAGGTGGTCCAGGTCTGCGCAAACCGCGCTGTGGGCAGTCCGGGAACGCAGGTAATTCAAGGCCGCATTTTTTGCTGCGCGGTAGAGGTAGGTGGTGAGCGAACTGTTGACGTGCCACTGCTTTCGGTTTTTCCAGATATTCAAAAAGAGACTTTGCACCAGGTCCTCAGCCACCTCGGATGAGCGCACCAGATGCCAGAGAAAACGAAACAAACGCGGCTGATAGTGCCGGAAAACGCTTTCAAAGGCCCGGGTGTCGCCTGCCCGAATCTCTTGAACCAGTTCCTGGTATTCGTCATCCATCCTTCGGCGTCTCGATTGAAAGGTTTGTTGGCTCGACATGCGGGAATGTGGATATCCTGTCGGACTCCCTCACAAAAGGCATGCCACGGCTGCACCAGGAAAAAACACGCCATGCCATTTACTTAATTTACAGAAACTTGCTTAAAAACCTATTTGCAGAAAACTGTGGTGAAGTTTCTTAAGTTCAGGAAAGAAAGGGCCACATTTTCTCAAAATCGAAAATGTAACACAGTTTTAATACTAATGTATTCGTAATAGGTTTCTTCATGCGAGTTGTTTTAGGGTTGGCAACGCCTGGGGAGGAAGGTCGGGAACGAAGAAAGCAGAAAGAAGCGGATTGGGGGGAAGAGAACATTCCAGAAAAACGATTTTAAGCCGAGGCACTTGCTCTATAAGTTGCGAGACTCTGGTCGCAAGTTAGTTAGCACTCCACTGTAATAGTTCTTAATGGAAGTAATTTTACAGTTCTTCAGAAGGCCATGTTATATTATTTCCTTGCTTTGAAGTCTGATTTTCTCTATTTTTGAATGGCTACTATTTCGATAAAATTTAAGGAGAGATTGCCATGCAGACTATGGAGATACACTTGCCTGACTTCGTCAATGTTGAGACGAAAGAAATAAAATTCATACTTGCATCAAAGTTGTATGAGGAAGGCAAGCTGTCACTTGGACAGGCAGCAGAATTAGCCGGGGTTTCTAAGCGGACTTTTATGGAGCTTCTCGGCAATTACGATGTCTCAATCTTTAACTATGATGCCGAAGACATAGAAAAAGACTTCAAAAATGCCTAAGGTCATTGCAGATTCAAGTTGTCTAATAGCGTTAGACAACGTTCAAATGTTATCTATCTTGCGAGACCTCTATAAAAAAGTTTACATTACTGCTGGAGTCTCCCAAGAGTATGGTAAAAGCATTGAAAACTGGATCGAGGTAAAACAGGTTAAGGACAAGGTAACAGTTCAGGCCGTAGATGGATCGTTCAGTATGTCTATGCTGAACGCACATTAAGTCGGGATATTTATCCCCATCGAGACTGCTGCGGGAACAGATGTTCCCTATTAATTTACGTTCAGGATAAATATCCTTAACGATCGCTATCGGGTGAACTGTTACAGGACAAGAAATATGTGCAAATCTTAAATACCCTGATTGATTTGGGTGAAGCAAGTACGATTGCCCTTGCGGTGGAAATCGAAGACAGCCTGGTAATCCTGGATGACCAAAAGGCCAGAAAAGTGGCCGCTAATTTGAAATTGAGGTTCACTGGGCTTTTGGGAGTTCTTTTGAGAGCCAAACAAGAAAAACTTATTGATTCGGTGGAAAAGGTGTTAGGTAAACTCAAATCAGCGGGTTTTCGAATTTCGAAAGAAATTGAAAATGAGGTGTTAAGATTGGCCAAGGAATAAGTCAGCAAAGCAAGTCAACGGAGTTGACGATTCAAATAAGATGGAAAGAATGAAACGTATTCTAAAAGTATATGACTTTTACTGAATTATGGTCAAAAGATCGCAGAAAGCCTCCCGGAACAGATTACCAGAAACGAAAGAGTCATAGATGCCTATCTTGGGAGGAGGCGAATAAGTGTTGCTTCAGGCAAAAAAATTAGCCGTCTAATACGGTACCATCCTTGCTTTCGAGAATGTTTCCCTCGCCGTTAGTCAGTTAGCAATTGGGGCGATGATAGGGCCAATGGGGCTGGGAAATCAACGGCCCTAAAAGTCATCATCTTCCTTGATTCTTAGAATCTAATGCATTATATTCAACTCCGGAAAATGCTATCCATTTGATTTCTTCAGAGTAACAATTTCAATTAATGATTGGAGCCAAAGATGCTTCCCTTATCTAAGTTCGTGTCAAATTCCGTGGGTAAGAAGATAGTCATGGCCCTGACCGGGCTGGCAATGGTGGTTTTTCTTGTTGAACATCTGTCGGGCAATTTGCTCTTGTTCAACAAGAATCCGGAACCCTTCAACGAGTACTCCCATTTTCTCCTCAGCTTCGGGTCGATTCTGGTCGTAGCCGAATTGATCTTGCTGGCCTTCTTAATTTTTCATGTCCTCTCCGGGATTTCCGTTGCTCTGGGTAAGAAAAAAGCGCGTCCAGTGGGTTACCAGCAGTCCGGCAACGCAGGTAAGCCCAGCAAAAAGAACACGTCCTCTACCACTATGATTTACACGGGTCTCCTGACTTTTGTCTTCATCGCCATTCATCTTTGGACTTTCAAGTACGGACCCAACATTGAAGAGGGCTACGTTGCTACCGTCAACGGGACGCAGATGCGCGACCTACACCGCTTAGTGATGGAGGTGTTTCAAAAGCCTGGTTACGTTGTCTGGTATGTTGCCGCCATGATTTTTCTGGGATTTCATTTGCGCCACGGTTTCTGGAGCGCGTTTCAGTCCCTGGGCGTCAATCATCCGCGCTACACGCCGCTGATCTATTCCATTGGTATCATCGTGGCAGTTGTTCTGTCTGTTGGCTTTCTTGGCATTCCCATTTGGATTTATTTCACAGGAGCATAATTATGAAACTTGATTCAAAAGTACCCGAGGGTCCATTAGCGGAAAAGTGGGACAAGCACAGATTTGCGCTCAAACTGGTGAATCCGGCCAACAAGCGGAAGTACACCGTCATCGTGGTTGGGACCGGTTTGGCCGGGGGCGCTGCGGCCGCGACCCTTGGTGAATTGGGTTACAACGTCAAGAATTTCTGCATTCAGGATTCTCCTCGCCGCGCCCACAGCATTGCGGCCCAGGGGGGAATCAATGCCGCTAAGAATTACCCGAACGACGGCGACAGCATCTGGCGCTTGTTTTATGACACGGTCAAAGGCGGCGACTACCGCTCTCGCGAGGCCAATGTTTATCGATTGGCCCAAATCAGCAACAACATTATCGACCAGTGTGTTGCCCAGGGGGTGCCGTTTGCGCGCGAATACGGCGGACTCCTGGCCAACCGATCTTTTGGGGGTGCCCAGGTGTCGCGCACCTTTTACGCGCGCGGCCAAACGGGACAGCAGCTTCTGCTGGGCGCGTACAGCTCACTCATGCGCCAGGTAGAGCAGGGCAAGGTTACACTTTATCCGCGTCACGAGATGTTGGACCTGGTGGTCAAAGATGGCCAGGCGTGCGGCATTGTGACCCGGAATCTCTTAAACGGTCAGATCGACTCGCACGCAGGCGACGCCGTGGTTTTGGCTACTGGCGGTTACGGCAATATCTTTTATCTCTCAACCAACGCGAAAAACTCCAATGCAACTGCGGCCTGGCGCTGCTACAAGCGGGGTGCCTGTTTCGCCAATCCCTGTTTTACACAAATTCATCCGACCTGCATTCCCGTGCACGGCACCTACCAATCCAAACTGACCTTGATGAGCGAGAGTTTGCGCAACGACGGACGGGTGTGGGTTCCGAAACAGAAAGGCGACACGCGGCCACCAAACCAGATTCCCGAGGAGGAAAGGGATTACTATCTCGAGAGAAGATACCCCAGTTTTGGCAACCTGGTGCCGCGCGATGTGGCTTCGCGCAACGCCAAAATGGTCTGCGACGAAGGCCGCGGGGTTGGTGAGACCGGCCTGGCGGTCTATTTAGACTTCGCCGATGTCATCAGGCGCGTGGGAGTCGAGGCGATCAAAGACAAATACGGCAACCTGTTCGACATGTACGAACGCATCACCGGCGAGAATCCCTATGTGGTGCCGATGCGCATTTATCCGGCCTCGCATTACGTCATGGGCGGTTTGTGGGTTGATTATAATCTCATGAGTACCATTCCCGGGCTGTTCGTCCTGGGTGAGGCGAATTTCTCCGATCACGGTGCCAATCGTCTTGGCGCCAGTGCTCTCATGCAGGGTCTGGCCGACGGCTATTTTGTCATTCCGTACACCATAGGTGACTATCTGGCCCGGATCGCACCGAATGGGAGAAGCGCTGACGCCCCCGAATTCAAGCAAACGGAGGAAATGGTCAAGAACCAGATCAAGAAACTGTTAGCCATTAAAGGCAAGAAAACAGTGCTTGAATTTCACCGCGAACTCGGTCATCTCATCTGGGAATATGTCGGCATGTCCCGCAATGAAAAAGGGCTCAAGCAAGCTCTGGAAGCTATTCCAAAGCTCAAGGAGGAATTTTGGCAGAATCTTCTCATCCCTGATGATGCCGCCAACTTGAACAAGAATTTGGAGTTTGCCGGTCGCGTAGCCGACTATTTCGAGCTCGGTGAGTTGTTAGCCCGCGACGCCCTGGAACGTAAAGAATCGTGTGGCGCCCATTTCCGCGAAGAGTACCAAACCCCGGAAGGCGAAGCCCAGCGCGACGATGAGAACTTCTCCCACGTGTCGACATGGGAATACACCGGCGAGGGGAAAGAGCCCAGGCTCAATAAAGAGCAGCTCAAATTTGAAAACGTGAAGTTAACGCAACGCAGCTATAAGTAAGGAGAAGAAGCTGATCATGGAAAACATGACCCTAAATTTGAAAATCTGGCGGCAGAAAAATGCCCAAGGTTGTGGCGAAATGGTCCCTTATACGGTAAAAGATGTTTCGCCTGACATGTCATTTCTCGAAATGCTCGATGTGCTCAATGAGGACCTCATCAAAAAGGGCGATGAGCCAATCGAATTTGACAACGATTGCCGCGAAGGCATCTGCGGCATGTGCAGTCTGGTCATCAACGGTATTGCCCATGGGCCCCAGCACGCAACAGCCGTCTGCCAGCTTCACATGCGCAAGTTCAGGGACGGGGACACCATCACTGTGGAACCCTGGCGGGCCAGGGCCTTGCCCGTCATCAAAGACCTGGTGGTAGATCGCAGCGCCTTTGACCGGATCATCCAGGCTGGAGGGTACATTTCAATGAACGTGGGTGGCGCCCCGGATGGAAACGCCATTCCGATTGCCAAAGAGATTGCCGATCAGGCCATGGATGCCGCAGCCTGCATCGGATGTGGCGCCTGTGTGGCAGCCTGTCCAAACGCTTCAGCTTCTTTGTTCACGGCAGCAAAGATTTCCCAGTTTGCCCTCTTGCCGCAAGGGCACCCTGAGCGCAAGAGACGCGTCATCCACATGGTGGAGCAAATGGACAAGGAAGGTTTTGGCGATTGCTCAAATCATGCAGAATGCGAGGCGGTTTGTCCCAAAGAGATTTCCATCGCTCATATTGCCCGTATGAAGCGGGAGTTCCTTAAAGCGGCCTTTGGTTGAAAGCAAATGGCGGTGCTTGAAACTAATTTCCAATCGACACGTACGTGGTCTTATTACCTACCGGGTTGAACAAGAGTCGATTCCGACTGTTCCGATTTCACCTTCTTGACCGTGTTACCTGATCCATAGAATCAAGTAATTCAGGAGGAAAACCATGTGTCATGACCAACGCGTCTACCTTGTGGTGGGCACGCACAAAGGGGGCTTTTTGTTCAGCAGCGATTTGGACCGCAAAAAATGGGAGATGCAAGGTCCCTTTTTCAAAGGCACCGACGTTCACCACATGGTTTTCGACGCAAGGGTGGACCCTGTCCTTTATGCCTGTGTCAACAGCACCTGGTGGGGTTCGGATGTGCGCATCAGCCAGGATTTTGGTCGGAGTTGGCAAGAACCCGAATCGGGGGTACGATTTGCAGAGGGCTCCGATAAGAAGGTGAAAAGGGTCTGGTGTGTGACCCCCGGAATAGAGGCGGAACCAGACGTACTTTATGCCGGCGTCGATCCCGGCGCCCTGTTCCGGTCGGAAGACAGAGGACAGAATTGGTCCGAGATCGCTGGCTTGAGCAATCACCCAACCCGCGAGAAGTGGTTCCCGGGCATGGGTGGTCTGATGGTGCACAGCATTTGTCTGCATCCCGGGGAGCCGGCCAAGCTGTACGTTGGGATTTCAGCGGCCGGCGCGTTTTGTACCGACGACGGTGGCAAGAGTTGGGAACCCCGGAACAAAGGTGTGTTGGCGGATTTTATCCCGGAAAAGTACCCGGAAGTTGGCCAGTGCGTGCACCACATGGAATCGCACCCGGCCAAGCCGGATGTTCTGTACCAGCAGAATCACTGCGGGGTCTATCGCAGCGACGACGGCGGCCGGCAATGGATCGACCTTTGCGAGGCACTGCCGTCCCGCTTTGGGTTCCCGCTGCAGATTCATCCGCACGATCCCGACACAATCTACGTGATCCCGGAAGATTCTCCGGAATTTCGCTGTCCGGTCGATGCTGAGTTTGCGGTTTACCGAAGTCGGAATCGCGGAGAAACCTGGCAGAGGTTAGACCGCGGCTTGCCCAACCAGCATGCGTACCTGAACGTCTACCGCCATGCCATGAGTGCCGACACCTGCGATCCCTGTGGCATTTATGTCGGTACCAGCACGGGACAGATTTTCTACAGTCGCAATGAAGGCGACTCCTGGCAATTGCTGGCCAACTGGCTGGCGCCGGTTTTTTCGGTGAGCTGTGCGGTGCTGTGAAAGATACCTTGCAAGTAGAGAACACACTCGACTGCGAATTGATGCTTAACTATTATTCCGAACATGGGAGTAGCGACCTTACACCTGTCGTCAGCGTCCATTATAACTAAATTATGAATGTATTCGACGAATTTCCTAAGATAGCAAAAGCAATAGAGGAAAACAACTTAAGATATGCCTTGGTTGGTGGAGTCGCAATGGCATTTCACGATCAGCCAAGGTTTACCAAGGATATTGATATCATTCTGGACCCGAATGATTTTGAAAGGTTAAAAGAGATACTATTGAATTTAGGCTACGAAGAGAAATCACAGCCCTGGACTTTCCAAAGGACTAATATAACTCTCCATAGATTCACAAAAATAGAAGGAGAAGAATACCTGATTCTGGATATTTTGTTAGGACATGAGGATAGACATAGGGAAATTATTGAGAAGGCATTAACGGCAGAGTCAGAAGAAGGAGAGATTAAGGTTGTAAGAAAAGAGGATTTGGTTTGGCTCAAGGAAAAGCGTAATTCAGATCAAGATAAAGTAGACATAAAAAAACTGAAAGATGAAAAAGATTGACAGACTTCTCCGTGAATTAAGCGATTTATACGAATTATTCAAGAAAATCAGGAAGTATAGATTCAAAAAATAGGCGCTAACCCTTTCGACTCGCTTTGGCAGCGTGCATTCCAAGCTTGTGAGCATTCAAACTACTTGATTTTTTTGTTCTTGAGCGAAGTCGAAAGGTAAATTTCCTCCTTAAGAAACAAGGCCTTTTGGTAAGGAGGGAATTCACGCTTCGAATTCACTCGGTATTCATTTCGTTTGCGCCATTACAAATAAGCAACTGGAATGGTAGCTTCGCGCAATTTGATTCTCGATCTTTTGGGTGAGCCGCGCATCTGGAACGAGCAAAAAGCAGCCCCGTACCAACGCGGCTCAAGCCCGCTTAAGGATGGCTCGAAGGCCGCTGCTTTGGAAGAGCTGTTGCGTGATTTTGACAGCTCGCAGGAGCAAATCGTTGCGGCATTGGCAAAAAAGTCGGTGGCAGATTTGGAACGCAGGATTGCGGGTAAAGCCGGCGCCATTCAATAAATGAAGAAGACCAGGCCCTTGTTGGAAGGCGCGATGCCCGTAGTTGGAAAATTCCTTTTCATAAAGATTATTCATTCTTGGAATTACATCTTGCAAAGCGGTCTTGTTATCATTATATTTAGTCTATGGCACATCAAGGTGGTGTACTCACTCTGGTTCGGAAACCTGCTGAGAAAAAGCTTCTATTCCTTCCACACGCTGTTCGACAAATGTCACTGCCTGAGAGAATGATAACTGGACCTGAGGTGCGAGAAGTCGTTAAAACTGGAGAATTAATTGAGGACTATCCTGAAGATGCACGCGGACACAGTTGCCTGATTTTGGGTTTTGGAAAAAGTGCCCGGCCTATCCATGTTGTCTGTTCACCCAAAGATGACTATTTGGCCATTATCACTGCATATCTTCCCGATCCAACTGAATGGAAAGATGATTTTAGAACAAGGAAAAAACAATGAAGTGTATTCACTGCAAAGGTAGAATGGAGCGTAAGTCCGCTCCGTTTCAAATTGATCGAAAAGGTTATCATTTGACTCTTGATGAGATTCCAGCTTGGGTTTGCATTCAATGTGGTGAGGTATATTTTGAAAAACATGAGGTGGGCGCAATTCAAGAAGTAATTCAATCATTGGATAGAAGAACGAAAAAGCTCCAAGAAGCTGCATAATTTTCAAACAAAGACTCCCCCTAAAAAGCGTAAACAAGTCTTCAGCGCTGGGGCTGATTGTGAGTCCGGCAGTTGTGGGCCGCGCGGCGGGGGCAATTGTTCTGACCACCCTTGCCAGGAAGTCGCAATCAACTCTGAAGTGAAGGGAAGGCAGCCCAACTAACCATTGCAGACACACCGCGCTACGCACGATTCCTGAACGGCGAACCCGTTGGAGCGTGGGCAGGCGGTCTCAGAAAACGTTATTATTTGCACTTAAGGGGCCCTGCTATGAAATCTAAGAGCAACTCAGCAGTAATTAACCACTTTCGTCCTCTTTTCACCAATCCTACTAGAATCGCTTTGTGCGTACTCCTTGCACTTGGGTTAATCGTTGTATCGCTGAACCCCTTAACCATGACGGGATTGTTCGCTAAGAATGGGAATCCATCAGAGAAAGCTGCCTCCCCTACGGGCCAAATCCTGAACGCAGGGTTCGTCTGCGTCGATAAGGTGTACAACTCAGAACTCATGGCCCCGTACGATGTGCTGCAGCATTCTTACTACCGCGATTCCACCAATTACATTCGCTGCTTTATTGTAACCCCAGACGGTAAGCCCTTCACGACTTTCGAAGGCATCCGCATGGTTCCCGATTTCTCTTTTAAAGATGTTCCACCCATCGATATCCTGGTCATCCCCAGCACCGGAACCAGCATGACGGCGGATTTGCAAAATGCCGAATTGATGCGCTGGCTCAAGCGAGCCATCTCCCGGGCCTCGTATGTGATCACCGTGTGCGATGGTGCCTTTCCTCTGGCCGCAACGGGCGCCGTAGACGGGCGCACGGTCACCACCTTTCCGGCTGATCGCAAACGTCTTTCTGAAATGTTTCCTCGAGTCAGTGTTCGCTTCGACGCCAATTTCGTCGCGGATGGCAGGTTCATCACCTCCGTCGGCGGTGCGCGCAGTTACGAACCTGCCCTCTTCTTAGTCGAAAAGCTGTACTCGAAAGAGCACGCACTGAGAACCGCCAAAGGCCTGGTTTTGGATTGGGACCTGCACAAAATCCCACACGTGATCGTGGGAACCGATGGCAAAACCTTCTGAGAAGATTTGACGTAGGCTAAAACTCATTCAAGACCCGGACCTTTTCACTTGGTCGGGGTCCTCCCTCTCTCATCAGCAACAACCTCTGCCGTACTCCGGTAGTCTTTTCCCCACATACTCCCTTTGATGGTACAGTATTTTAACGCTAACCTTATTTAACTCATATTTACTTCCGTCGATAATAATATGAGAACTGGCATAAAACTTTGTTGTTACCTATTCACACAGGGATCGGGAAAATATGCATCTTAGGAATACAGTCTTGACGGGTTGCGGCGTTGGTGCTGTCTTTGGGATTTCGGCCGGGGCTTACACTATTTTTGCCTTACACCAGATGTTTCCGGACATTTTCGTTCTGCCAATCTATGCTGCGCTTGTGTACGCGTTAGTGGGGATGTCAGCAAGCCTAATTTATTCCCTACTCATTCTTATTCTCAGCCGCTTGTTAAGGAAGAGCTTCTCCAAACAGTTTGTCGTGGCTTCCACTTCGGGTTGGGTTGCCGCGACCTTTCTGGTAATGATTAGGCTGGATCCCAGTGCAACTCCGAGTTTCCTCAAATTTATTCAGGGATTTCGTGCGCCCGGAATGGTGCTCCTCTGTGTCCTGGTCATGACTGCGGCCACTCTGCTGGTTTTTGGCTTGCTGCGATTTTTTCCAGGCGGGAAAGATCCCAATCGGGGGATAGCACCAAGAGCTCTGATTCCCTGGCTGGTGGGCGTTTACCTCCTGGAGATTGCTTTTTTCAGCGCGGTACATCACCTGAAACGCAGTAAAGCCGACGAAGTCCAGGCAGCGAGTTTAGCGTCTGGCCGGTCCGGGGCACAAGCGAACGCTACTCGAATCGTCATCATTGGCGTGGATGGAGCAACCTGGCAAGTTCTGGATTCCCTGGTGGCTGCGGGCAAAGTGCCCAATTTTGCCCGCCTGATCCACTCCGGGGTCTCCGGTAAGCTGAAGACCTTTAAGCCTACCAAATCCCCGGTGATTTGGTCGTCCATTGCGACTGGCAAGACTTTTCAGAAGCATGGCATTATGGATTTCGTTTTTCGTAAAATCCCAACCCTGTCAACCACATTCTGGAATTATTATCCTTTGATGTTTGGGGCCACTGAATTCTTAGATTTCTGTGGCCTGGAAACCATCCCGGTCAGCAACAGTCTCAGACAAACAAAAGCCTTCTGGAACATCTGCAACGAGTACCATGTTCCGGTCGGAGTGATTGGCTGGTGGCCGTCCTGGCCCGCGGATCAGGTGTCCGGATTCATCGTGTCCGAAAGGTACATGTGGGACACAGTTAACGAGACGGTTACCGGGGACCAGGGCATGACGTACCCCGAATCCCTGGCTAAAGAAATACGAGAGCAGTTGCTGTCAGGCAGTGAGTTCGACCGCTTGCAAGACCTGTTTCGCTTCGTGCACCTGGACAGTTCTGAACGCCAAAGCGTTCTGCGGCAGCGGGAATCCATAAGGATCAGACCTGTGGAAAATGAACACGAGCGTCCTGAGAACACCGTGCCCACCGCGTTGTCCCATCTCGGGTGGATCTATCTGCGCGACCTCAACAAGATGAACTTAGGCATGTATCTTTACCAAAAATACCGTCCGCAGGTTTTCGCCGTGTATCTCAAGGGTGTCGACCCTGTACAACATGCATTTTGGAGGTGGTTGCGGCCGCAAGACTACACCGATGTTCAGCCGGATAATCTGGCGAGATTCAAAGATACGATTCCAAATTACTACGTCTACACAGACGAGATTTTGGGCAAGTTCCTGGATTTGGTAGATGAAAATACCCTGGTTCTGGTCTTGAGCGACCACGGCTTTGAATCCGCAGACGGTGAGGAATTCTGGGTTTCTGGCAATCACACCTCTGCCCCTGAAGGCATCATCATTCTCTCCGGCCAACAAATCAAGAAGAATGCGAAGATTGAAAATGCTTCGGTGCTGGACATTACCCCAACCATTCTGTACGCCTTAGGTCTGCCCGTGGGCAAGGATATGGACGGCAAGGTCTTGCAACAAGCCTTCCGTGCCACCTTCGTGCAGGACCATCCGGTAAAATTCATTCCTACCTACGAAACCAACCACTCCAAGGCTCGCGAACCGTTGACCAGCTCACCCTCTGATGAAAAAATAAAACAGCAGTTGCGCAGCTTGGGGTACATCAAATAAGGTCAAACGAAAGCCCAGGTGTAAACGGCCAGGGGCTCCAGCGCCTTTTCCAGGAAGGCCTGTGCACGGTCGTTCATTTGCTTCAAATACCAACCTTTGAATGCGCTCCGGGTCTTGTGGGAACAGTTCCAGGTAATCTTCCCAAACGATCGTCTGCCTGTCGAAAACGAAATGCTTGTATGCCTGGTTAGACTCCAGCAAATCCAGAATTGCTTGCATGGTGCGATTCAAATACACGCGAAAGTGGTGCAACGGAAAATACCAGATGAATTAGTTTTCAATTAATTGATTGCCTTTCTTCAAAATTTGTTTTATATTTGAAATCATGATGAACAAGAAGCTCAACAGTTTGCAGGATTTAGGGGAAGTCTCTCAGTTGGTGAATGATTTCAAGTTCGTGAAAAGGGCCTATTTTGATCTGAAACACGAGCATTTCGCCTTAATCGGCAAGGATCTGGAGTTTGTAGATGACGACTACTGGGAGGATGAGAATTTCGGCGCAGAAGTGCAGATATTCGAAAAGCGCAAGCAATTGTACAACGAAGCTCAAGAACTCTACAAAGCACTAAGAACGAAGCTGGACAAATAAGCCATTTTGAATCAACCTGGAGATCAAGTTCGATGCCCTTAATTGAAGCCAAGTACCAAAAGGCGGCAGAATTACGTGTGAAGCGAAGACCCAAACAGTTGGCGGTCATAAATCAAGGTGGCTGTACCGGTTGCATGGTTTGTGTAGATTTCTGTCCCGTGGACTGCATTGAGCTGGTTCCGGGGCCGGACCCTGAGAACGCGACCGTGCACAAGCTGGTAGAGGTGGATCTGCCGCGCTGCATAGGATGTACGCTCTGCTCCAAGTATTGCCCCTGGGAGACCATAGAAATGTTTGCCTTCGAGGAAGCTTATGAAATTGCTCCCGAATGGACCATGCGAAACATCGTCGCAGAGCAGTGGCAGCGAGAACCAGTACAGGAAGAGCAGCCGGTGCGACCGAGGCGTCGCGACCTGGAGAAGAAGGCAGAACCCTCCTAAGTCGGGTATTCGTAGCGGATTCATCCGTCAAAGACTTCAGCAAGGTTTCAATTCCGTCCCATTTTGAACACCACATATTGGCACGACTGTCCAGTTTAGATTCTAAGCATACACCCTCCTAACTCCCCTGAAGTGGGGACCAAGGGGGGTGGGGTTCCTCTCGAGGGGACTTACAGGGGGTATGTTGGAAGTCTTCACCACCAACGATCTGGCGTGAAGGTGAGGGTCACCTTCTGAAATCGCACGGTATTATTTGTTGCATGGTAGTATTGATCTTGCTTGGACAGCCCGGGAAAAGGCGAAGCCCTAACATTAGCTAAAGCCATGCCTTCCGCCGCTAATCGCAACTTCTTGAATTACAGAGCGTTTTAATCATGAGTACGGTTGAGAAGAGAATCCAGGAAACGGATTTTTCCCATCTGGACAAATTGCAAATGAGCGCTTCGGATTGGCAAGATTTCGAGCGCGGAATTGTATTGTTCAATAACGGCAAATTCTGGGAATCCCACGAAGCGTGGGAAGCCGTTTGGCTGCGCCATTCGGAACGAAGCAGAATTTTTTTCCAGGGGCTCATTCAAGTGGCTGCCGGGCTGCACCAACTGGATCGCGAAGTTCATCACGGTGCTGAGAAGCACTTCAAAAACGCCCTGTGGAAACTGAAGCTGTTTCAGCCTTCCTTTTTAGGCGTCGACGTTGAAGCGATCGTGGAAAGCGTGGAGCAAGGGCTGGCAGAACTCAATCGTTTGGGGGAAGAGAATTTGCCTCAGTTCAACCACAGACTAATTCCAAAAATCGTGACCAAAAAATGAGGCCGCGCAGCTATTTAAGTCCTTTCCTGTGGAGCTACCTGGTTGGCATGCTTGCAATAGTCTTGCCGGGTTGTGCCGGACACAAACTGGCCAGACACACAGGCGTTTCTCTCGTTTCTGATGAGCTCAAAGTGGATATCCGGTCCGTAGCTCCTTCCATCGTAGGTGTTCTTGCAGAAATCAGGTATGAGATCCACAAATACCATTATTTGACTCGAAATGGCCAATTCATTCCTGATCCTCAAAGTCCGGTCAAGTACAAGTTGCACGCCACCAATGGCGATGCAGGCATCAGCGTGGAATACGACGATCAAAGCAAAACCGGCGGGGGGATCATCCTCCAACACAATAAGTTGAGATCCACCTACACCATTCTGACCAGCAATCACCTCGTTGCCCCGAAAGATACTATTGACTTCTATTATTTGGACGAAGAAGGGGCGAGCACGGACGTTCTCTATGCCAGGTATATTGTCAAGGGAGTGAAGATCTCAGTCAGGGGTTTGAGTAGCTGGCGGGCCAGGGCTCGGGTGGT
This sequence comes from bacterium, assembly GCA_046757525.1. GTDB lineage: Bacteria > Zhuqueibacterota > Zhuqueibacteria > Oceanimicrobiales > Oceanimicrobiaceae > JBHHYI01. Next base: position 3,205 of record JBHHYI010000003.1, on the reverse strand, counting down.
GGTGCGCGATGAGCGTCGCGATTTGGCGGTGCTGCAAGTTGAGACCACCAGTTTGCTGGGCATCGAATTCTCCAATCCGTTAGGCTTTGACCAAAGCTTGAGCTGGGGCGATTGGGTATTCTTGTTTGGCTATCCCAAAGGAATCAAACAGATGACTGGCGGCTGGATCAGCGAGTCTCCGTATCCGAACACCCTGGCCGTCGATGCAGTGGTGCGCAAGGGCTTCTCAGGGGGGCCGGTGTTTTGCATCAGGAAGGAGTCGGGAAAAGCGCGGTTAGCTTTTGTCGGTTTGGTAAAAAGCGTGCCTTTCAGCGTTCTGAATTACGTAACCGTGACCGAACCTATCGCCGAAGGTCAAAGACTGCAAGTGGAAGACATTCAGCATCTCGTGGTGGAAAACAAACGGATGGTCGACTACGGCACCGCTTATTTCGTCTCCCCCCAAACGATCAAAGAATTTCTTCTGGTCAATCGACCTAAGATTGAGTTCGCTGGCATTTTCTTGAATGAGAGGTATTACATCGATGATTAGAGATTTTTCCATAAAGACCCATGAGCGGGTTGAATTCGTAAAGATTACCCAACCGGTGCAAAGAGTTGTGGGTGAAAGCGGCGTGAAAGATGGCGTCTGCCAGGTCTACGTCCCACATACGACGGCAGGAATTACCATAAACGAAGGGGCCGACCCGGATGTTGTGCGAGACATGATCATGGAGCTAAATAAGATGGTGCCATTCGAGGATGGCTATGCGCACGCCGAAGGCAATTCAGCCGCCCACATCAAAGCCAGCATGATGGGCGCCTCTGTTACCGTGCTGGTTCGCGGCGGCCAGTTGCTGTTGGGAACCTGGCAGGCTCTCTTCTTTTGCGAATTCGACGGGCCCAGAACCCGGCGCGTCTTCGTTCGGATTAGCTGATTCATGGACTTGCAGCAACTTGGCGAGTTTGGCCTGATCCAGCGCATCAAGGAAATCGTTCAGGTCTCGGCCGAAGATATTATAGCGGGAATAGGCGACGACTGCGCCGTCTTGAGAACCGCGAATGACCAAACCCTACTTCTTTCCACAGACACCCTGATCGAGGGGGTGCATTTCAACCTGAGCTATTTTACCTTTTACGATCTGGGCTGGCGGGCGATGGCGGTGAATCTCAGCGACATCGCCGCCATGGGTGGCTGGCCCAGCTTTGTACTGGTCGCCTTAGGGCTGCCACGAACTTTGCAAGTAGAATCGGTTGAGGAGCTGTATCGTGGCATGAAGGCTTTGACGGACAAATATCAGGTGGCTATCATCGGCGGCGACACCACCCGCGCTCCAGACCGACTCTACCTTTCGCTTGCTGTAATCGGTCAGGCTGCTGCACGGCAGGTAGCCTGTCGCAGCAATGCCAAAGTCGGCGATGCCCTGTTTGTCACCGGCACGTTAGGGGCGGCCTGTGCAGGATTGAAAGTCCTCACTGCGGCTGACGCCTCGCTGGTGGAAAAATTTCCGGCCGCGGTGCACAAACACCTGAAGCCCGAGCCCCGGCTGAATGAGGCGCGTTTTTTGGTCGAACAGTTCAGCCTCCACGCCATGATCGATATCAGCGACGGCCTCGCTGCCGAGGTTCACCACATTTGCGCCAGTAGCAGAGTCGGGGCCGTGCTATTTGAACAGAACATTCCGCTCGATCAGGACACCCGGGCGATTGCTGAGTTGTTGGGAGAGACTTCTTCAGAGTATGCCTTGAACGGCGGCGAGGACTTTGAGTTGCTTTTCAGCGCCCGGGAGACAGATGGGCAAAAATTGGCAACGCTTTTTCAAGAAAAGTTTGGCATGGCTTGCACGCAAATTGGGAAGGTCGTCGAAGAGCCAGCGGGTATTAGTTTGAAACGAACATCCGGCCAGAGAATTCCGCTCCAGGATAAAGGCTACGATCATCTTAGATCATGACTGCGGACCACTATTCTCTTTTCAAACAGAACTATGAGAAGCTTGCTGGCTGCGTGTATTTAGCCGAAAGCCTGGATCAAGCGGTTGAGCATGTGGGGGACATCATTTCGAGCAGTGAGTGCAGCACGGCCGTTTTGGCTCCGCTGCCAGAGAACCTGGAGACGAAAGTGCAGCGGCGTTTGTCCCGGATGAACGTTGGGACAGTGGCGATTGACGACCATTTGCCTGGAATCGCACACGCCATCAATCAGGCGGATGTGGGGATTTCCACCGCTGCATTTGCCATTGCTTTTACCGGCACCATCGTGGAGGTCACCACCGAAGACAGCCACCGTCTCGTGTCCACGTTGCCGCGCGTGCACATCGCGTTTGTCCCCGCTGCACACATCGTACCTTCTCTGGCCGAAACCGCACCGAGAATACGCGAAATACACAAGCAGCATCCGCGCTACTGCAACCTGACCTTCATCTCAGGGCCGAGCCGCACGGCCGACATCGAAATGAAACTGTTTCTGGGTGTGCACGGTCCCCGGGAGTCGCACGTCATCGTCTGTGCCTGGGAAAGCAGACACCCGTAGCCATCAGCCGTGGGCCTGCTACCACACCTGGAGTTTACGCCTGTACCTCCTGACTATTCTTTTGAGATTGGATCACGGAGGTCGCCGCCTTGATTATTCCGGCTAAATCGGACAGGTTTGAAGGAATGATCATGGAATTGTTGGCCTTGGCCAGCTTGCCGAATTCACTCAAGTATTGTTCGGCGATGCGCATGTTTACCGCGTTCAAGCCACCTTGTTGGTTGATGGCTTCGGCAATCTCTCGAATGCCATTGGCCGTTGCTACGGCCACACTTTCGATTTCTTTCGCTCGGCCTTCCGCTTCGTTGATCCGTCGCTGTTTTTCGCCTTCCGAACGCGCAATCGCTTCCTGCTTGTCCCCCTCTGCCCGGTTAATCTTGGCCTGTTTGTCCCCTTCCGATTCTGCGATCATGGCGCGTTTTTCCCGCACAGCACGCATCTGCTTTTCCATGGCATCCTTTATGCTCTGCGGCGGCACGATGTTCTTGACTTCATACCGTGTCACCTTTACACCCCAGGGATCGGATGCCTTATCCACGGCAGTGCCTTCCGCAAGGTTTTCGTAGGCCTCTGCCTCCCAGTCGGTGCCGTGAAACTGCACTTTGCCTTTTTTGTTTAGAGTTATCGCTCTTGTCACCACGGCCTTCTGGCCCACATATTCTTCCAGATTTTCAATCTCCTCCGCACTGGTTGCAT